>NZ_SSNX01000003.1:0-300000 GCF_004801415.1 Deinococcus sp. KSM4-11 | reverse complement strand
CAGCGCCGCGGGGGCCCTCGTCGGGGCGCTCGCCGTCGGAGTTCTGTCCACACGGTTCAGCACCGAGACGCTCATCAACCTGGGGCGGGTGCTGTGCGTGCTGGCCGTGCTCGGCTTCGCCATCGCGCAGCCGGTCGTCTGGTTTGTGACCGCCGGACTCCTGGGCCTGAGCCTGGGGGTGCTGGAGGTGGCCGCCGTGACCCGCGCCCAGGGCCTGGTGGCCGCCGGCACGCTGGGCCGCGTGATGGGGGTGTTCATGGGCCTGAACGCCCTGGGCCTGAGCCTGGGCGCGGTCATGGGCAGCTGGCCGCTGGCGTCCCCTGCGCTGTTCATCCTGCTGGCCGCCCTGCTCGGCGCACTGGGACTGCTGTGGAACCGGGCGGTGCGCCTGTCGCGGGACTGAGCCGCTGGCCCGCGGTGGGAGGTCAAGCCGCCGGAGTTGCAGCAGTGGTTTGCCACCGCAAGGACAGCCCCCCCTTCACCGACACGGAGGCGGCGGTCAGTCCAGCTGTCCCGCCGCCCACAGCAGGCCCCGCAAGACCAGTTCACGCGCCTCCATCACCTCGAAGTCGGCGTTCACGTGCCCCAGCGCGCAGTACGCCACACGGCCCTGACCGTACCGGCGCGTCCACGCGACCGGCATGACCGTGCCCGCAATCCAGGGGTCGTGTTCGCCCGTGAAGGTGGTCGTGGCGAGCACGGTGTTGGATGGATCGGTGTGCAGGTAGTACTGCTCGGAATGCATGGCGAAGTCTCTCAGCCCACGCGTGATGGCATGATCCGCCGTGATCTGCACCGTGTACTCAAAGATGTTGCCCGGATGGGCGACCCACTGCCCGCCCACCATGTACTGGTAGTCCGGCGTGTTCCGGAACGAGTCCCCGGCCCCGCCATGCCAGCCGGCGAAGCCCACCCCGCCCCGGACGGCGTTCAGTAGGCCTTTCACCTGCTCGGGCGTGATGGTACTCATGGTCACGCACTGCACGATCACCGCCTGCCGGGCCAGCAGGTCGGCGTCCAGGTAGACGTCCAGATCTCCGGTGACGGTCACGTCGAAGCCCTGATCGCGCAGCAGCGCGGCGAAGCGTTCGGTGGTCTGCTGCGGCTCGTGGCGGTCCCAACCGCCCCAGACCATCAGGGCGCGCGGCGTTTCAGTAGCAGTCATAGGTTCCTCCACAAGAGCACACCCGGCGCCGTGGGACGCCGGGCGAGAATCGGTCCGATCAGAACTCGAGGTACTCCGCCCAGCGGAAATCGGCGGGCGTGCGGCGGCCACTCAGATCCTGGCAGGTCAGGGCCAGGAAGGTGCCGGTGAAGCTCAAGCCGCCGCAGTGCTCGTCGGACAGCAGACCAGCACTGAAGGGCTCGCCTATGGCGTGCCACGTCTCGCCGTCCACGCTGTACCCGAACTGGAAGGTGGGGCCGTCATACACGACCTCCAGCTGGATGGGGCCGATGTCGCCCACGCCCACGTCGTGGGTCAGGTGCTCGCGGTAGATGCCGTTCTCGCAGGAGGTCACGTTCAGCGCGCGGCCGGCGGTCTCGTCGTGGCTCACGCGCAGGTACACCCAGTTGCGGGAGTCGTAGTACGCGCACAGGCCCGCCATCTGCTGGAAGTCCTCCGGCGCGAAGCTCAGTTCTGTCCGCAGCCGGGCGTGCAGGCTCTGAAGCCGGCGGCCGACCAGGGCCACGCTGTGGCGGCTCATCAGGGACTCGCGGCCATGCAGGCGCAGGCCCCCGTCCGTGAGTTCCACGCCCAGGAGGTCGGCCGGAGCACGCAGCGTCATCCACTCGGGGCGCAGCTGCGGGCCGCCGAAGTCATCACGGGCGGGCACGGCGGGCCAGGGGTGGGCGGGCAGGGCTGGGAGCTGCACGTGCTGGGCGGGGTGGTGCCCGCCCTGCGCCAGGGTCGGCCACCCGCCTTCGGGCCAGTCGAGCGCTTGGAGCGCCGTCTCGCGGCCCAACGGGCACTCGCCCTGGGGGGTCAGCGGGCGGCCGCACAGGTGGGCCATGATCCACTGTCCGTCCGGCGTGTCGGTGAAGCTGGCGTGCCCGGATTTCTGGATGGGCAACGCTGGCGCGTCCACGGCGGTGAGCAGCGGGCCCTGCGGATGCACCTCGTACGGCCCATGAATGGAGCGCGAGCGGGCCAGCGTGACGGCATGTTCCCAGCTCGTGCCGCCCTCGGCCGTCAGCAGGTAGTACCAGCCGTCTTTCTTATAGACGTGCGGCCCTTCCGTCACCTTGATGTCGGTGCCGGTGAAGATGATCTCGCGCGGGCCAACCAGGTTCTGCTCGGTGGGGCTGTACTCCTGCAGCACGATGCCCGCGAAGGCGTTGCGGCCGGGCCGGTGATCCCACACCATGTTCAGGAACCATTTCCTGCCGTCGTCATCGTGGAACAGGCTGGGGTCGAAGCCGCTGGAGTTCAGGTACACCGGCTCGGACCACGGGCCGTCGATGCTGGGCGCGGTCGTCAGGTAGTTGTGGCTGTCCTTGAACGCCTCCTGGATGCCCCAAGACTTCACGTCGGTATAGATCAGGTAGAACTGCTCGCCGTCGTGGCTCAGGCACGGGGCCCAGATGCCGCCGGAATCCGCGTCGCCACGCATGTCCAGCAGGCTCAGGCGATCCAGGGGCCGCGCCGCGAGCCGCCAGTTCACCAGGTCGCGCGAGTGGGAGATCGCCACGCCCGGATACCACTGGAACGTGCTGGTCGCCAGGTAGTAGTCCGTGCCGACCCGCAGGATGCTGGGATCCGGGTGGAAGCCCGGCAGCACCGGATTGGTGACAGTCACGGTGGGTCGGGTGGGGGGCTCGGCGGTCACGCGCCCACCGCCTTGCGCGTGCGGGCCAGGAAGTCCCGGTACCAGCGGCCGGACTGCTTGAGGGTGCGGGCCTGCGTGCCGAAGTCCACGTACACGAGGCCGAAGCGTTTGTCGTAGCCTTCCGCCCACTCGAAGTTGTCCATCAGCGACCACGCGAAGTATCCGCGCACCTTCGCGCCCTGCGTGATCGCGTCCTCCAGGGCCCCCAGGTGCGTCTGGAAGTAGCGGGTGCGGTCGGCGTCCTGCACGGTGCCATCCTCGTTTACGGTGTCCGGGTAGGTCGCGCCGTTTTCCGTGATGTAGATCGCGGGCGGGTCGTACTCCCGCTGGAGGCGCAGCATCAGATCCGTCAGGCTCTGCGGGGCGACTTCCCAGCCGAAGCCGGTGTACTCGCTGCCCTGGGGCTGGATGGCGCGCGAGTGTAGGAAGCCCTCGCCGGGCGCGTCCTCGACCACCGAGCGCGAGTACATGTTCACGCCCAGGAAGTCCGTGGGTACGCCCATGAGTTCCACGTCGCCGGGCAGCACCAGTCCCTGTGCCTGCGGGCTGGCGTCGCCCAGCAGCTCCACGATGTCCTGCGGGTAGCCGCGCCCGAACACGGGGTCGAGGTACCAGCGGTTCTGGAAGCCGTCCTGGCGGCGGGTCGCGGCGCGGTCTTCCGGCGTGTCCGTTGCGGGGTAGCCCTCGTACAGGTTCAGGGTGATGCCCACCTGCGCGCCCGGCGCGTGGGCGCGCACGGCCTGGACGGCGAGCCCGTGCCCGACCAGCAGGTGGTGCGCGGCGGCGTAACTCTCGGCCAGATCGGTATGCCCCGGCGCGTGGATGCCGACCGCGTGGCCCAGGAACGCGGCCACCCACGGCTCGTTGACCGTGATGAAGTGCTTCACCCGGTCGCCGAGCGCGCCCGCCACGAGGGCCGCGTACTCGCCGAAGGCGAGGGCGGTGTCGCGCGAGGGCCAGCCGCCCTGATCCTGGAGGGCCTGCGGCAGATCCCAGTGGTACAGCGTCAGCCACGGCGTGATCCCGCGCGTGAGCAGGCCGTCCACCATGCGGGAGTAGAAGTCCAGACCCTGCTGGTTGACCGGGCCGCGCCCAGCGGGCTGGAGGCGGGGCCACGCCACACTAAATCGGTAGGCGTTCACACCGAGGGACTGGATCAGGTCGAGGTCTGCCTCAAGGCGGTGGTAGTGGTCGCAGGCGACGTCACCGGTATCGCCGCCCCGAACCTGGCCCGGCGTGTGAGAGAAGGTGTCCCAGATGCTGGGGCCCTTGCCGTCCTCGGCGGGGGCGCCCTCGATCTGGTAGGAGGCGGTGGCCACGCCCCAGGCGAAGCGTGGCGGAAAGTGCAGGGGATCGGGAGTGCTGGTCATGGAAGCTCCGCGGAGGGTGATGAAAAGGCTTTCAGAACGAGGCGGGTCAGGCTCAGCGGAGGCAGGCCGACCGGAGCGGCCACGGCCAGAGAGCGGGGGGATCGGTCTGCGTTCACGTCGGCATCGGTGACGGTCTTCGCACCGACAAGAGAGTAGCCGGGCACGCTCAGCGTCAGGGGAGTGGCCGTGGCGGCAGTATTCAGCGCGAACACGGTGATGAAGCCGCCCTGCCGCGCAGCATGCACCCATACGGTCGGATCGTCGCTGCTCAGATTGACGGTCTCTCCCCGATAATGCGCGAGCTCACGGAAGGCGGCGTACGAGAATCGGGGGTACCCGGCATCATCGACCAGGCCGTGGTTGCCGGTCGCCATCAGCGAGAAGTAGGTGTCGAAGACCACGCCGCCTTCCGACAGGCGCAGGGCCGCCTCGGCCGCCCACAGCCCGCCCACGGCGTCCGAGAGGTGCGTGGCGCGGTCGCTGCGCCAGGACTGCGCGTACTCGGTCACGCCCTGCGCCAGGGGCCGGCCTTGCGCGAGCGGGTTGGTGGCCGGGTCGGCCCACAGGGTCTGGACACGCGTCAGAGTACCCTGCACCTGATCGATGCTGGCGAAGGCTGCCGCGTCGGTGCCGTCGCCGTTGCTCGGATACAGGTGCCAGGTGATCAGGTCGAAGGCGTCGCCGCAGCCCTTGATCGCGGCATCCAGGAACGGGCCGGGGTTGCTCACGGCCGGACCGGCGATCCTCGCGGCCGGATCGACCTTCAGGATGGCCGCTTTCTGGGCGCGCACCACGCCGCAGTACTTCTCCGGCGTCCAGCTCGGATCGGAGCGGTTGGTGGCGTACAGGTCGGGCTCGTTCCCGATCTCCCAGTACGCGACGTTCAGGCCCAGCTCCTGCGCCATCCGCACGAGGTCGGCGGCGTCGGCCGGCGTGTTCCTGGCCTCCGCGCCGTCGCGGTTGCCGCCGGGACGCGAGAACACGCGCGTCTGGAGCAGCAGCGGCGGCCTGCCCAGCAGCGTCCAGTTGGTCTTCAGCGTCTGGAGCGCTTCGGGCGTGCGGTTCTGCTCGTCGCCGATGTTCCCGCCGGGCCAGCGTAGCGCCGCTGGATTCAGGGCGTTCAGGGCCGGTACCTGCTCCACGACGGGCATCCAGTTCCCCAGGTTGAAGCCGCTCACACTGGCCGGGAGGATCGGGCGTGCGGGCGCGGGGCCGGGCGTGACCGTGGCCGCGTGGCTGCGGCCCGCCAGGACGAGTAGGGCCAGGGTCAGCAGACGGGTCACGTCAGTCCTTGACCGCGCCGCTGGTCAGGCCGGAGATGACCTGTCGGCTGGCGAACAGGAAGATGATCAGCAGCGGGATCACCGTCAGGACGACCATCATCAGCGTGGCGCCCCAGTCGGCGTTGATGTTCGTGGCGCCGCCCGTGATCTTGCGCAGCGACAGCGGCAGCGTCATGGTGTTGTCCTCGCTGAGTTTCATGATCAGCGCGCCCTTGAAGTTGTTCCACGAGCCCACGAAGGTCACCACGCCCAGGGTCGCCAGGATCGGGCGGATCAGCGGCACGACCACCTTGGTGAAGATGCCGAACTCGGTCGCGCCGTCGAGCCGCGCGGCCTCGATCAGCGACTTGGGCAGGGCGGACATGATGTACTGCCGCATCAGGAAGATCCCGAAGGCGTTCGCCATGCCCGGTACCCACAGCGTCTTGGGCGTGCCGATCCAGTGCAGGAAGTTGTTCATGACCAGGAAGCTGGGGATGTCCATGACCAGCGGAGGGATCAGCATGGTGAGCAGGATGAAGCCGAACAGGTACGCCTTGCCCTTGAACTCGTACATGGCGAACGCGAAGCCCGCCAGTGAGCAGAAGAACAGCGTGGTCGCCGTCGAGAGCATCGAGATGTACAGCGAGTTCCAGAACTGCCGCAGGGCCATGCCGGAGGTCGCGTTCATCATCTTGTGGAAGTTCTCGACGACGGCGCCCCCGAACCACAGGTGCGGCGGCACCAGGAAGATCTGATCCGTGGGCAGGGACGCCCACACGAACATCAGGTAGAAGGGCACCACCGACAGGAAGCAGGCGAGGCCCACGAACAGCCACAGGGCGGCGCGGCCGACCGGCAGGCGCAGGGCGCGCCGGGGCGGCCGGGGTGGAGCGGCCGGGGTGTCGAGTGGGGGCGTGTTCAGCGGCTGGGTGGTCATACGTCGCGCCCTCCGTCCCGGGAGAAGAGGTAGTTGTTGACCATGCTCAGGACGAAGATCGCCAGGAACAGCAGCCAGCTCATGGCCGAGGCGTAGCCCATGTCGAGGTCGCGGAAGGCCGTGTTGAAGATGTGCATGGCGCTCGTCAGGGCCGCGCCGCCGCTGCCGCCGCCCTGGCCGGTCATGATGAAGGGTTCCTCGAACAGCTGCATGTTTCCGACGATGGTCAGGGTGAACGCGTAGAACATCATGGGCCGCAGCAGCGGCAGCGTGATGTACCAGAACTTCTGCCACGGGCTCGCACCGTCGACCGTGGCAGCCTCGTACACGTCCTCACTGATGGCTTGGAGGCCCGAGAGGTACAGGATCACGTTCCAGCCCACGTAGCGCCAGAACACCACCGCCGCGACCGAGTACGGCACCAGCTGCGGCAGGGCCAGCCAGCGCACCGGCCCGAGGCCCACGAGGTGCAGCAGGTAGTTCAGCAGGCCCAGGTGCTCGGAATATAGCATGCCGAACACGATGGTGATGGCGACCGCGTTGGTGATGTACGGCAGGAACAGCACGGTGCTGACCGCGCTCTGCCAGCGCCGCAGGAACTGGTGGATCACGAAGGCGAGCGGGAGCGCCACGAGGTGCTGCGGAATGCCGGACAGCAGGCCGATCCAGATGGTGTGCTTCAGGGCCACCCAGAACTGGTCGCTTGGGCCTAGGGCGAGCGCAAAGTTCTCCCAGCCGACGAACTTCCAGTTGCCCAGGCCGTCCAGGGGATTCCACAGGTGAAAGGCCAGGAACAGGCTGAAGCCCAGCGGGAACAGCCCGAAGATCAGGAACAGGATGAAAAAGGGACTGGTGAACACGTACGGCGCGAGGCGCTGCTGGAACCGGGCGTAGCTCCAGGCGGATCGTGGGGGGGAACTGGACGTGAGGTTGGCGCGGTCTGACATGACGGTTCCTCTTCAGGCTCAGGGACGGTGGAGCGGGGGCCGACCGGGACGACTGCGGGCGGGCGGGGGCGCTGGAGGCCCCCACCCGCCCAGGTCGAATTCCGCCGTGCTTAGCGGGCGCGGCGCGCGATCTGGGCGCGGGCATCCGTGAGGGCCTGCTTGATGTCCTTGCCCTGTTCGAGCACGTTGGTCAGCTCGGTCTGGAGGATCTGGTCGGCGACCGAGTCGTACTTGTTCACGTCGATGGGCTGGGTCTTGGCGGCGGCGTCACGCCACAGCACGCGGGCCTGCTGGCCGCCGAGGAAGTCGACGGGTTCGCTGAAGGCCTTGTCCTTCTGCGCGGTGAGCAGCGCGGGGAAGGCGCCGTTGTCGCGGAAGGCGGTGATCTGCGAGGACTGCTCCAGCGTCATGAACTTAATGAATTCCCAGGCCCACTGCTTGTTCACGGCCTTGCTGGGAATGGCGTAGAAGGAGCCGCCCCACGAGGCGAAGCCCTTCTCGGGGAGGTTCTGCACGCGCCACAGACCCTTGGTGTCGGGGGCCATCCAGTTCTGCAACGCGCCTTGCAGCCACGCGCCGCTGAACTGCGTGGCGACGGTGCCCTTCTTGAAGGCGTCGTACCACTCGTTGCTCCACTCGCCGATCTTGGCGTCCAGGCCGGCGTCGCGGACTTCCTTGGTCAGGGTGAAGGCGCGCACGAAGCGGGCGTTGTCGGGGCCGACGAGCAGGTTGTTGGACTTGTCGAAGTACAGGCCTTCACCGGCTTTGAGGTTGGTGCGGACGACCACGTTGTAGACGCTGGACGCCGCGCTGATCAGCGACGCGCCGGTCTTGGCCTTGATCTTCTTGCCGGCCGCAATGTAGTTTTCCCAGCTGGTCTGCATGGTCAGCGGGTTCACGCCGGCCTTGTCGAGCACGTCCTTGCGGTAGAAGAAGGTACCGGGGCCGATGTCGGTGGGCATGGCCACGTAGCGGCCGTCGCTGCTGGTCGCCTGGGCGATGGTGAAGGGCGTGAAGAGCTTCTTGTACTGGGTGGCCGAGTAGGGCGCCTTGTTCAGGTCTTCGAGGCCCTGGCCTTCGGCGAACTTCCCGATGTAGCCGATCTCGACGGCCATCACGTCGGGCAGGCCCTGGCCGGTGGCGAGGGCGGTGGTCATGGCGTTGTGGTGATCGGCGTACTCCTGCGCTTGCAGCTTGATGGTGACGTTGGGATGCAGCTTGTTCCACGCGGGCAGGATGGCCTTGATGGCGCTGTCGAGGCTGGGGAAGGCCGCGACGGTGAGCGTGACCTTGTCCTGGGCCTGGGCGGAGCCGAGCAGCAGGGCGGACACGAGGGCGAGCGACAGGGACTTCTTCATGGTGAACCTCCGGGAGAGTTGAAAGCGCTTTCAGATGTGTGGAACGGCATGAGATTAACCGCTGGGCACGGTCATCGACTCACCTCGCTCGGCAGAACCGGACGACGGGCGCCGGCTGGGGGATGGGTGGATTCACGGACGATCAGTTCAGGCTTGAAGATCTGCATGCTCACAGCCTCACCCCGCAGCAGGCTCAGCGCGGCGCGGGCTGCCACCTCACCCATGTCGTAGATGGCCTGACGCACGGTGGTGAGCGGCGGCGTCATCAGCGAGGACGTGAACACGTCGTCGAAGCCGGTCAGCGACACGTCTTCCGGTACGCGGATGCCCCGGCGGTAAAGGGTCAGGCGGGCCCCCAGCGCCATCTGGTCGTTCGCGCAGACCAGCGCCGTGAAGGGCAGCCCGCTGTCGAGCAGCCGTTCGGCCGCCTGACGCCCACCTTCCTCGGTGTACTCGCCGGGTTCGATCAGGGCATCCGGCACGGTCACGCCCGCGTCGTGCAGCGCGGCATGGAAGGATTCGCGGCGTTCCACGGCGTCCTGCTGACGCTCCGCACCGCTGATGTAGGCAAATCGCCGGTGCCCCAGGTGCAGCAGGTGGGTCACAATCAAGCGGATGCCCTCGCGGTTGTCCATCACGATGCAGCTCTCGCTCAGGCCCCGCACGTCCCGGCCCAGGGCGACCATCGGCACCCGCTGCGAGACGCGCTCCAGAATCGCGTCGTCCAGGATGCCGCCCATCAGGATCAGGGCGTCCACGCGGCGCAGCAGCAGCACGTCCAGCGCTTCCTGCTCGCGCTCGGGCCGCCACTGCCCGCTGATCACCAGCGGGTGGTACGGCGTGTCGTTCAGCACGGCCTCGACCCCGGAGAGCGCCTCGCCGTAGAAGGTGGAGTTCAGGCTGGGCGTGATCACGCCGATGGTCAGGCTGCGGCCGTTTGCCAGGGCCTGCGCCTGCGGATTGGGCTTGAAGTTCAGCCGCGCGATGACCGCCTCCACGCGGGCCCGCTTTTCCGGCGTCACGTTGGCCGTGCCGTTCAGGATGCGCGACACCGTGCTGGGCGAGACGCCAGCTTCTTGGGCCACGTGGGCCAGGGTGACGGGTTCGAGCATACGGACTCCAGGGCGGGGCGTGAGCGGCAGACGTGCAGGCCGGATGCCTGCAACACGACTGGATTTGAGGTGACGTTACCGTACTTCCTTCTGAAAGCGCTGTCAAGACCCCCGTGGCGTGCAGACCCGCTGGCCGGAGTACGGGTGGACGGGCGATTCAGCCCGCCGAGTGCACAAACGGGCCAGCCCACCGGCGTGCGAAACGATCACACTCCTGACTTCAACGTGGCAAGATTCGTATGGATTACAAACTTAAGAATGCGGGGCAGGCGCCAAAATCGTTTCAGTCCTGCGGTAAGGCTGTGAGCAGATCGCATGCTGGCCGCACTCAAGGGCGTACTCCGTTCCTGCCCCTTGACGAGGACGCCCGCTGCCGCTACGCTCATGTTCGTTAATTCCTCTTACTTAAGTCAGCTGTGGCAAGGACATCCATGACCCCAACGCTCCCCGCCGGTGACCAGGGCTTCCTGAAACACCTCAACCGCTCGGCCGTGCTCGATCTGCTCCGCCGCGAGGGTGGGCTGAGCCGCGCGGATCTGGCGGCCCGCACCGGCCGCACCAAGGTCACGGTCGGCAGCGTGGTACAGGAACTCCTGACGGAAGGCTGGCTGCACGAGGGCGGCCTTCACCAGGCCACGGTCGGTCGCCCCGGCCGACAGCTGCACCTCAACGCCCGCCAGCACGTCATGTTCGGGGCCGAGGTCGGCGTGCTCGGCACCCGTGTGATCGCGTGTACCCTCACCGGTCACGTGCTGGCCCGCGCCCTGACCACCACACCCACCGGCGACCCGGACAGCGCCGCCCGCGACCTCGCCCGGCTGCTGCATGGCCTGCTGGCCCACCCCGACGTGAGCGGTCGGCAGGTGCTCGGCCTGGGCGTTGCCCTGCCCGGCCCGGTCGACCAGAGCGGCGAACTGGTGCACGCCCCCAACCTCGGCTGGACCCGCCTGCGCTTCCTCGACCGGCTGGCCTCGCACCTGCCGGGTCTGGGCGGCGTCCGTGTGCTGGAGAACGAGGCGAACGCCGCCGCCTTCGGTGAGGCCTACCTGCCGGATCGCCCTGGAGCCGCCGCCCAGGGCGGTCTGCTCGCCTACCTGAGCCTGGGCACCGGCGTCGGCGCGGGTCTCGTTGAGGGCGGGCGGCGCGTGCTGCGCGGCGCGCACGGCCTGGCCGGCGAACTGGGTCACACGGTCATACAGCCCGGCGGGCTGTACTGCCACTGCGGGAACCGGGGCTGCGTGGAGACGCTGCTGGGCGGCTGGGCCATCCGCGCGTCGCTGGGCCTGAACGCCCTGGAACCGCTGGACATCGCCCTGCTCCCCCGCGTGCGCGAGGCGGCCGTGCAGGTCACCCTCAGCCGCGCCGGCGAGGCCCTGGGCCTGTTGCTGGTGAACCTGCACCACACGCTGAACCCCAGCGACATCGTCATCGGCGGGGCCCTCACCCGCCTGGGAGGCCCACTCATGGACACCGCGCTCGACTTCTTCACCGCCCACCTCGCCCGCCGCAGTGGCGACACGCCGCCCGTCCGGGTGGAGGTTCGTCCGGACAGCCTGTACCTGCCGGCCCGGGGGGCCGCCGCCCAGGTGCTCGAACGCGCCATCAACGCGCCGGAGGTCGCGGCATGAGCGTACCGGTCACGCTCGGCGTGGATCTGGGCACCAGCGGCGTGAAGGCGGTGGCCCTGGACGCCACCGGGCGCGTGCTGGCCGAGGTCACCGAGACCTATCCGCTGCTCACGCCCCGCCCCGGCTGGACGGAGCAGCGCCCCACCGACTGGCTGGCGGGCACGCGTGCCGCCCTCAGTGCCATCGCGGCCCGCCTGCGTGAGCTGAACGCCACGCCCCTGGCCCTGGGCCTAAGCGGGCAGATGCACGGCCTGGTGCCGCTGGATGCCCACGGTGAGGTGTTGCGCCCGGCCCTGCTGTGGAACGACCAGCGCACCGGCGCCCAGGTACAGGCCATCGAGGCGCGCCTTCCGCGCGCCGAACTGGTGGCCCGCACCGGGAACCGCGCCGTGACCGGCTTCCAGCTCCCCAAGATTCTGTGGATGCGTGACGAGGAGCCCGAACTGTACGCCCGGCTGCGCCACGCGCTGATCCCCAAGGACTACCTGGGCTATGTCCTGACCGGCGTGCTGGCCGCCGAACCGTCGGATGCGTCGGGCGTGGGCGCGCTGAATCTCGCCCGGAACGACTGGGACACGGATCTCCTGCGCGAGCTGGGCGTCGATCCCTCGCTGTTCCCACCCCTCGTGCGCTCGTTGGACGTGACCGGCACCCTGAACGCCGACTGGGCGGCCCAGACTGGCCTCCCGGCGGGGCTGCCCATTGTCGCGGGCGGCGGCGACAATGCGGCGGCAGGGATCGCGCTGGGTCTGACCTCGGCGCGGCCGGACGTGGGCAGCCTCAGCCTGGGCACGTCCGGCGTGGTGTTCAGTCCGCTGACGACGCCCACGCCCGATTCCGAGGGCCGCGTGCACCTCTTCGCTCACGCTGACGGCGGCTACCACCTGCTGGGCGTGACCCTCTCGGCGGCGGGATCGCTGGAGTGGCTGCACGGCAGGCTCGCGCCAGACGTGCCCCTCCCCACCCTGCTCGACGAGGCCCTGGCTGTTCCGCCGGGCGCCGACGGCGTGACCTTCCTGCCGTATCTGTCCGGAGAACGCAGCCCCCTGATGAACCCGCAGGCCCGCGCCGCGTTCACCGGCCTGAGCCTCGCGCACGGACGCGGCCACCTCGTGCGCGCCGTGCTGGAGGGTTCGGTCGCTGCCCTGGCGGACGCCTACGCCGTCATGGCGCCCATCGCGCCGCTGGGGTCGCTGCTGTCGACCGGCGGGGGTGCCCGCTCGGAGATGTGGCTGGGTCTCGCGTCCGGAGCGCTGGGGCTCCCCGTCCACCCAACCACGGCGCGGCCCGGCGCGGCGCACGGCGCGGCCATCCTCGCCATGCCCGCCGCCGGCCTGCACCCGGATCTCACCGCTGCCATCGACGCCACCCGCCCCGACGCGCTGGAGGCCGTGCCCGCCATCGACATGCACGCCGCTCTGTCCGCCTACGCCCGCACCCGCGACGCGCTGTACCCCACCTGAGTTCGACGGTCTGAAGATCGAACGAATTGCCCCTTCACCGCCCCCATTCACCCAAGGAGCCCACCATGCCTGACTACACCCCGACGCCCGCCGACAAGTTCACCTTTGGCCTGTGGACGGTCGGCAACACCGGCCGCGATCCCTTCGGCGACCCCACCCGCCCCGCCCTGAAGGCCCCCTACCTCGTGCAGAAGCTCGCGGAACTCGGCGCCTGGGGCGTGAACCTGCACGACAACGACCTCGTGCCGATCACCGCCAGCGCCAGCGAGCGCGACGCCATCGTCAAGGAGTTCAAACAGGCCCTGTCCGATCACGGCCTCGTGGTGCCCATGGCCACCACCAACCTGTTCGGCGATCCGGCCTTCAAGGACGGGGCGTTCACCAGTGCCGACGCCCGCGTGCGCGCCTACGCCCTGCAGAAGACCATGCAGAGCATGGATCTGGGCGCGGAACTCGGCGCGACGACCTACGTCTTCTGGGGCGGCCGCGAGGGCACCGAGGTGGACGCCGGCGGCAAGCTGCTGGACTGCCTGGGCTGGTTCCGCGACTCGTTGAACTTCCTCGCGCAGTACAGCGAATCCCAGGGCTACGGGTACCGCTTCGCGCTGGAACCCAAGCCGAACGAACCGCGCGCCGACATCTTCCTGCCCACCGTGGGCAGCGCCCTGGGCTTCATCGCCACGCTGGACCGACCGGAGCAGTTCGGCGTGAACCCGGAGTTCGCGCACGAGACCATGGCGGGCCTGAACTTCACGCACGCGGTCGCGCAGGCGATCGACGCCGGGAAGCTCTTTCACATCGACCTGAACGACCAGAAGATGGGCCGCTTCGACCAGGACCTGCGCTTCGGCGCGGAGAATCCCAAGGGCGCGTTCTTCCTAGTGCAGCTGCTGGAGAGCAGTGGCTACACCGGTTCCCGGCACTTCGACGCGCACGCGCTGCGCACCGAGGACGAGGCGGGCGTGTGGGCGTTCGCACGCGGCTGCATGCGCACCTACCTGATCTTCAAGGAGAAGGCGCAGCAGTTCGCGCAGGACAGCGAGATCCAGGCGGCGCTGGCGGCCTACCGCGTGGAGGACGCGGAACTCGCCTCACTCACCGGCACGTTCAGCGCCGAGAACGCCGAGGCGCTGAAGGCCCGCAGCTTCGACCGGGCGGCGCTGGGCGCGCGGGGCCCCGGCCTGGAACAGCTCGACCAGCTCACCATGGAGCTGCTGCTCGGGGTACGGTAGGGGCATGAGCATGGCTGCGGGCCGGGCCGACCGGCGTTCCTGGGGGCAGACCCCGTCCGGCGAGACGATTCACTCCTTCACCCTGGCGCTGCCCGGCGGCGCGCAGGCCACCCTGACGGACTTCGGCGCGACGCTCGTCCGCCTGGAGGTGCCGAACCGGCAGGGCGTGCTGGGCGACGTGGTGCTCGGACATGCCCGGCCGGAACCGTACGCCGACCACGCGACCTCGCCGTACTTCGGGGCGACCATCGGGCGCTATGCCAACCGCATCGCGGACGGGCAGTTCACGCTGGATGGCCGGGCGTACCGGGTGCCCCTGAACGACGGCCCGAACGCCCTGCACGGTGGCCCGGCGGGCTTCGACCACCAGCTGTGGCAGGGCGAGGTGCGGGTGACAGGAGCTGGCCCGGCCGTGACCTTCACGCGCACCAGTCCGGACGGTGAGATGGGCTTTCCCGGCACCCTGCGCGTGTCCGTGACCTACACCCTGGCCGCGCAGGACGAGGGCTTGACCCTCAGCCTCGACTACCACGCGGTGACGGACGCGCCCACGGTCGTGAACCTCACCAACCACAGCTACTGGAACCTCACGGCCGAGCCCTCGCGCGGCGTGCTGGAGCACGACCTCACCGTGAACGCCACGCAGTTCACGGCGGTGCGGGCCGGCGGCATTCCCACGGGCGACCTGTGCCCGGTGGCCGGCACGCCCTTCGATTTCCGCTCGCCCCAGCGGGTCGGAGCGCGGGTCGCGGATGCCCACGAGCAGCTCGCGCTGGTGGGCGGGTACGACCACAACTACGTGCTGGACGATGCAGACGGAGATGGAACGGGCCTGCGCCTCGCGGCCGTCCTCTACGATCCCCAGTCCGGGCGCGAGCTGACCGTCCACACCACCGAGCCCGGCGTGCAGGTGTACTCCGGCAACTTCCTGGACGGCACGATCACGGGCAAGGACGGGCAGGTGTACGCGCGGCACGCGGGCCTGTGCCTGGAAACGCAGCACTTCCCGGATGCGCCCAACTGGCCGGCGTTCCCCTCCACCCGGCTCGATCCGGAGCGGGCCTTCACGTCGCGCACCGTGCACACCTTCCGCGTGCGCTGAAGAGGCCGGGTTCCTCAGAACAGGACGGAGCGGCGGTGCGGTGGCCGCTCCGATCCATCACCGTGGTTCATCCATAGAAGGCAGGTGATGGCATGAAGATCCCTACATCCCTGCTCGCGGCCCTGGTGCTCGGCGGCCTTGCGAGCGGTTCCGGGCAGCTGCCCACGCTGAAACAGGCGGCCCAGACGCGCGGCGTGCTGATCGGCGGCGCGGTCGGCAGCACCCTCTTCGACGACCTCGACCCGGACTACGCCGCCACGGTCGGGCGGGAGTTCAGCGTCGTGGTCTCCGAGAACGGCATGAAGTGGAAGGCCCTGGAGGGCAGCCCGAACGAGTTCGTGTACGGCCTCGCGGACGCCACCGTGGCCTGGGCCGCGCAGCATGGCGTCCAAGTACGCGGTCACACCCTGATCTGGCACGACAGCGTACCGGCCTGGGTGTATCAGCTGAAGACCCCGGCGGAGCTGCGGGCCGCCATGCAGAACCACATCACGCAGGTCATGACGCACTTCGGGAACCGGGTGCTGATCTGGGACGTGGTGAACGAGGCGATCTCCGATGCGCCCGGACACCCCCTGCGCGCGAACAGTCCGTTTGCGCTGGCCGGGCCGGACTACATCGACGCGGCCTTCCGCTGGGCGCACGCGGCGAACCCGGCCGCGAAGCTCTACTACAACGACTACGGCGCCGAGGCCCTGAACGGCAAGAGCGACGCCATCTACGCGCTGGTGCGGGGGATGCAGTCGCGTGGCGTCCCGATCTCCGGAGTGGGCTTTCAGGCACACCTGGACGCGAATTTCTCCGTGAAGGACTCCGGGATGCTGGAGAACCTGAAGCGCTTTCACGACCTGGGCCTCGATGTGCAGCTGACCGAGGTGGACGTCACCCTGCCCGCCGGCGGGGCGACTCCGGCGAACCTCGCGCGGCAGGCGCAGGTGTACGGCGACCTGATGAACGCCTGCCTGGGCGTGAAGTGCAGCGCCTTCGTCATGTGGGGCGTGAACGACGCGGGATCCTGGCGAGCGGGCGGCAAGCCCCTGATCTTCGACGACGACTACGCGAGGAAGCCCGCGTACGGCGCGGTGCTCGGGGCGCTTCAGGGCCACTGACCGGACGGGCTACCATCGGGCCATGCGGCATGACGTGATCCTCACGGACGGCAACCTCACCCTGCGGCCCCTGATGGACGCGGATATAGCGCTGCTGTGCGCGCTGGCGGCGACGTGTGGTGACGAGTTGCGCCACATGGGCTCGCCTCCCAGCAGCGAGGCGTACTACCGCGCTGGCCTGGACGCCGCGAACCAGCTGGTGTTCGTGATCGAGGTGGGGGGACGACTGGCCGGCAGCACCCGCTACGGCGACCTGCGCCCTGCCGATTCGGGCGTGGAGATCGGCTGGACGTGGCTGCACCCCCGCCACCACGGCTCGGGCGTGAACCGCCGCATGAAGCGCCTGCTGCTCGCCCACGCCTTCGAGCGCATGGGCATGGAGCGCGTGCAGCTGAAGACCGACATCCGCAACCGGCGCTCGCAGGCGGCCATCGCGGCGCTGGGGGCCACGCGCGAGGGCGTGTTGCGCGCCCACATGCGCCGCCCGGACGGCAGCATGCGCGACACCGTGATGTACTCGGTCACGGCCGTCGAGTGGCCCGCCGTGAAGGCCGCCCTGGACGCGCGGATCAGTTCCGCTTCAGCAACGGGTACGGGTTGAGCGCCCCGCCAGTCGCATAGATGCCGTAGTGCAGGTGCGTGGGCGTTCCCTTCGCGTTCCCGCTGTCGCCCACATAGCCGACCACGTCCCCGGCCTCGACCCAGTCGCCCCGGCTCAGGTCGGGGTAGCGGTTCAGGTGCGCGTAGTAATGCCGCTGCCCGCCCGGCCCGAGGATCATGACCGTGCGCCCGCCCAGCCTGTCCGGGCCGACATTCACGACGATGCCGCGCGTGGTCGCGTGGATGGGCGTGTCGCGCGGCGCGAAGATGTCCACGCCCTCATGGGTGCGCCCCTCACTGCGCGCGCCGCCCCAGGTGTCCACGAAGCGCGTGGTGGGCAGTGGGTTGGGCAGGCTGCGGGCCGTCGGAGTGGGGGCCGAGAGCAGGCCCGCGTAGCGCTGCGCGTTCTTCAGCATGGGCCACAGCAGGACCGTCCCTCCCGCCAGGAGTGCCAGGACGAACAGGAGGCCGAGCACGCGCTTCATGTCCCTACCATGCCGTGTCGAGGGCATAGAGGCATCGGTGGAAAGGTGCAGACGCTGGTATGAAACAGGGCGGAACGGGGGTCTAGTCCCGTTCCGCCGTACCCGTGTCGTTTACTTGTTGATGTTGCTGCTGATCTCCGTGACCGCCTTCTTCAGCAGGTCGCTGTACGGCTGGTTCGCCTTCTGCACGCCCTGCGCGGTCGCGGCGGCCCACGGCCCCCACACCGACCCCATCTCCGGGATGTTCGGCATGGGCGTGCCCATGGCCACGGCCTTGCCGAAGCCCGCCACGACCGGATCGGTGCGGAGTTTCGAGCGGGCCGACAGGCTGGTCGGAATCGAGCCGTTCGCCGCATTGAACGACAGCTGCGACGCTGAGGAGGTCAGCTGCCGGGCGAGCTGCACGGCCACCGTCTTGTTCTTGCTGTAGGCGCTCACCAGAATGCCACGCACGCCCACGAAGGGACTCCACTTGCCGGTCGCGCCGGGAGGCGTCGGGAAGGGCACGATGCCGTAGTCGATGCCCGCTTTCTTGATGTCGCCCATGTCCCACGGGCCGGTGTAGAACATGGCCAGCTTGCCGTCGACGAACGCGCTCTTCGCGGCGTCCTGGCTGACCCCCTCGGCCACCAGGTTGTACTTGTAGCGCAGGTCGTTCAGGAAGCCCAGCGCCTTGGCGGTGCCGGCGTTGTCCAGCCCGATGTCCTTGGTGTCCAGGGTGCCGCCGTTGTTCTTGAACACGTAGCCGCCGTAGGCGCTGACAAAACCGTAACTCTTGTACGGCTCGGCGATATCTGCGAGGTAGCCGAACTTGCCGTTGCCGGTGTTCGCCTGCGCGGCCTTCAGGAAGGCGTCCCAGGTGGTGGGGGCGCTCGGGACGAGTTTCTTGTTGTACACCAGCGCGACCGCCTCGGCGTTCAGGGGCAGGCCGAACAGCTTGCCCTGGTACGTGAAGGCCGAGAGCGCGGTCTTGTCGTAGTCCGCCTTGGAGGTGATGTACTTGTCCATCGGCTCGATCACGCCCGACGCCGCGTAGCGTCCCAGGCGGTCGTGGGGTTCGGTGGCGATCAGGTCCGGCCCCTGGCCCTTGGGCGCACTCTGGATGAACTTGTCCTGCGTCTGCGCGAAGGGCACGCTGACGAGGGTCACCTTGTTGCCGGTGGCCTTCTCGAAAGCGGCGGCCTGCGCCTTGATCCACGCGAGTTCGCCGGCCGCCTCGAAGGACGTCCAGAGCGTCAGGGTCGCGGCGTGCGCGCTGCCGAGCAGCGCCAGGGACAGAAGGGTGAAGGCTTTTTTCATGGGCTTCTCCTTGTGCGTCCTCCCCGGAGGGGCTGGACGACGAAACGGGCAGTCGATGTCAGGTGAGGTCATGGTCTATCCGGGCCGCGTGGGTGGCCCGGCGGCCCCTGGGCGTTCGGTCGGGCCCTCACGCGGCCCCGACCCGCAGGCTGGTGCTGCGTGCCTCACGCAGGGTGGGCGCAAACTGCTGCTGCACGATCGTGGTGAGCTCCCCGCGCAAGGCGCCTAGGAGCACGCTGGCGGCCGCCTCCCCCATGGCCTGTACCGGCTGCACGACGCTGCTCAGGCCGGCGGCCGCAGCGGCGGCGCTGCCGTCGAAGCCGAGCAGCAGGTACTCCTCGCCCAGGCGCAGGCCGTGGTCTTGCAGGTGTTGACGCAGGCCCAGCGCGAGGTCGTCGGTCATGGCCAGGATCAGGAAGGGGCCAGCGGGGCGCTGCAGGGCGATGTCACGCGCCGCGTGACGCAGGCCGTCCTGATCCGACGCCACACTCACCGTCAGCGCGGGCCGGATGCCGTGGCGGCCCAGCGTCTGGAGGACGCCGGTTCGGCGGGCCACGAACACGGGGGAACCGGGCGCGTCCGGAGCGTCCGCACCATCTAGAAATACGATGGGCAGGCGGCGGTCCAGGGCATACTCGGCGGCCAGCCGACCGGCGCTGTGGTTGTCGAAGGACACGCTGTGATAGCCGGGATGCTGGGCGTCGACCAGCACCGTCGGCCCCCGGAAGGGCGGCGCCGCGCCGTACAGTTCGTCCGGGTTCTGCGACACGATCAGCAGGGCGTCGGCCCGGTACGCCAGCGCGCCCGGCTCCCGATATCTCCGCACGCGTTGTGAGCCCAGCAGCGGGAACAGCGCCAGGTCGAAACCCTCATTCACCAGCGGCGCGTGCAGCGCCGTGAGCAGCGTCTCGTAGAAGGGCGTGCCGATCATGGGCAGCAGCGCCGACACGGCATGCGTGCGTCCCAGCCGGAAGTGCCGGGCGCCCACGTCCGGGAGGTACCCGAGGTGCTCAATGGCCGCCACGACCCGCGCGCGGGTGCCCTCGGAGATGTTGGGGTGGTTGTTCAGGACGCGGGAGACGGTGGTCGTGCCGACGTTCGCGCGCCGCGCCACGTCCCGCAGGCTGGGCCTACTCATGGAACACTTCCTTCTGAATCACAGGGTTGCCGGGAATGGTGACGGTACCACTGGGAGCTAGGCTTAGATCGTTCTGGACGAGGAGCAGATTGAAAGATCGAATTCTGCAGATCGTAAGCACATGGCGGGAGGCCGGACTGGATTGGTGACGATACCAATTTAAGGGCCAGACCTCCGAGCGTCAAGCCCGCTGCGCCTCCACCCACGGGTGTGAGCCCCGGTGGGGAGACGCGGGTGTTCCCGGCGGCAGGCAGAGTAGAATCCCCCGGTGCCCGTCCGCTCGACCGACGCTCCCGGCGTCCCTGAACCCACCGCGCCAGCCACGGCGTCGCTGTGGACGCTACCCGGAGGCCTCCGGGTGGCCTTCGAACGCCGCCGCACCCCCGGCTTCGCCTTCGACCTGCGCCTGCCGTCGGGCAGTGCCCACGACCCTGTCGGCCTGGAGGGCGCGACCGGCGTGCTGGAGGAATGGCTGTTCAAGGGCGCGGCGGGCCGGAATGCCCGCGCCCTGCAGGACGCCTTCGACGATCTGGGCGTCCGCCGGGGCGGGGGTGTGGGCCTGGAGGCGACCCGCATCAGCATCGGCGGCCTGGCCGCCGACCTGGGTGCCTCTCTGGCCCTGGCCGCCGACGTCCTGAGCCGCCCAGATCTGCCCGACAGCGAACTGCCCATCCTGACGGATCTGGCGCGGCAGGATCTGGAGGCCCTGCGGGACAGCCCCACGGATCGGCTGGCCGTCGCGTCGCGCGGGCTGGCGTTCCCGCGCCCGGCGGGTTCACCCTTCGCGGGCTTCGGCCACCCGGCCAGCGGCACGCCTTTGGGGCTGGCGGCCCTGACTCCTGCCGGGCTGCGCGCCCACCTGACCCGCTTCGGGCAGGCGGGCAGCGTGCTGGGCCTCGTCGCGGACCTCGACCCGCAGGAGGCGCTGGCGACCGTCGCAGCCCGCCTGGGCGACCTGCGGGCCGGTCGGAGCGACGCTCTACCTGCCCCCTACAGCGCCAACATCCGCGCCCACCTGGGCGATCCCGACGCTGAGCAGACGCATCTGAGCCTCACCGCGCCCGGCGTGTCTCCCGGTCACCCGGACTGGCTGCCGTGGCAGGTCGCGCTGGGCGCCCTGTCCGGCGGCAGCGCCAGCCGCCTGTTCCACGCCGTGCGTGAGGAGCGCGGCCTCGCCTACGCGGTCAGCGCCTCGCCGGTCATCCTGGGCGGCCAGGGCTTCCTGGCCACCTACGCAGGCAGCACTCCGGAACGCGCGCCCGAGACGCTGGAGGTGCTGCTCGCGGAACTCGGCCGCCTGCCGCGTGGCCTGGAGGCCGCCGAGTTCGAGCGGGCCCGCTCCGGCCTGCACGCCAGCGTGACCTTCGGCGCCGAGGGCCTGCGCGCCCGCGCCGGAGCCCTGACCCGCGACGTCGCCCTGTTCGGCCGGGTGCGGCCGCTCGCGGAACTGCGCGCCCAGCTCGCCGCGCTCACGCTGGAGCGGGTCAATGCCTTCCTGGCCGGGTACCACCCGGTGCGCGACCTGAGTCTCGTGACGCTTGGGCCGCAGGAGCTCTTCCATGCCTGATCCGTCCACCCCCTCCGCGACCACTGCCCAGCGCCACACCCTACCGGGCGGCCTGACCCTTCTGCTCGACCCGGACGTGGACGCGCAGACGGTGGCCGCCGGGTACTTCGTCCGCACCGGGGCCCGCGACGAGACGCCGCAGGAGATGGGCGTGAGCCACTTCATCGAGCACCTGCTGTTCAAGGGCTCCGAACACGTCAGTGCCGCCGACCTGAACGCCCGCCTGGACGACCTGGGCGGCCACGCCAATGCGTTTACCAGCGAGGAGGCGACCGTGTACCACGCGGCCAGCCTTCCCGAACGCACGGCAGACTTGCTGGCCACCCTGACCGAGCTGATGCGCCCCGCCCTGCGGGCGGCAGACATCGAACCCGAACGCGGCGTGATCCTCGAAGAGATCGCCATGTACGCGGATCAGCCCACCGTGCGCGTCGCGGAAGAACTGCATGCCGACTACTGGGGCGCGCACCCTCTCGGGTACCGGATCCTGGGCACGCCCGAGACGGTCAGCGCCCTGAGCCCCGACGCGCTGCGCCGCAACCACCACGACCGCTATGGGGCGGGGCGCATCACGCTGGCCGTCACGGGGGCCATCGACGCGGCGGCCGTGCTCCGCTGGGCACAGGACACGCTGGGCACGTGGCCCGGTTCCCCGCCTGCGCCGCCTGCTGTGCCCGCCACACCCGCGCACCCGGGCTCGCTGCGCCTGATCACGGATCACGCCCTGAGCCGCGTGCAGGTCGCCACGGCCGCGCCCGGCCTGAGCATCACGCACCCGCTGCGCGAGGCGGCCAGCGTGCTCGCCGACCTGATCGGCGGCGACAGCGGCGCGCTGTACTGGGCCTTGATCGACACCGGCCTCGCCGACAGCGCCGACCTGAGTCACCTCGACTACCACGACGCCGGCATCTTCGAGGGTGGCTTCTCCTGCGATCCCGAGCGCACCCAGGCCGTGCTGGACACCTACCGCACCATCCTGGCGAATGCCGCCGACCTGATCACCCCGGACGCCGTGCGCCGCGCCGCCCGCAAGCACGCCGTGAGCCTGCTGCTGCGCGCCGACACCCCGCAGGACCGGCTGTTCACCCTGGGAATGGAATACCTCGCGACCGGGCAGATCGTGACCGTTCCGGAACTCGTGGCGCGCTTCGAGCGCCTGACCGTGCAGGACGTGCAGGACGTCCTGACGCTGTGCCCGCTGGATCGCCTGTCCGTGGTCGCCCTCGGGCCCCTCGACCGGCTGACCTGACCCCGCTTCAGCGGGCCAGCACGGCCGCGCCCGGCCGGGCTCCGAAGCGCAGCGGCGCATGCCCCGGCACGGCTTTCGCCGCGAACTCCTCCAGACCCAGCCGGTCCGGCGCTTCCAGGTGGTAGCGGAAGTTCCACAGGTAATGCTGCACCACCCGCTCCGGCAACCCCAGCTTCCGCGCGTGTCGTCCGGCCACCTCCGCCAGATGCCCGATGCCCTCGCGCCTCGCCTCGCGCATCGCCCGGATCAACGCCGGGGGCGGCGGGTTGTCCTTGTGGTACGCCCACACCGCGAACACGAACGGGTGGCCGGTCAGCTCGAACCACTCCTCGGCCAGGTCCGTCACGGTGATGCCCCTGGCCGTGTGCGGCAGCGAGGTCATGGTCGTCTCCGACGTGAGCGGCCCCACCACGCCGTACCACTCGCGCAGCGCGCTGTCCCCGATCCGGAGTACTCCGTCGAAGCCCGCCGCGAGCAGGTCCTCCGCCGTGCCCTCGGCCCGCTCCAGCGCAGGCGACAGGCCCCGCTCCCGCAGCAGCACCTCCAGCAGCGCCACGCTCATCGCCGACTGACTGGTCAGGGCCACGCGCCGCAGGGCGGCCAGCGGGCGCGTGTGGAACAGGTTCACCGAGTACACCGGCCCCAGCACCGCCACGCTGAAATCCGGCAGCGCCTCCAGCACGTCCGCATGCCGGATGAACTCCACCGCGCTGATGTTCGCGATATCCACCCGGCCCGACAGCAGCGCGTCGTTCATCTCGGTGGGCACGCCGGTGATCGCGCTCACGCCCTGGGGCAGCGCCAGCGAATCCAGAATCGGCGCGACATTCGTGAAATGAATCCAGCCCGCGCGGTAGGTCATGCCGAATCCCCCCGGACGATGGCGTCGGCGTACGCCTGCGGGCGCTCCTGCTGCTGGAACCACACCTCCGCTGCCTCCCAGCGGGCGGGCCATGCCGAATCGCCGTTCCAACCGCGCGCGTCCAGCCGGGCCATCCGCATGGGCGTGGGCGTGTCCACGTACACGATGAAGTCGTACAGCCCCCGCAGTTCCGGCCGCGTGACGTACGTTCGCTCCACGATCACGAAGGGGCTTGCCGGAACGTCCACCCAGGCTCCCAGGCCACCGCCCTGCTCCCAGTTGTACCGGCGGTACCGCGCCGGATGCCCCGCCTTCAGCGGCACGATCGCCTCGTCGCGCAGGCGGTCGTCGTCAAAGTACCGGCGGTACCCCTCCTCGGGCGTCAGCGCGGCGCGCTCCGGCTCCGGCATCACCCGGTAGAAATCGTCGCCCGTGACCACCACGCCGTCCAAGGCGGCCGCCAGTCGCTGCGCCAGGGTGCTCTTGCCACTGCCGCCCTGACCCTCGACGGCGATCAGGGCCGGGCGCCTGGGGAGCGCCCGAATCTTGGAGACCAGCGCGTCCACGGTCACGGCACCACCTGCACGCTCACGGCCTGCCAACTGCCGTCCCGGCGGGCGTACACGCGCAGGAAGCTCTGCACGCGCTCCCCGTTCGCGTAGAGCGTGCCGCGCGTGACGGCCGCGTCGCCATACACGCGGCTGGCGTGACGCTCAAAGACCAGCGTGGCGGGCGGGTTGCGGGTCATGCCGTCCAGCAGGTCGGACTTGAAGATCACCGTGCCATCGGGAAAGAAGGCCATCCAGTCGTCGGCCAGGACGCCCGCCATGCGGCCGGCATCGCGGTGGTGGTACGCGGCGTTCCACATCTCGTCAAGCATCAGCACGGCGTCCAGGTCGCTGACCTGCCCGTCGTGGAGCGGGGCGGGCTGGGAGGACGGCGCGTCGGACGGGGCCGCCATGCTCAGTCGGCGGCCTCCACGGTGGCCGGGAAGACCTCCAGCTCGTTGTAGTACGCGTCGCGCAGCACAGGCGTGCGCCCGGCGGCCTGGATCATGCGGATCATGCCCTGCTCGCTGAGCTTCATGGGACTGGTCGCCCCGGCCGCGTGCGCGATGTGCTCCTCCTGAATCGTACCGTCGATGTCGGACACGCCCCAGTCGAGCGACACCTGCGTGAGTTCCGAGCCGATCATGACCCAGTACCCCTTGATGTGCGGGAAGTTGTCGAGGTAGATGCGCGCCACCGCGAGGTTCCGCAGGTCGTCCAGCCCCGTCGTGAAATCCGTCTTGCCGAGGTTCTGCGCCAGGGAGTTCCCGAGCGGCTGGAAGGCCAGCGGAATGAAGGCGTGAAATCCCCCGCCGAAGCGCGCCAGCGAGTCGTCCTGCAGGGTGCGCAGGCGATCCATGTGATCCAGGCGTTCCTCCAGCGTCTCGATATGGCCGTACAGCATGGTCGCGTTCGTGCGCATGCCCAGCAAGTGCGCCTCGCTGTGGATCTGCAGCCACTTCTCCGCCTTCACCTTGTTCTTCGCCACCTGGTGCCGCACGCGATCCGCGAAGATCTCCGCGCCGCCGCCCGGCATGGCGCTCAGCCCCGCATCCTGAAGCTCGCGCAGCACCTCCAGCGTGGACTTCTTGGAGATCTTGCTCAGATGCTCGATCTCGGCCGCCGTGAAGGCCTTCACCTGCAGATCCGGGAAGGCCTCGCGCAGGTTGCGCACCATCTGCGGGTAGTACGCCCAGGGGTGGTTCGGATGGTGCCCGCTGCTCATGTGCAGTTCCGTGATGCCGGGCAGGTAGCGCCGCTGCACCTGCGCCACGACCTCCTCAGGCGAGTAGTCCCACGCACGCTCCTCGTTCTTGTGTGCCGCGAACGCGCAGAAGGTGCAGCCCACATAACAGATGTTCGTGAACTCCAGCCGCATCGAGTGCACGAAGTACACCTTGTCGCCATGCAGGCGCTCCTTGCGGTGGTTCGCGAGGCGCATCAGGGCGTTCAGGTCACGGGTGTGGAACAGGCTCATCCCCTCGTCGAAGGACAGGCGTTCCCCGGCCTCCACCTTGTCCACGACGGGGGAAAGCGCACGATCCGAAAGCCACTTCATGAGGGCAGGATACGCCCGCACTGGGGCAGAAAGTGTCCCGTCTGGCACATCCGGCAGCGTGTAAGGATGGCGTGAAGACCGTCGCCCTGGATCAGGGGTCGAGAGATCTTACGCATGGAAGCTCCGGGCATTTGGCGGCCTTGACGCGATCCCACAGCTTGTTGGGCGAGTGCGGCGTATCCCGTTTTTCCAGAATGGCGCACTCGCCCCAGCGATCTTCCAGTGGCCCTGTGGATTGTCCTTGCCAGTACGGGCAATACCACGTCTCGTAGTGACCGCTTTGACCGAGGCGGAGTGAGTAGCAGTAGAGCGTGTCAGATGGAATAAGCGCGAGTCGATCCACCTTCTTGATAGTAGGCCGCCCAGCCACCTGACGTCCCAGTACATCCGCCGTGATCTGCGTAGCATGGCCCGCATGACTCCTGACTCCACCTCTCCCGACGCCGATTGGCTCGACCTGCTCGACTGGCGGCGGCAGGTCGGGGCCCTGTACGCCCGCGTGCGCGAGGAACGGGAACGCGATCCTGTGGCCGCGCACGCGCTGTGGCAGGCGGAACGGAATCGGCTGTTCACAACGCACTCCCAGTCCCCGCTGCTGTCCGAGGCCCGCACCGGTTTCGACACCCTGCCGGTCTGGCCGTACGATCCCGCCCTGGCCTTCACCGCGCCCGTGGAGCCCTTGCCGCAGGAGCGCCTGACCGTCCCGTCCTCAACCGGGCAGGCCATGCCGCTGGTGCGTTTCGGACGGGTGAGCCTCCCGGTCGGGACGTTGGACGTGTACTGGATCGACGTGTATGGCGGCGGCGTGTTCCTGCCCTTCCGGGACGCCACCAGTGGCCGCGAAAGCTACGGCGGCGGCCGCTACCTGCTCGACACGGCCAAGAGTGCCGACCTGGGCAGCACGCTGGCTGGGGAACTTGTGCTGGACTTCAACTTCGCGTTCCACCCGTCGTGCTTCTACGACCCACGCTGGAGCTGCCCGCTCGCGCCGCCGCAGAACGTGCTGAAAGGGGCGGTGCGGGCGGGGGAGAGAGCGGGCTGAGGTGGACATGAATTCCACGACTTCTAAACATTCGCCAGCAGAGAGGACAGTCTCAGAAAGGTGATCTTGACCCGCTTCTACGGCATTTTCGCTGTTGCGCCGAACCACGGGAAGTAATCCGTCACGTTCCTGATGACTTCGGGAGGTCGACTTAACTCATCGTGAAGCATGACGTATGGAATGGGATGGTTATCGTAATGCTCAAGTGTGTATTGCTTCAGAAGCAGCCGTTGCAGGTATTCATCTAGAAAGTCGTGGAGCGAGTCTGCAAGCACATATTTGTGTTCAGCATTTCGTCCAAAACCTATGATTTGACCAGGCACTCCCGAAGGGGCAGGGGTGAAATCCAGTCCTATCGTGTCTCCGGCAGTGTCTGTGAGAAAACCTAGCCAGCCCGGCGTTGAGTACCTGAGCTGAATCGCGTGATGAGGCGTGGAGGTGAAATCTCCGAGATCATCCATTCCGGGCGAGGCTTGCTCGATGGAACGCCACATCTTCCACTCGCTCTTGACGCCTTGCAGACTCAGGAATCCGAGGCTGAACAGTCCGCCCATATTCCAGTTCTGGCCGTCATGCCAGCTGTATAGCGCTCGGAACGCCTCCGGGAGTGGAAACGAAATCAGCTGCTCAAGTTCATCAAGGGCAGTCTGTGTGGCTCCTGGCCTTAGATCGGCGAGTGCAGCTGGCGCTTTTGACCGTCCCCAGCGCTCAAGCTGGTGCAGCAGGTCTCGGGTGCTCGGCGCAGAACCTGTAGGCATCGAATCCCGCTTAGCTCCCACCCACGGCCAGTGCCTTCACGCGCACGGCGGGCGCCCCGGCGGCGTGCATCGTCCACTCGATCTCGGTGCCGACCGCCTGCACGTCTCGCAGGACGTCGAGGATGTTTCCGGCGACGGTGTAGACCTCCAGCGGGTGCGCGACGTGTCCGTCCTCGATCCAGAAGCCCTCGGCCTGGAGGCTGAAATCACCCGTGTACGGATCGGCACCTGCGTGTCCGCCGGCAATGCCGGTGAGCTGGACGCCCGTGACGCCCTGGGAGAGCTGATCCGGCGCGGTGGTGCCGGCGTGCATCAGCAGGTTGCTGTGGCCCACCCCCACCGTGCCCTGGTAACTGGAGCGGCTGGCGTGACCGGTGCTGCTTGTGCCGGCCCGCGCGGCCGTCTGGGCGTTGTGCATGAAGGCGCTCAGCGTTCCGGCGTCGATCAGCGTGAGCGGAAGGCTGGGATGGCCCTCGGCGTCGAAGGAGCGGGAGTTCAGGCCACGCGGCAACGTGGGGTCGTCGACCAGCGTGACGAGCGGGCTGGCGACCACGCGGCCCAGGCGGCCCGCCAGGGGACTCTTGCCTTCCTCGACCATCTTTCCGCTGAACATCGGGGCGAACAGCGCGAGCAGGCTGCCCAGGCACTCGCCCGTGATGACGGCGGGGAAGGTGCCGCTTGGGGCAGCTTGCGCGCCCAGCAGCGCGGCGCTCTTCCGGACAGCCTCCAGGGCGGTGCGGGTCGGGTCGAGTTCCGTGAATTCCCGCGTGAACTGCCACTCGCCCTTCATCTTGTTCTGGCCGTCCTCGCTGACCAGCGGCGCGACGTAGGTGAAGGCGTGCAGGGCTTTCTCGCCGCGCTCCAGGCCATACGTGTTCCCAAGCAGGGTGTCGGTGTCGCTGTCGGAGTACGAGCTGTAGGGCACGCTGGTCACGCGGGGATCGGCGGTGCGGGCGGCGGCCTCCAGCGCCAGCGCCGACTGCACCTTCTGCTCGACGCTCACGCCGCTCAGGCCCTCGCCGTGCAGGTCGAGGGCCGGCGGAGCGGGCCAGTCGGACAGCGCGGAGCCCGCCTCCGGGGCGACCAGGCTCGCGTTCTCGACAGCGGTATCCAGCGCGCGGTTCAGCGCCTGCCGGGAGAGGTTCTCGGTAAAGGCGTAACCCCACGCGCCGCCGACCAGGGCGCGCAGCCCCAATCCCTGACGGGCCTGGAGCTTGAACTCGCTGACCTCGCCGCCGAAGGCCTTGATGCTCGTGGAGGTGTCCCGCTCGGCGTACACCTCCAGCTCGACGTTCCGCTGCCGGGCGCGCTCCAGCAGGTAGGTGCGGGCCTCCGCGATGCTCAGCTGCTCGGCGGTCATGCGCGGCCTCCCACGGTGATCGCGCTGATCAGCAGGTGCGGCTGCCCCACGTCCGTCGGAATACTGCCCGACACGCTGCCGCACATGCCCTGCCCCAGGCTGAGATCCCCAGCCACGCCCACGATGTTCAGCAGATCCTGCGCGCCGTTGCCCACCAGTGAGGCCCCTTTGAGCGGCTCGGCGATCTGCCCGTTGCGGATCATGTACGCCTCGTTTACGGCGAAGTTGTAGTCCCCGGTGCCGGGGCTGACGCTGCCGCCGCCCATGGTGCGGGCGTAGATACCGTGATCCACGCTGCGGATCAAGTCGTCCGGGGTGCGGTCGCCGTTGTCGATGAAGGTGCTTCTCATGCGGCTCGCGGGAGCGTAGGTGTAGTTCTGCCGCCGACCCGAGCCGGTGCGGGCATACCCGGTCTTCTGCGCGCCCAGCCGATCCACCATGAACGACGTCAGGATGCCCTTCTCGATCAGCACGGTGCGCTGCGCGGGCATGCCCTCGTCGTCCACGTTCACCATGCCCCACGAGCCGGGCAGGGTGCCGTCGTCGATGGCCGTCACGCAGGCGTCCGCGATCTGCTGCCCCAGCTTGTCGGCGAACACGCTGGCGTTCTTCTCCACAGCGGTCGTTTCCAGGATGTGGCCGCAGGCCTCGTGGAAGATCACGCCGCCGAAGGCGTTCCCGATCACCACCGGTAGTTTCCCGGCGGGCGCGTAGCCGGCGCGCAGCATGGCGTTCGCGATGCGGGCGGCCTCGGCGCCGATGCTCTCGGGCGTGACCTCCTCGAAGAACTCCAGGCCGCGCGACGCGCCCGGCGCGTGGTACCCGCTCTCGCGCAGCGTGCCGTCCTGCGCGATGGCGTTCACGTACAGCCGGGTCTGCACGCGCTCGTCCTCGGCCCACAGCCCCTCGGAGGTGGCGATCAGCACGCGCTGTACCCGGTCGGTGTACGTGACGTCCACGGTCTGCACGTCGCCCACCCCGGCGGCGCCGCCGTGCGCGCGGCGCATCAGGGCCAGCTTGTCGCGCTTCGAGGTGGCCAGCGGGTGCTGGCGGGCCACGTACAGCGGTCTCGCGTCCACAGTCCGGAAGTCCAGCCCGCCCACGCCGTCCCGCGTGACCTGGCCGCTCCCTCCCTGCGCGCGGGCCACCGCCCCCGCCAGATCGCGCAGGCCGGCCGGCGTCACGTCGTTGGTGTAGGCGTACACCACGCGCGTGCCGTACAGCAGGCGCAGGCCCGCGCCGTACAGGTTCCCGCCGCCCGCGTCCTTCAATTCCCCCTGGTGCAGCCTGAGCTGGGTGCTCAGGGTGTCCTCCACGAACAGTTCGGAGAAATCCGCGCCACCCGCGCGGGCCAGGTGCAGCACCTCGGCGGCCAGTGTGGCGTCGAGCAGGGATGCATTCAGTGATGGTGAGGTCATGGCATTCTCCTTGGGCGTCATCCGGCACGCTTCGGCCATCGGTCGGGCCGGGTGCGGGGTCTGCGTGATGCGTTCCTGCCACTGTGGACGAAGGAGAGGGGAAAGGGAAGCGCAGATGCCGGGCGGGAGGGGATCCGTGTCCAGTCGTCTCGTGGCCGGAAACGACACCATCTCGGGCCTCCTTGGCGGGGCAGACGGCCGATGGCAGCGCGCCACGTGCCATGGTCACGTTCCCGGATTTGCGCGTTCTGGTGCCCGCTTTCTGGGTCGGTACCCGCTGGGTTGTGATTCCCCGGCGTGCGATACTGACCGCAGGCATGACCACGGCGCCCACTGACCTGAACCGTCAGATTGCCCGGTACCGTTCGCTGGTGCAGGTGGCCGCCACCCTGGCCCGCAGCGTCCGCACCGAGGAACTCGTGCAGTCCGTGCACCGCGAGGCCCGCACGCTGTTCACCGCGCCCGTCACGCTGCTCGCCACCCGCACGGCGGACGGGGGCTGGGCGACCCGCACCCTGGAAGGCGACACCAGCGTGAGCGAGCGTGTCCAGCCGCGCGACGACGGCCTGCTGGAGCGTGTGCTCGCCGGACGCCTGCGCCTGGAGAACGACCTGGAGACCTACCTGACGCGCGAACGGCTCACGGTGTTCCGCCTGAACGCCGAATCCGGCCGGCCAATCACCCGTTCCTGGATGGGCGTGCCCCTGCGGCCTGACAGCGCGCCAGTGTCGGTGCTGTCCGTGCAGAGCGACCTGCCGGGCGCCTTCACGCCCGAGGACCTGGAATTCCTGGAACTGCTGGGCGTCCACGTCAGCGTCGCGCTGGAGAATGCCGCGCTGCACGAGCGCGTCGAGCATGAGGCGCGAACCGATCCGCTGACCGGACTGCTCAACCGCCGCGCCTTCACTTCCCAGGTCGGCGCGATCCTGAGCCGCCCGCATGCCGTCACGCTGGTCGTCATCGACGTGCAGGACTTCAAGGGCATCAATGACACCCACGGCCATCAGGTGGGCGACGAGGTGCTGCACGGCCTCGGCGCGGCCCTGGTGACCCTGGCGTCCGGGAGCGGGCACGTGTTTCGGCTGGGCGGGGACGAGTTCGCTGCGCTGCTGCCGGGTTCCCTGGACGCCGCGCAGGGGCGCGTGCAGGCGTTCCTGCGGGACGTGCAGACGCGGGCCTGGCCGACGCCGGGCGCGCCGTACGTGAATGCTGGACTGGCCGAGGCGCTCCCGGACGACACCCTGACGGCCTGGGTGCGCCGCGCGGATCACCGCATGTACGCCGCCAAACGCCAGCGGACGCATCTGCTCGACTGACCGCTCGCCAGCGCGGTTCGGGTCAGGGGTGCGGGAAGCGGGGGGTGTCCACAGCGGCCTCTCTCACGTCGGGATCAGGGCCGATCAGCGTCACGAAGGCCTCCACGACCTGCGGGTCGAAGTGGGTGCCGCTGTGGGCGCGGATCTCCGCGACGGCCGCTCCGTGAGACCACGCGGCCTTGTACGGGCGGACGTGCGTCAGGGCGTCGTACACGTCGCACACCGCGAAGATGCGGGCGGGCAGCGGAATCGCGTCGCCTCTCAGGGCGTCGGGGTAGCCGGTGCCGTCCCAGCGCTCATGGTGACTGCGGATCACGTCTAGGGTGGTGGGCAGCAGGCCGGACAGGCGGTACGCGATCTCGTAGCCCCGTTCGGCGTGGTTGCGCATCACGTTCCACTCGCTCTGAGACAGCGGGCCGGGCTTGAGCAGGATGGCGTCCGGAATGACCAGTTTCCCGATGTCGTGCAGCGACGCGCCCTGCCGCAGCGCGTCGAGTTTCGACGCGCTCATGCCCAGGCGCGCTCCCAGCTGCCCGGCGAGTTCCACGACCCGTGCGGTGTGCCCGGCCGTTTCCAGGTCGCGTTCCTCCAGGGCCACGCCCAGCGCGAGCAGGCCACCCTGCAGGGCGGTGCGGACACTCTCGACCGCCTGCACCCGCTCGTAGGTGTGCCCCAGCCGGGAGGCCAGCGCTTCCAGCAGTCGCCGCGCCTGGGGCGTCACGACCCGCCACGAGCTGAAGTTCAGCAGGCCGACCAGGCCCATCATGCGGCCCCCGTAGCGCACGGGCACCATCACCACGCTCTTCAGGCCGCCCGCCACCCAGACGTCCAGCGCGTACTCCTCGGCGGGGTAGTCGTTGCTCCAGCGGGTGGCGCTCAGCGCGATGGCCTGCCCGGTCACGCCGTCGCCTGCGTGGTACAGGCGGCCCTCCAGGGCGGCGCGCGCGTCACCTGGAATCTCGCCGTCCAGCTGCCGCAGCATGAACCCGTCCCCGACGCGTTCCAGGGACACGCTCGCCTGGAAGTCCAGCACCGTGCGGGCCAGCTCCAGCCCCTCGCCCAGCACCTCCTGCGGCGTTTCCAGCTGCTCCAGCCGGGACGTGAATTCCTCGACGGTCACGCCCACCCGCGCGCCCTGGCCGAGCCGCGCGACGTCCACGCGCTGCCGTTCCTTGTGCTCGTACATGGCGGCGTCCGCCAGGGCCAGCACCCGTTCCAGCGAGGTCGCCTCCGGCACGTGCGCCGCACCGTACGCGAAGGGCGGCAGGGGATCACCGGACGTTTCCAGCAGCGTGCTGGCCCGCTCGGCGAGGTGGTGGGCGCCCTGCACGCTCACGCCCGGCAGCAGCAGCACGAACTCGTCCCCCCCCCAGCGGGCCGCGAGGCCGTGCGGCTGGCTGACCTCCAGCAGGGCCAGCGCCACGCGGCGCAGGTGCGTGTCCCCGGCGGCGTGCCCGCCGCTGTCGTTGATGGCCTGCAGGCGGTTGAGGTCGAGCACCAGCACGCTCAGCGCCCCCCTGGCCGTCCAGCGGGCGAACAGGCGGTGCAGTTCCTGGCGGTTCCACAGGCCGGTCAGCGGATCGCGGTTCTCGCGCTCGCGTTCCTCCTGGCGTTCCCGCTCGTGCACCTGGGCGGCGCGCCGGTTCTGCCTGAGCCGCTCGGCCAGGACGCCCACCGTGACCAGGGAGCACAGCAGCGTCATCACGCTCAGGCCCACCGCCAGCATCACGGTGCGGCCGGCCTCGAGCGCCCTGGTTCGGCGCAGATGGGCGGTCACCTCGTTCAGGCGGGTGGCCAGGGGATCGACGCGCGTTTCGTCCAGCCCGCGCCCACCCGTCCGGTCGCCGATGCGCAGCAGGAAGAACTCTCCGTCCGTGGCGCGCAGGTACTCGCCCAGCAGGCCGATGACCGTGCCCAGGGAGGGCGCCGTGGGCTGGGCCCGCCGGCCCTGGATCCAGCCGCCCAGACCGGCGGTTTCGGCCGCCTGAGCGCGTTGCAGTGCCTGGAGCAGGCCGGTGAGGGTGGCCCGGCTGGCCTGCACCTCGACCCAGAACGCGGGCTTCAGGGTCGTGCTGCCGATGGCCTGCCATTCCAGGGCGCTGTACCGGTTGGTGCCGGCGGTCGTGTCGGCCAGCAGCAGCAGGGTCTGGCGCTGGTGATCCGCCGTGCGGATGAACACGCTGCACAGCAGCACGCTCAGCAGGGTCAGCGGCAGCAGCAGAACCAGCCAGCCGGACGTGCCGGCCAGCAACGACCGGTCGGGCCCCAGGAACGGCGTCACGGCCGGCTCCGCTGCGAGACCATGACAGCCGCGCGGGACGGCGAAGCGTCCCGATTCCCGCGCGGCCGCCCTTCCCTCATGTCACCGGATCACGGTGCCCGGGGAACCCGTGCCGACTTCCGACTTTCTTGTGGCATTACTCACATTCACTATCTTGCCGTGTTTCGCCCGTTCGTGCCAGTACGCCAGGTAGGGGGGCGAGCACCGTGACCACGGCACCCGTCCGGGGATGCGTGAACGACAGCTGCCACGCATGCAGGTGGTATCCCAGGTCGCCCGGCAAGCCCGGAAGATCCGGCAGGACGCCACCGCCCGGTGCGTACAGCGGGTCGCCCAGCAGCGGGTGCCCGGCGAACGCCGTATGGACGCGGATCTGATGCGGCCGCCCGGTGTGGATGTCCACGTCCAGCAGTGTTGTGGTGTCCGGTCGTCGCTCGACGACCCGCAGGTCTGAACGTGCCGCCTTGCCGCCGGGGGTGGCCGCGTGCACAGTGCCCAGCCGGGGATGCCTGACCGGGCCGATGGGGGCCGTGACCGTCAGGGCGTTCGGCCCCACCACGCCCGAGACGAGCGCCCGGTAGGTCTTGCGGACTGCGTGATCCCGCCAGTCGCGGGCCAGCGCCGATCCTGCCTGCCCATCCAGCGCGAACAGCACCACACCGCTCGTCCCGCGCCCCAGCCGGTGGAGCGGCGACGCGCCGGGCACATCGCGGCGTACCAGACTGAGCAGCGTGTGCTCCAGAAAGCCGCCCCCCGGCAGCGTCGGCAGACCCGACGGCTTATTCACGGCCAGCAGGCCGCCGTCCTGGTACAGCACGCCGTAGTGCAGGGGCGCGTCCTCTTCCCGCCAGGGGGGGCGACGCCACACGATCACCTGCCCGGCCCGCAGCACCTCGGATCCCCACACCTGCACCCCGTCCAGGGCCACCTCGCCCGCCGAGAGCCGCGCGGCCCAGGTGGCCCGATCCGAGTGGGTGTAGTGGGCCGTCAGGAACTCGAGCACCGTCTGTCCGCCGCGCTGCACGGTGGACGGGTAGGCGTAGCCGCCATTGAGGGTCACGCCGTCCAGTATGTGCGGTGGTCTGCCCGGCGGACGAGGAAGTGGCCCTGTCGCGATTATGGCCCATGGCTTTAGCCTCGGGGTATGTACGTGCCCGCCCACTTTCGTAACCAGGATCAGGCCGAGCTGCTCGCGTTCATGCGCGCCCACCCCTTCGTGATGCTCGTGACCGCGCCGGGCGGCGTGCCCTTCGCCACCCATCTGCCCATGCTGGTCGAGCCGGACGCGGACGGCGGCGTGTTCCTGCGTTCGCACCTCGCGCGGGCCAATCCGCAGTGGCAGCACTTCGGGTCTGGACGCGACGTGCTGGTGATCTTCCACGGGCCACATGCGCTGATCGACCCGGCGTGGTACGCCTCCGCGCCGAACGTCCCCACCTGGAACTACGCGGCCGTGCACGCGACCGGCCCCGCCCGCGTGGTAGACGGTGACGAGACGCGACGGATCGCCTTCTCGCTGGTCGCGCAGTTCACGCCGGACATGGCCGCCATCCCCCCGGACTTCGAGCGGCGGATGCTGGCAGGCGTCGTGACCTTCGAGGTGCGGGTGGCGCGGCTGGAGGGCAAATTCAAGCTCAGTCAGAACAAGACCGCGCAGGATCGAGTGAATGTCCACGCCGCGCTGGCCGTCAGTGGGCGCGGTGAGGAGCGGGAAACGGCCGCCCTGATGGCGCAGGCCGAGGCCGGACGACACTGACCAGGCGGTACGGGCCCGCCGCCGGAAAAGTGCCCCTGACCGGCTGGGCTACACTTCTGGGCGATGTTCGGCCCTCAGTCTCAACATGGACGCGCTCCCCGCAGCCGCCCGCAGCCCGGCCACCTGTACGACGTCGCCGTCGTCGGGGCCGGGTTGGCGGGGACGGAACTCGCGTGGCGGCTCGCGCTCGCCGGGCGGGACGTGCTGCTCGTCTCGCAGGCCCTCGACCATCTGGGCACGCTGTACCAGCCGACCACGGGCGGGGCGGATTTCCCGCCAGACAGCGTCTTCGCCCTGGTGCAGCGGTGCGTTGCGCCCGACACGGACGGCTGGACCTTCCACCGGAACCTGAAAGCCGAGATCGAGGCCACCAGCGGGATTCACCTGTTGCAGAGCACGGTGACTGCCCTGGACGAGGAGCATGAGCAGGTCGTGCTGGCCACCTGGGAAGGCCCGCAGCTGCACGCGCGGCAGGTGGTGCTGGCGGTCGGCGCGTTCCTCAAGGGCCGCCTGCTGATCGGAGACGGCATGGAGGAGGCCGGGCGGCTCAGCGAGGTCGCCTACGACTTCCTGGCCGACGACCTCGCGCGCAGCGGCATCTGGCTGGTCGGGGCCGAGCGAACCGCCGCCAGCGTGGACGGCGCCCCCGCCTACGACGTGCGGTTCCTGACCCCCGCACCGACCGAACTGAGCGGCTTCCGCGTGAACCGCCTGGAACGGGTGTGCATGCTGGGCCAGTGCACGCCGGGCGATCACACCTACGCCAGCGTGCTGACAGATGCCGCGCGCCTCGCCGCCGACCTTCTGGAGGGAGACGCATGATCTATCGCCTGGGCGACTTCCACTTTCCGGACGCTCCAGCCCGGCTGTACCCGGACACGCCGGGGCGACCATGGATGCTGGAGATCGGCTTCGGTGACGGCCGCTTCTGGCCCCACTACGCTCCCACCTTCCCGGAGACGCCGAACTACCTGGGCGTGGAACTCTCCGGCGTATCCCTCCTGAAAGCCCACCGACGCCTGACGGAGGCGGGCCTGGGCAGCGGCCTGCTGACCAAACTGCCCGCCGACGTGCTGCTGCGCAAGGTGATCCCGCACGGCGCACTCGACCGGATCATCGTGAACTTCCCCGATCCGTGGCCCAAGGCCGGGCACACGGAACACCGCCTGCTGCGCGCGCCCTTCTTCCGGCTGGCCGCCAGTCGCCTGAAGCCCGGCGGCGAGGTGCTGCTCACCACGGATCACGACGAGTACTTCGACTTCGCGGTGCAGGAAGCCCACGCGAGCGGTGTCATGGCCGTGCAGGTCGGCCCGCCGCCCGCCGCCGCTCTGGAAACGAAGTACGCCCAGAAATGGCGCGACCTGGGCCTCGATGCCCACCACGCCCGCTTCACGCCCACCGCCCACGCGCCCGTGCCCCACGGCGATCTGCGCCCCTACCCGGAGGACGAATCCACTGTGCCGCACGCCGTTCTGACCCTGCCCGCCACGTTTGCCCCCACTGACTTCGACAAGGTTACGGTTCGCAGTCCGCATGGCACCTGGACGGTCATCCTGCTCGATCTGTACGGCAGTCTGCGCCGCGACGGCTGGGTGACCCTGGCACACGTCGTCGAGGGGGAACTCACGCAGGAAGTCCTGATCGGCATCACCGGCCGTGAGGACGGCACGCATCTGGTGCGGCTCGCGAAGTTCGGCGGCCCGATCATCACGCCGGGCGTGAAGGCCGCCGTGGGCGCGGTCACGCAGTGGCTGGAGGCGCAGGGAGCAGTGGTTAGGCACCGGGGGTACTGAGAGTTTAGTATATCTGGTACTAAAGTATCTTCATGAAAAACATTTCCCTGGTGCTCGTCGAGGACGGTATTCAAATCCTCAAGCTCGACTTTCCCACTGAGGCAAGCGCTGAAATGATTTGGGAAACTGTACAGCCCCTGCGTTCAAGTCGTGGACGAGGTGAGGTCAGAGTGTCTGGAAAATACGGCAGACTCACTAAATATTTTAGTGATATTAAGGAATGTAGGATTCAGATGTCTTTTGCCGACGTTAGGAGAGCTCATGGCTCCGATCTGCCGGCGTCTGCCGCGATTTATCGGGCTTGGTGGGCGAATGATCCGAATCATTCACAGGCTAAAGCCTGGTTGTCGTCCGGCTGGCGGTCGAAAGAAGTTGATATGGCGACCCAGCAAGTCATTTTTGAGCGCGACGGTTAAGTACCTCGCAGCTACCATTGCTCTTTATTCCAGAGAGTGGGAGAAAGCTCCATTCCCGCTGCGACGCACTTCTCTCGGTTGATCTTTAGAGCAGCTTAGACTTGCTGTGAACCACACGCTAGCCTAGGCATATCAATCCAGTTCATCCATCAATTCCCGGTAGGCCGCCTGTACCAGTTTCAGGCCGGGCGCCAGGGCCAGAGCGCGCAGGAGCGCGCCTTCAATGCGAAGTGTGCCGTCGGTCATGGCCGCCACGACGTTCAGGTCGCCGCGCCAGAAGCGGTGCGCGCCGGGGCCGCGCAGGTGGAAGGTCAGGTCGGCCGTGCCTGACCGGGCAAGCAGTCCGGTGGTGATGACCGACGCGCCACTCCGTCCGTCTACCAGCACGCAGGCATCCGGATCGGTGTGCAGGAAGCGCAGGCGCAGGCGCGCGTGGGCCGGGCCGGGATCGGCGGCCTTCAGGAACACGCGGGTCAGCAGCACTTCAAGTTGCAGACCAGTGAGATCGGGGCGGGAGGTCACTTCGTCAGGCCAGTGCAAACCCTGCCCGATCACCGTAGCTCTCCCCTCAAATTCCGTGCCAGGACGGTATTTTTCTTACACTTGGCATGCTTCATGAAGCGTGCAGGCCTACACTTCGCAGCCTGCCGGGATGATCTGCTGGCCGGGCAGGACAACCCAGTTTCAGGAGGTCAACCATGAACGAACAGCTCAAGCAGACCATCGATGCCCTTTCGGGCGGACTTCAGGGCGTGCCCGCCAGTGCGGCCGTCGCCAACGTCACCTCGTGGCACCAGACGCTGGACGGCGTGCCCGGTGCCGAGACCGTCGTCGAGCACCTCGCCAGCCTGAAGGCCGCCCTGGAAAGCGGCGATCTGGCCGGTGCCGCCGCCCTGCTCCCGAATCTGGGTGCGGCCACCGAGAGCCTCGCCCCGGCTGCCCCGGCGGCCGACCAGGACGGCCTGCGTCAGCTCGCCGCCGCGCTCCAGGGCTAACTTCGGCACCCGCCCGAGCCCATTGTCCGTGAACCCCGTCTATGCTGGCGGGGTTTTCTCATGCCCACTTCCTTTGCCTTTACCCTCGACCCCCTGTCCACCATCCTTCCCCGGCTGCGCCGGGCGCTCCGTGATGCCGGAGAAGTGGCATTCACCGTGCCCGACCCGGACGCAGGAGTGGGCCTGTACGCGGGCGAGGTCACCCCGCACGGCGTCCACCGCCCGTGGGCCGTGTGGGTCGAGGTGGCCGACGCGCTGAGCGCCCACCTGCTCACGCCGGAGCGGATGGAACCCGGCCGGGTGCGCGTCCGCCTGCGGGCCTTCGGCCCCACCCCGGAGCCCGACGCCGCCGGGTACGGCGCGCAGGGCGACTGGGCGCGCGTGGACAAACTCGAAGACCCCACCTTCCTGCTGACCTTCGTGGAGGCCCTGCGGCGCGTGAATCCCCCGGCAGGCGGGCGGGTGCTGGCACTCGGCGTGAACCGGGCGCGGGAATTCGACGCCCTGGCGCTGGCCTTCCCGGAGCGAACCTTCGACCTGCATGGCGTGGACGTGGACGCTTCGGCGCTCGGTACGGCTCGGCTCCGCTTCCCGCAGGCCACCTTCCACCAGAGCGACGTGACGACCCTGCCCTGGCCGGAACTGGGCCGCTTCGATCTGGTGATCACCCTGAGCCTCCTCCAGAGCCCCGGCATCCGGCAGGACGTGCTGCTGGCCGCGCTGCGCCGGCACCACCTGACGCCCACCGGCGGCCTGATCCTCGGGTACCCGAATGCCCGCTACCGGGACGGCACCCTGAGCCCCGGCGCGCGGGTGCGGAACTTTGCCCGGCCGGACTCCAGCCTGCTCATGGCCGACGTGACCGATGCCCGGCGCGGCCTGCACAAGCACGGCTTCAAGGTCTTCGTGACCGGCCGGCACGAGATCCTGGTGACGGCCATTCCCGCCGGACTCCCCACGCCACGCGGCCTGGAACTGTGAGCGGCGCCCAGGCCCACCACCCGCTGGGGGAGGGTGGTCAATGTCGCTCACATCGCCCTCCTGCCGTCCTTACAGTGTCGGGCATGAGATTCTCCCTGCTGGCCCTTGTCCCCGCCTTCCTGCTCGCCGCCTGCGCCCCCTCCGCCACAGGGAGTTCCACCGCCCAGACTGCCGCCCCGACAGGCCTGATCCGACAGGGCGACACCCTCACGATTGGCGGCCGGGATCAGTTCAATGAGCCCATGAACGGCACCATCGTCCTGAAGAGCGCTCCGGTCTACAACAGGGTGAGCGACTCCTGGAAATTCGACACGGACACCTACTACGTGTACGTGAGCAGTCCCGCTGGAACGGGCACCAGCCAGTTCTGGGACAACAGTGACCCCAAGCGGGAGAAGGCCTGTATCGTCTTCGGCGGCGTGGCCAAGGACGGCCCTGGTGGAGGGCGCGTGCTCAAGACGCCGATCACAGGTGTGGGCATCAGCGGCAGCGAGGCAGAACTGAACGCCGTGTTTGCCAAACTCGATGGAACGGGCGTCAAGCTCACGGGTGGCACCTGCACGGTGACCGTCAAGTGACCTGAGCGTCACCCATAGGCAGGATATTTCCACCGGTGTCGTGAATGTGCCCGACACCGGTAATCATCATCCGGAACGCCAACACTCCTGAATCCGTGCGCTACGCCTGATCGCGCAGGAAGTTCTGGAACCAGCGGTAACTGTCCTTGGGAGTCCGTACCTGCGTGGCGTAGTCCACGTGTACCAGGCCGAAGCGCTGGCTGTACCCTTCCGCCCACTCGAAGTTGTCCATCAAGGACCACGCGAAGTACCCGCGCACCTCGGCGCCCTGCGTGATCGCGTCCTGGACAGCGTCGATGTGGGCCTCGTGGTACCGGATGCGGAAGTCGTCGCGTACGCGTCCATCCTGATCCACCACGTCGTTCACGGAGCAGCCGCTCTCGGTCACGTACAGGGGCGGGCAGGTCTCGCCGTAGCGGGCCTTCAGGCCGGTCAGCGTCTGCGTGAGGCCCTCCGGCACGACCGGCCAGCCGAAGGCCGTGTAGTCCCGATCCGGAAGGCGGCCCAGTTCGATGCCGAAGGTGGGAGAGGCCGGGTTAGCCTTCACGTAGTCCGGCTGGTAGTAGTTCACGCCCAGGAAATCCAGCGGCGCGGCCATGACCGCCAGGTCGCCCGGCAGGATCACGTCCAGCAGCGCCGGATCGGTGCCCTGCACGATGTCCAGGGCCAGCGCCGGATACTCGCCCCGGAGCAGGGGATCGGTGAAGAGGTGGTTGTGCAGCGCGTCCACGCGGTTGGCGGCGTCCAGATCGGCGTCCCGCTCGCCAGCCGGCCACACCGGCGCGAAGTTGTTCGCGATGCCGATGCTCCGCGCGCCCGCCTCTCGCAGCGCCCGCACCGCCAGGCCGTGCCCGAGGAGCTGGTGGTGCGCGGCCGGGAAGGCGTGCAGGCCCAGCGTGCGCCCCGGCGCGTGCTGGCCCAGCGCGTATCCGAGCAGGAAGTGGATGTACGTCTCGTTCAGGGTCATGAAGCCCGTCACGCGATCCGCGAGGCGCGCGCCCACCAGGAACGCGTACTCCTCGAACCGGTGCGCCGTGTCGCGGTTCAACCACCCGCCCGAGTCCTCCAGGGCCTGCGGCAGATCCCAGTGGAACAGGGTGGCCCACGGCTGGATGTCCGCACCCAGCAGTTCATCCACCAGGCGGTCGTAGAACGCCAGACCCGCCTCGTTCACGCGCCCACGACCATCGGGCTGCACGCGCGGCCACGCGATGGAGAAGCGGTACGCGTTCAGGCCCAGGGCCTGCATCAGGGCCACGTCCTCGCGGTAGCGGTGGTAGTGGTCACAGGCGACGTCGCCGGTCTCACCACCCTTGATCCGCCCTGGCGTGTGCGCGAAGGTGTCCCACACGCTCGTGCCGCGCCCACCCTCCTGAACCGCGCCCTCGATCTGATACGACGCGGTCGCCGCGCCCCACACGAACCCGGAAGGAAAATGCGCCATATGCCCTCCATTGTGCGCCACACACGCGGTCGGGGCGGCCAGCACGCGCCAGCCGCCCCGACCTGCCCGCTCAGGCCTCGCGCTGCCCGGTCACCCAGTACCGCACACGTTCGGACACGTTCTCCATGTGGTCGCCCACGCGCTCCAGGCTGCGGCCCACCCGCATCAGCATCAGCGCCTTGCTGATGTTCCGGGGGTCTTCGAGCATGTACGTCACGAGTTCCCGCTGGATCTGCTCGTAGAGGTCGTCGACCTCGTCATCCATCTCGGTGGTCGCCTCGGCCTTTGCCACGTCGCGCTCGGCGATGGCGGTGCGGAGGTTCTGGCTCATCTCGCCCAGGCGTTCCATCATCCGCGAGAGGTTCACGTAGCGTTTCAGCGCCGGGGCCTGCGCCAGTTCCGCGCCGTCCTTGGCCACGTGCACGACGTAATCGCCCATCCGCTCGATGTCCGAGAGGCTCTTGAGGATCAGCGCGACCATCCGCAGGTCCCGCGCGACCGGCTGGTGCAGCGCGATGATCCGCAGGCATTCGGCCTCGATCTGCGCTTCCTGCGCGTCCACCTCGCGGTCCAGGGCCTTGACCTCGTCCACGCGTTCCACCTGCTCGCGGAGCAGCACGTCGGCGGCCACGGGCAGCATCCGCTCGACGGTGGCGAGCATGTTCAGGGCGCCGTTCAGCACGGCTCTCAGGTCGGTTTCAAGGGCTTCACGCATGGGGACTCCTGTGGTGAACGTACCACCCGGAGGTGGGGAAAAGGTCAGCGCCCGGTCAGCGGGACGTGGTGGGTGTTCGGCCGCTCAGCCGCCGAGTCCGGCGACGCCCGGCAGGGTGAAGCAGAAGGCGTTGCGCTCCCCGCGCCGCTCGGCCCAGGTCTGCCCGCCCCAGCCCTGCACGATGCTCCGCACGATGTACAGCCCCATGCCGCTGCCCTGCCCGGTGGCCGACACGCCCCGCGTGTGCGCCCGGAACAGGCCGTCCGTGTCGGCCAGGGGCGAGCCGTCGTCCAGCACGCAGACCTCCACCCAGGTGCCCCGCTCCGCCGTCTGCACATCCACCGGATGCCCGGCCGGGCCGTACTTCAGGGCGTTCTCCACGAGGTTCAGCAGCACCTGGAGCAGCTTGTCCGGATCGGCCCGCACCAGATGATCCGGCCCGAAGCTGACGGTCGCCTGCCGGGCCAGCAGTTCCGGCGCGAGCAGCCGCTCGGCCCGCGTGAAGGCCTCCGCGAGCGGCAGCGTGCGCGCCCGCGTGGGCCGGAAGCCCACGGCGAGGTCCTCGACCAGGCGCGCCAGCCGCTCCGTTTCCTGCAGGCCCTGGCGCACGAAGTTCTGCGAGAGTTCCTGCGGCATGTCGTACTCCAGCGCCTCCAGCACGCCCCGCAGCGCCGCCACCGGCGTCCGGAATTCGTGGCTGAGCACCGCCGTCGCCTCGCGCAACTCGGCCTCCCGGCGACGGTGATCCGTCACGTCCTCCACGATCAGGGCCGATTCTGCGGCGTCGCGGGTGGCCGTGCAGCGCAGGGTGCGGCCCGACACTTCCAGTTCCAGCTCGCCGCCGCGCTCCAGCAGCGCCTCCAGCGTGTGTCGGCGCACGACTTCCAGCACCGGGCGTCCGGCGGCGCGTTCCTGCGATACGCCCCACAGCCGCGCGGCGGCGGCATTCACGCGCGTCACCACGCCCCCCCGGGTCAGCAGCACCGCCTGCGGCAACGCGTCCATCCACATGATCCACTCCTCCGGCCCAGCCGGCGATCCCGCATGGCCCGTCGGAACGCCCCGCGCGGTCACGCGGACGCCGCCCACGGCCGCATGCGGTAGCCCTTGCCGCGCACCGTCTCCAGGAAGCCCGGCCGGCCCGGATCATCCCCCAGGTGCGCGCGCAGTTGGGTGACGTGCTGGTCCACCGTGCGCTCGCCGCCCAGAAAGTCCGCGCCCCACACCTTGTCCAGCAGCTCCGTGCGCGAGTACACCCGGCCCACGTTCTGCGCCAGGAACGCCAGCAGATCGAACTCCCGGCGGGTGAGGTTCAGGCGGCTGCCGCTCACCCGCGCCTCGGCCGCGCCCATGTCCACGCTCAGCGGCCCGTTCGCCAGCACCGCCGGCACTTCCGGTTGCGAGCGACGCAGCAGCGCCCGCACGCGCGCCACGAGTTCCGCCGCGGAAAACGGCTTGGTCAGGTAGTCGTCCGCGCCGGATTCCAGACCCTCGACCCGCTCGGCCTCGGCGGCGCGCGCCGTGAGCATCAGCACCGGCATGCGCCGCAGCTCCGCGTCGCCCCGCACCCGGCGCAGGAAGCCCAGGCCGCTCTCGCCGGGCAACATCCAGTCCAGCACCAGCACGTCCGCGCTCTCCAGGGCCTCCAGCCCGCCCGCCGTGGACGGCAGCGCCGTGACCGTGAGTCCTGCGCGCTCCAGGTGGAAGCGGAGCACGTCACGCACCGTTCCCTCGTCCTCTATGACAACGACGTGGCTCATCCCTTCCATTCTGCGGCGGCAGGTCAGGGGGATGTCAGGGGCTCGGGGAGGTTCCGGAGCGCCAGAGACTCAGGCGGACGTGACCTGCGCTTCGAGCAGTTCGGCCAGCGCGGCCGGGGACGTCCACATGGGCACGTGTCCGGAGGCGAGATCCTGAACCGTCCAGCCAGCCTCCCGCGCGCGCCGGGCTGCCGCGAGGATCGCGGTGTCTTCCGGGGAACCAGACTTCTCGGTGCAGAGCACATACGTCCGGGGCAGCGTCACCGGCGGCAGCGAGACCGGCTCCAGGTAGGGCAGCCACGGCATGGCCGTGTGCCGACCCCGCGCTTCCCGGTCATCGATACTGCCCGCTTCTGGCTCGATCCTGGGCACGAACCAGCCCTGGCCCGCCGCGTCCACCCACGCCTGAATCCCGGCGGTGAAGGCGGAATCGAAGGCGTCCACAGTACGCTGGCCATCCTCGATCATCACGGCGTCGAGCAGCACCAGCCGGGCCACCTGCTGAGGTGCGTGGGCGGCCACCGCTTGCCCCAGCGGGCCGTTCAGGCTGTGGGCGACCAGCACCACGTCGGTGAACTCCCCGTAGTGCAGGACGCCCAGCACGTCGTCGACAAGGGTCGAGAACGTGACGTCCTGGCGAAGCAGATGGGTACGTTCGCCGTAGCCGGTCAGCGTCGGGGTCGCCACCTCATGGCCCGCCCGCCGCAGGATCCGCGCCACCTCGTTCCACACCCAGCCACCGGACCAGCCCCCATGCAGCAACACGAACGTCGCCATAGCCACCTCCCAGAGGGTCGGGGAGTCCTGTCGGAGCCCGACATCACCAGTATCCAGTATGGGGCCGGCCGACCTCGTCCCCGACGGATGCGTCCTCCTCGGGCAATGGCAGTCTGCTTCCTTCCGAACACTCCGTCCCTGCGTTACCCTGCGTTCCGTTGCGTCCCTGCGTTGGGGGCGCGGCGGGCCGGGCCGGTCGCATCCCTCTCCAGGTCGTTCTGCGAGACGCCGCCCACCCGCGAGGAGCTTGCATGCGGAAGTACTACACGTCGGAATCCGTCTCGGAAGGCCACCCGGACAAACTCGCGGACTTCATCTCGGACTCGGTGCTGGACGAGTTCCTGCGGCAGGAGCCGGGCAGCCGCGTGGCCGTCGAGACGCTGCTCACCACCGGCATGGCGGTCGTGGCCGGTGAGGTCACGGCCCAGCACGCGCACGTGGACGTGCAGAAGACGGTGCGCGAGGCCGTCAAGACGGTCGGGTACACCCGCGCGAACTTCGGCTTCGATGCCGAGTACAGCGCCGTCCTGGTGTCCATCCACGAGCAGAGCCCGGAGATCGCCGGGGGCGTGAACCACAGCGAGGAGTGGCGCGCGATGACCGCCGAGGAGCGCGCCCGCCCGGAGAACGCGCACTCGGAGGTCGGCGCGGGCGACCAGGGCCTGATGTTCGGCTACGCGACCGACGAGACGCCGGAGCTCATGCCGCTGCCGATCTCGCTGGCGCATCAGCTCACGCGGCGCCTGGCGGAACTGCGCAAGGCGGGCACATTGCCGTACCTGCGGCCGGACGCGAAGGCGCAGGTCACGGTCGTGCGGTACGGCGAACCGCACGAGGCCACGGAGACCTCGGTGGACACCATCGTGATCAGCACCCAGCACGCTGAAGACATCTCGCAGGAGCAGATCCGGACGGACATGATTGAGCAGGTGATCCGTCCGGTGATCCCGGCCGCGTACCTGACGCCGCAGACGAAGTTCTTCATCAACCCCAGTGGGCGCTTCGTGATCGGCGGACCGCACGGCGACACCGGCCTGACCGGCCGCAAGATCATCGTGGACACCTACGGCGGCGCGGTGCCGCACGGCGGCGGAGCGTTCTCCGGCAAGGATCCCACCAAGGTAGACCGCTCGGCCGCGTACTACGCCCGGTACATCGCGAAGAACCTCGTAGCCGCCGGGCTCGCCCGCCGCGCGCTGGTGGAGGTCGCCTACGCCATCGGCCGCGCCAGCCCCGTCAGCCTGCGCGTGGACACCTACGGTACGGGCACCGTCAGCGACGAGCGGCTGGCTCAGCTCGTCTCCCAGCACTTCGATGCGCGCCCACAGGCGATCATCGCGGAACTCAATCTGCGCCGCCCCATCTACGCGCAGACCGCGGCGTACGGGCACTTCGGGCGCGCGGAGTTCCCGTGGGAACAGACGGACAGGGCGGGGGCGCTCAGGGCGGCCGCGCAGGGCTGAACACGCTGCACATCGGGGAGGCCGGCGGACACGTTCCCCGGCCTCTGCCCCTTGGCCCTCCCCGGTCATGCCCCGATCACGGCCGGGCCGCATGCTGATCCCACGTGCCCTGCCCGACCGCCCGGCGCGCCGGAGGGACGCATGCCGCACTCACGCGCCGCGACGACCATTCTTGGCCTGGCCCTGTGCGCGGGAAGCACGGGGCTGGCCTTCGACACCGGCCACCACGCCGACCTGACCCGGGAGGTGCTCGCGGAGGCGGGCCTGAACGACACCGCCATCCGCGCCGCGCAGGTCGAGAACTGGCTGGTGGACTACTACTCGACCAGTCCAACGTCCTTCGGGGAGGTGCGGTCGGCCGCCGAGAAACTGCACGCGGACAACCTGTTCTCGCTTCCGGCCGTCACGAACTACTGGAACCGGTACGTGACCAACGCCAGAACCGCCTTCCGGGAGGCGGCGACCCGGAACGATCCCCGGCAGGTCGTGGCGCTGCTGGGCATGAGCCTGCACACTGTGCAGGACTTCTACTCGCACTCGAACTGGGCGGAGTTGCAAGCCCCACCGGCCGGCGTCGATTACGCCACGCTGACGTGGTTCGACGCCTCCGACGCGCGCCGGGCCGGGGTGAAGACCGGTAGAGCCAGCACCAGTGGCGACACCACGCAGGTGCCCCACGGCGGGTACACCAGCGGCATGAACCACGATTCCTACGTGCGCCCGAACTGGGACCGGGCCTACGTCCTGGCCTATGCGGGCTCGCGGCAGTGGGTCAACCAGGCCCGGCTGTGGGTCTCGGAGGTCGACCCTGCCGTATGGAACGCCGCGCAGGCATTGACCCTGGATACCGGGGACATGGAACGCCTCGGCAAGGATCAGGAGGCCCTGTACCGCCTCTCCGAATGGGTCAAGAGCGGCCCGGAGGACGGGCACTGGAAGGGTAACGGCAGCGGCGACCTCCCGGACTTCCTGGCCTTCTCCGCGACGTGGGTGGCCTTCAGGCTCGACTCGGTGTTCGCGGAGGACTTCCAGAACCGCAGGTGGCACCAGCTCTTGGCGGGCGGCCTGCGCGGCTCGCTCGACCTGAACGTGAACGACCCGCCGCCCGCCCCGCCCCCGGCCGTGACGCGCCTTGCGCTGAACAGACGCGCCGTGTTCTTGCGCACCGTGGCTGCGCGCGACCTGAACAGCGCCGACGGCGTCTTTGGCGTGGGCGGCCACGCGGATCTGTATGCCCGCATCCGCGTGCAGAACCAGGAGTTCATTGAGGCCATGCAGCTCGACCGGGACAGCATCCGGCCGGCGTGGACGACCATCCGCTTCATCGACCCAGACATTCCCACCGTGTCCGTGCACTACGAACTGTGGGACGAGGATGGCGGGCTGCACGGTGCCGACGACCACCTGGACATCCACCCGGACGGCCGGTTCAGGGATCTGGATGTCCTATTCAATGTGAACACCCACCAGACCAGCGGGATCGGGATCGAGGGCATCTTCGACTCGGACGCGCGGCTACTGACCGTGCAGGGCACCGCCTTGAACCGTGCTCAACTCCAGATGTTCATGACGTCCAAGGCGCTGGCCGCACCGGAGTGCGACCCTTTCCCGGCCGCCCGCCAGTGCTGACGCCGGCCAGTTCCTAGCGGCCTGCCTCGCGCTGGGCGAGCAGGGCGGCCTCCACGCGGTTGCGTACCTGGAGCTTTTGCAGGATGTTCGTCATGTAGTGCTTCACGGTCTTCTCGGTCAGCTCCAGGTCGCGGCCGATCTCCTTGTTGCTGCGCCCCGACGCGACACCCTCCAGGATCTGCCGTTCACGCGGCGTGAGGTCGCTGAGGGGATGGTGCGCGCCGCGTCCCGGCGTGGCCATCTCGACCAGCACCCCCGCCGCGAGGGACGGCGTGATGTACACCTCACCCGCGTGCACGGCCTTCACGATGCGCCGCAGTTCCCGCCCGGACACGCCCTTGAGGATGTACCCGCGTGCCCCGGCCTTCAGGGACGACAGCACGTCGGCCTCCTCTTCGCTGAAGGTCAGCATCACGATCTTCGTGACCGGGCACGCGGCCGTGACCTCCCGCGCCGCGTGCATCCCGCCGCCCGGCAGGTTCAGATCGAGCAGCAGCAGGTCCGGCAGCAGCGACGTGCACAGCCGCAGGGCGTCGTCGGCGCTGCCACCCTCGCCGACCACCTCCAGGCCCGGCTCGGCGCCCAGCGTGGCGGCCACGCCCTCGCGGAACAGCGGGTGGTCGTCCACGATCACGATCCGCACGGCATCGGGCTGAAGATCGGGGGTCGGGTCAGGCATCGTGGTCCTCCGGGTGCAGCGGCAGGTGGGCCTCCACGCAGGTGCCGCCCCCCTGCCGGGCGGTCACGGTGAAGGTGCCGCCCAGGCTCTCGGCCCGCTCACGCATGCCCACCAGTCCCAGGTGCCCCTCCTGCGCCTCGCCGCTCCACGTGAAGCCCGGCCCGCGATCACGGATCTGCAGCAGGAGCCAGCGGCCCTCCTGACGGGCGTGCACGCCCGTTTCGCCGCCCGGGGCGTGGCGGGCCGCGTTGGTCAGCGCCTCCTGCACGATCCGGAAGGCCGTGATCTTGACCGGCAGGGGCAGGTCGGTCGGCAGGTCGCCGACGTGCAGGGTGACCTCCACGCCGGACCGGCGGCGATGGTCGCGCAGCGCCCGTTCGAGCGCCTCGTGCAGGTTCAGGCCCAGCAGGTCTGGCAGCCTCAGGTCCGTGGCGATGGCCCGCACCTCGCGCAGCGCGGATTCCAGTGACTGCTCCACGTTCCGCAGCGCTTCCTCCTGCGCGGGCTGTCCGGCGGCGTGCGCGGTCAGGCTGTCCAGCCTCAGCAGCGCGTAGCTCAGATCCTGCGCGGGACCGTCGTGCAGGTCGCTCGAGACCCGCATCAGGAAGCGCTCGCTGTGGGCGGCGGTGCGGGCGGCAGCGCGGCTCACCCGGCCGTGCAGCTGCGCGTTCTGCGCGAGTAGGGTCTCGAGCGCCCCCACCTGCTCGCGCAGCGTGCCCTCCTGCCGCCGGATGGTGTCCGAACCCCGGCGCACCAGCCCCGAGAGCAGCAGGTACGTGAGCAGCGTGGTCAGGCCCACGGCCGCCCACGAGCGCCGCTGCGCCTGCGCGATCTCCGCGTCGAGCGGCCCGGTCGTCTGGTAGAACTCTGCCACGGCGATCACGCGATCCGAGCCCTCGATCCGCATGGGCACGTACGTCTCGATCAGGCGGTGGAACCGGCCCCGCTGCGAGGCGTTCTCCTGGTCACTCAGGTTCGTGATCTCCGAGGACACCGCGCCGGCCCAGGCGCGTTCCAGATCCTCCTTGACCGGGAACACCTGCCCGGCGTTCTCGCCGTACACGACCCGTCCGCCCGGCGCCCAGATCTTGATGGACACGATCTCCCGGCCCAGCGGGGTGGTCGCCAGCAGCTTCTCGATGGCCGCCTTGCGAACCGGGGACAGCCACGCGGCTGAACCCAGTTCCTGAAGTTGCGTGACCAGGAAGTTCTCCACGTACAGCGCCGCCGTGGCCGCCGTGCGGTGGATCACGCCCTGCCGGATCTGCTCGCCCACCCACCAGCCGGTTACTAGCATGCTGACCAGCAGCACCAGCAGGCTCGCCAGGTTGAACCGCGTGGCCAGGGTCAGCGCCTTCCAGCGCCAGGGCTGCGCTCCCGCTGGGCCGGTACGCCGGGAGGGGTTGGACAGGGCCATGCGGCATTATCGGCCCGCTCCGGCCTGCCCGACAGCGGACTAAGGTCGGGCGCTGGCGCTCCTTAGCCCGCGCTGATCTGGCCGGCCTCCCGCTCGGCGTACACGTCCTCGTGCTTGCGGCGGAGCGCACTGGCGCTGGCGCGGGGCACCATCTCCGAGACGTCGCCGCCGTAACTGGCGATCTCGCGCACCATGGAACTGCTCACGAAACTCCAGCGGGTCGCGGCCATGATGAACACGGTTTCCGCGTTGCCGATCTGGCGGTTCAGGTGTGCGATCTGCAACTCGTACTCGTAATCCGAGACGGCGCGCAGGCCGCGCAGGATCACGCTATCCGGCTGCCGGGCCATGTAATCCACCAGCAGGCCGCCGAAGGTGTCCACGCTGACGTTCCCGAAGTGCGCGGTTGCCTCGCGCAGGATCGTCAGGCGTTCGTCGAGCGTGAACAGATGGCGGCCCTGCTTGCGGGCGTTGTGCATGACCGTCACGGTCACGTGGTCGAAGATCTTCACGGCCCGCGTGAGCACGTCCATGTGCCCGCTGGTGATCGGATCGAAGGAGCCGGGAAAGACGGCGTTCATGTGTCCTTGATGGTATCCCGCGCGCCGTCCTGCGAGACGTCCGTGGTCACGTCACGGAAGTAGAGGGTCAGGCTGTTGCTGCCGTACCGTCGTTCCTCGCGCACGAATCCCGCGTGCTCCGGCAGGTGCAGCCGATCCGGGTGCTGGCACACCAGCAGCCCGCCGGGCTTGAGCGCCGCGCTGCCCAGAACCTGCCGGGCCAGGGCCGGGATGTCCGCCTCGTAAGGCGGATCGCTGAACACCACGTCGAAGGAACCCAGGCGCGGCAGCAGGCTGCCCGAGTCGCCCTTCACGATCCGCACGCGCAGCTCCAGGGCGCGGGCGTTCGCCTCCAGGGCCTTCAGGGCCCGCAGATCTGTCTCGACCAGCGTCACGTCGTGGCCCCGGCTGGCGGCCTCCAGGCCGATGGCGCCGCTGCCCCCATGCATATCCAGGAACGCAGGGAAGCGGGCGGCGGGAGCGCGGGCGGCCAGCAGGTCGAATAGGCTCTTGCGGACGCGCGCGCCGCTGGGCCGGGCGCTCTCGGGCACGCGCATCTCCCGGCCCTTGGCCACGCCACCCAGAATCCGGACGCTCAAACGGGGTTCCTCATGCGCGCAGCCTACGCCGAACCCGGTCTCAGGGCAGCGCCGCGTAGGCCGGGAAGGTGTCCAGCGTGCCGGGGCTCAGCTGCCAGTCCTCCTCACTCCGGGTCGCCTGACCCGCCTGCACCAGCCGGTTGAGTTCCGCCTCGACCCGCTGCTGCACGCGACGCAGGGGCAAGTCGGCCGCTCCCTCCACGCCGCGCCAGGTCAGGAACGCCCGGTGGAAGGTGGGCAGCTGATCCAGGCCCACGCGGGTTTCCAGGGCGCGCCAGCTCAGGGAGTCCGGGGGAGCGGAGGTCATGCTGCCTGTTCTACCCCCACGTCCCGCCGCGTACAATGCCCGCATGACCGACCTGCCCGGCGACCCTGACGCCCCGGTGCCCGCGGACGCGGCCCTGCTGCCGGCGGAACTGGCGCGGCACCTGGAGGCGCTGGGTTCTCAGCTGGTGTGGCGGATCGGCAAGGATGAACTCAGTGACGAGGTCGTGGTGCGGCTGGGCTTCGCCTCGGCCACGCCCCGCTTCGCGCACCTGGCTCGGCTGCGCAGTGCCGGCGACGCGGAACTCCAGGCGGCCCTGACGGAGAAGCGCGTCGTGATCGAATGGGTGGACTGAACCCGGTGGCGCAGGTGTTCGGGGCAGGCAGGCTGCGTGGTCATTGAGTCCGCCCAGGCCTTCACCCTGACCTTCCCCGGCACCCCGCAGGAGGCCCTGGCCTTCGTGCAGTCTCCTGCGCGGGCGCTGGCCCGCGTGGGCTTTCTGCGCCACCTGAAGGCCGACCAGGAGGGCGTGCAGGGCGAACTGCTGGTGCAGCTGCCCGTGCTGGGTCAGGCCGACCTGCCCTTCCGCAGTCAGCTGCTGCTCACTGAAGGCGGCGCGGCGCTGGAACCGCAGCTGCTCACCGGCGAGCGCGCGTGGGTGGAGGTGCAGGGCACGGCCCGGCTGGACGAAGGCACCGGGCTGGTCGAGGGCACCGTCCAGGGCGTGAACCTCGTGTTCGCATTCCTGTTCCGCGCGCACCTGGCCCTCCCGGACGGCGGTGGCTGGGGCGGCGACGCCTTCACGAAGATGGTGCAGGCCGCCGCCGGGCGCACCCTGCAGCGGGTCGCGCAGGAATTGCCGGCCGGCATCGCCGCGGCGATGCCCGATCCATCCGGCACGCAGGAACCATAGGCAACGCGCCGCCCGCTTGCCGGGCGGCGCGTTCCGGCCAGGCTGGTGTCAGTGTTCGGCTTCGGGGAAGTCCAGGAGGCGGGCGTCGCTCCACAGGCCCTCCAGGTCGTAGTACTCGCGGGCGTCCTTGGTCATGATGTGCACGACCACGCTGCCCCCGAAGGCCAGCAGCAGCCAGCGTTCGCTGGGGCCTTCGACGCTGGGACGGGGCAGGCCGGCTTCCATGGCCTTCTGGCGGATGTTCTCCTGCACGGCGTTCAGCTGGAGTCCGGCGGTCGCGGTGCAGATCACGAAGTAGTCCAGGGTGGAGCTGACATCGGTCAGGTCGAGCACGACGACGTCCTCGGCGCGGCGTTCACGGGCGGCGTCCACGATGGCGCGCAGCTGCGCCCGGATGCCGGGCTGCCGGGTGGGCGGCGTGGGGGTGGTGCGTTCAGGGTCTGTAGTCATGGGGTCTCCGGGGTGGGGCTCAGGTGTTTCAGGGCCGCCAAGTGCGCTGTCGCGTCGGTGCCGAGCAGGATGCCGACCTCACCGGGGCTGACCGGGAAGCGTTCGCCCTGCAACCTGGGGAGGTCGAGCGCATCGGCCAGGGCGCTGGCCTGCGCGACATCCTGCTGGGTGAACACCTGGCTGGGTTCACGGCTTGCGGCCACGGTCTCTAACTGTACGTCACGGTAGCCCATCGCTTGCAACGCGGCCTTCAGTCCCGTGCCCAGGGCATTGCCGCTGGCGTCCGCGATATGCACCTTCACATCGGGCGTGGTGGCGGGCGCCGTCTTGCCCCACACCTGGGCCAGCCGGTCGCGGTTCACGGCGAGGTTGAAGGTACCGGGAATGGTGTCGGTCGGCAGGGTCGCGAAGGCCAGTTTCAGCTGGGACAGATAGGGTTTCAGGGCCAGCAGCAGGTTCGGATCGGCGTTGGTCTCCACGCCGTTGCCGATGCCGCCCAGGATCACGGGCAGCGCCGCGAGCCCCTGCGCGGTCTTGAGCTTCCCGGCCAGCTGCGTCAGGGCCTGCTTCTGGTGGTCGATGCGGCCGTAATCATCGCCGAAGCCCTTGCGGACACGCAGGAACAGTACGCCCTGCTGGCCGTCCAGGTGGTGGTCGCCGGGCGCGAGCTTGAGGTTCACGCCGGCCGCGTTGTCGATCCACTCAATGCCGGGTTCGGGCACGCTCACGTCCAGGCCGCCCAGCGCATCGATCACGCGCTCCACGTAGTCCGTGCGCACGATCACGTACGAGTCCACGCGCTCTCCGGTGATGGTCTCCACGGCGCGCGTCAGGGCCTGCGGGCCGCCGTCCCAGTACTGGCTGTTCACCTTCTGCGCGGCGATCCCCAGCCGGGGGTTGAAATCCCCGACGTTCGTGTCGCGCGGAATGTTCAGGACATGCACGTTCACTCCGTCCACCTTCACGAGCATCAGCGTGTCGGTGTTCGGCGGCTGGATCACGTTCTCCCGCTGACCCTGGTTCTTGCACGGCTGGTGGTAATAGCAGTAGATGATGTCCCGCCCGGCGATCAGCACGCTGAAATGCGGCGCCTGCCCCTGCGGCACGCTCAGGGGCGGGGCCTGCCCCCCCGCGTGGCTCACGACGGCCAGCCCGCTCAGGGCCAGGGCGGCGACGCTGAGGCCGAAGACCTGCAGGGCGCGCAGGGCCGCCAGCCCGCGCCCGCTGGGAACGCGCGTCACGCGTCCGGGGTCAGGGTCGCGCTGTTCAGGGAACTGGTGATCGATGTCGGGGAGGGGAGGGCGCTGCACGGCAAGGCATGATAGGCCCGCAGGGTGCGCGGATGCACCTGAATGCCCTTGCCCTGCAGGTACGTGACCTTCGACACGATGGCGCGTTCCAGCGCGGCGTGCAGATCCAGCAGCGCCAGTTCCCGGATGTCGGCGTTCACGCCGCGTCCCGGCTCGGACACGTCCGCAATGTAGACGCAGGCGGACACGTCGTTCCCGCCGCGCGGTCCGGTCGTGTGATCCTCCACGGCCTCCAGCACCACGCTGTCGCGGTAGCCCCAGCGCGTCAGCAAGGTACGGGCGGCGCGGCCGTGAAGGGCCAGCGGGTGGGCCGCGTCGATGGCGCATTCGGGCGGCGCGAGGCGCAGCAGTTCGTCATCGGGCAGGTCGCGGGCGATGTCGTGCAGGATGCCTGCCGAGTAGGCCCGCTGTTCGTCCAGCCCGTTGTTTGCCGCAATCTGGGCAGCCAGGTCGGCCACCCGCAGCACATGTTCGTAGCGCCTGGGGCGAACCATCAGGCGGACGCGCTGCTCCCACCAGCCCCAGTCGGACGCGGTGATGACCGCGCTGGACGCCGAGGGCAGGACGTAGGCAATCACAGTGGTATGTGGTCGATTCCCCACATCATTGGCCAACTATACGCCCGGGAAGAGCCCCACATCTGATCGGCCCGTCACGGTCTGACGGCATTCCCGGACGGCCGGCAGACCGTCCCCCGGAGCACAGCGTGAAAAACCCGTCAGGGCAGGAAGTTCCGGATCGGCCCCGCCATCTGTGTACCCGGTTCAGACTTTGCGGGCCCTCTCGGGACTGCAACCGGTCAACTGGAAGCGGCGTGCCTCCGGGAGCGGGGTCACGCTCACGGCGTGGTGGCGGGTTTCACCGGGGTCGCCTGGACGGGTACCGCTTCCACCGTCAGCCGGACGCTCACGTTCTCCAGCACCTGCGCTCCGGCCGGCACGCCCAAGGTCACGGGCGCCGTGTACGTGCCCACGTGGTATTCCACGCGCCCGGCGACCTCCCGCAGACGGCCCAGCAACTCTGGAGCCGCCACCACGCGCACGGCGCTGGGCTGCACGCTCACCGACCGCACCCGCAGGGTCGCCGGCGGCTTTGTCAGCACCACCGGCAGCGTCCGGATGGGCAGCACCCCGGTATCCAACCGCCGGATCATGACCGTGGCTGGCCGCAGCACCACGCCATCGATCGGGTCGCCCACCGTGTCGAGCGCGATCAGGCGCGCTTCCCGTTCGCCCCCGGCCGGCACCAGCACCGGGCTGGTCACCACCTCCTTCACGGTGGTCACCACCCGGCCCGGGCCGCTCACGCTGGCGTCGGTGGGCACCACCACGTAGCGCGGCAGGCTGGTCTCGGAGGGCGTGGCCACACTCAGGGTGATCGGCAGGGTGCGCACCACCTGCGTATCCACGAAGCCCTGTACCCGATCCGGCGTGCGGCGCGTGACGGTCGTCCCCGTGGGCGCCGTGACGCTCACCACCGCGTTGAAGCTGCCTTCCGGCTGCCCGGTCACGTCCACGATCGCCTCGATGCTCTCCGGCCGCAGTTCCCGCAGCCGATCCGGACGGCCCGAAAGGGTCACGCGCACCGTCGCGGGATTCAGGTCGCTGAAGGCCCGGGTGCCCTCCCCCCGCCCGCCGGTCGTGTCGCGCACCGTGACGGGCACATCGAAGCCCTGCTCGACGTTCGCGCGGCGGTTCGAGGTCGCCAGGAACCACAGGGTCAGCGCGATCAGCAGCGACAGCAGCTTGGGCCCCAGGTTGTGTACGGCCCGCATCCACACGTAGCGGGGCTGTGCCCAGCGCCGACCGGCCTCCAGGCCCGAGCGCCAGGCCGAGGGCCCGGTCACGCCTTCTCCTTGACCGTGACGGCCTCGGAGGGCTGAGGTGCACCCGTCGCCGCTGGGGCCGAATCACCCGGCACGGGTGCCCCCGGACTGTCCGGCAGGCCCTGGCCACTGCGCTCGTAGATCAGGCTGCGCAACTGGTCGCGCAGTTCCGCGCCGTTCAGATCCGGGCCGAGCCGGCCCCCCAGCGCGATCCGCATGCTGCCCCGCTCCTCACTGACCACCAGCACCACGGCATCTGTGGCCTCGGACAGGCCAATCGCAGCGCGGTGTCGGGTGCCGTAGCGGCGGTACGTGCCGTCGCTGGACTGCAAGGGGAACAGGCAGCCGGCCGCGACCACCCGCGAGCCCTGAATGACCACGCCCCCATCGTGCAGCGGCGCGTTGCGGGCGAACAGCGCCTCCAGGAAGGGCACGCTGACCACGGCGTCCAGGGTCACGCCCGTCTCGGCGTACTCGCCCAGCGGCGTGCGGCGCTCGATGGCGATCAGGGCCCCAATCCGGCGTTCCGCAAGCCGTTCCATGCTGCGCGCCACCGCCTGCAACGCGGCCACACCCGCCGAGAGGTCACGGCTGCGCGGTCGGCCCACGCGTTCCAGCGCGGCCCGCAGTTCCGGCTGGAACAGCACCACCAGCGCGAACAGGCCCACCGTCCCCGCCCGGCCCAGCAGGTAACTGAGGGTTGTGAGGTTCAGCAGCAGCGCCGCCACCCACACGCCCGCGAACACCACGATGCCGCGTACCACGTTCACGGCCCGCGTGCCGGCCACGAGCAGGTACCCCTGGTACACCAGGAAAGTGACCAGCAGAATGTCCAGGACATCCCGGAAACTCACCTGACCTAGAACCGTGGACATGGGGTGGAAGGAAGCTCCTTTCGGCCGGGACGGAACCCGGCACACAGGGGGCGGGAAGCGGCGGACGCGTGCGCGCCCACTATACGGCGTGGAGATGTGTGCCCGCTGCCACAGCGTGGCCCGCGCCCGGCCCTAGACTCGGCACGTCCATTCCCCGGAGGTCACGCATGAACATCCGTTTTCTCGGTCACAGCGCCTTTCTCCTGCAAGATGGCGAGCACCGCCTGCTTCTCGACCCGTACATCACCCACAACCCGAAGAGTCCCACCACGCTCGAACAGGCCCTGACGTGGCCTCTGAGCGCCGTGCTGGTCAGCCACGCGCACGGCGACCACTGGGGCGACGCGCTGGCCTTCGGGAAGGCGGGCACGCCGATCATTGCCACGGCCGAGATCGGCGGGTACGCGCAGAAGCACGGCGCGGCGCAGGCGGTCGGCATGAACATCGGCGGCACGTACCGCGCGCCGTGGGGCAGCGTGTCCCTCACGCCCGCGTGGCACTCCAGCTCCTTCCCGGATGGCACGTACGGCGGGATGCCCACCGGTCTGGTCATCGAGCTGGGCGGCAAACGCGTGTACTTCGCGGGCGACACCTGCCTGTTCAGCGACATGCGCCTGATCGGCGACCGTGGCCTGGATGTCGCGATCCTGCCCGTCGGCGACCACTACACCATGGGCCCGGAGGAAGCCGGACGCTGCCTGGAACTGCTGCGCCCGAAGGTCGCCATTCCCATGCACTTCGGCACCTTCCCCGGCCTGAGCGGTGATCCGCAGGTCTTCGCCGCCGCCGGACAGGCGCAGGGCGTGGACGTGCGCGTGCTGCACCCCGGCGATACGACGGAAGTGTAAGGACATCCGACGCAGAGAGCCGGGAGGATGTTGCCCCGGCTCTCTGCGTGTCCTGCGCTTTTTTCCCTGTTTACCCCTGCTTGACCACGCGGCCCGGTGTGATCGGCGCGTCGCGTTCGTCGGGCAGGCGGGTCTGGCCGGGCGTGGGCTGCGGGAACTGCGGGTTGGCCTTGCGGCCCTCGTCGTGCGGGTAGATGCGTGAATCCACCTCCACGTCCATGCCGGGCCTCACCTTGAAGCGGCTGGTGCGCGCCGGGACGCCCATGGCGATGCCGTGCGGGGGAATGTCGTCGCGCAGCAGGGCATGTGTGGCGAGCATGGCGTCGTCGCTGACCACGGCGCCTGCCAGGATGGTGGAGTGGTACGTGATCCGCGCGCCGCGGCCCACGACCGTTTTCTTCAGGGTGACGTCCGGGCCGTCGAGCACCGAGTGCGTGTGGCTGTAGATGTTCACGTAATCGCTGATGCTGGCATCGTCGTGCAGTTCGATCCCGCCGATGTCATCCAGCAGGACGTTGCGGTGCACGACCACGTTGTCGCCGACTTCCATGTTGTAGCCGACGCTGAATTCCACGTTCTGCCAGCATTTGAAGTCCGCGCCTACCCGCCGGAAGATGTGGCCCGCCAGCACCCGGCGCACCGCGATGCCCAGCACCGGGTTCTGCCCGATGGGCGTGAGATCCAGGGACTTCCACAGCCACAGCAGTGGCTTGACCTGCGCGAACTTCTCCTGATCCGTCGCCATGTAGTACTCGGCCTCGAAGGTGACATTGCGTGAGTCCAGGTTCAGTGCGGCCAGCGGCGCGTCGGCGACCAGGGCCTCGTAGGTTCGGCCGTACATGGCCTCGGCGAGGATCTCGCGGGCCAGCACACTCCGATCCGTGTTGGGGTCGGCGAGCCTGCCGTCCAGATCGCGGACGAACTCACCAAAGGTCGCTTGGGCACCCGCGTCGATATTCACCGGTATGAGCCACGTCACAGCCGACACTGTACCGCCCCGCAGTAGAAAATAAAGTGCCCCGTTCATCCTGCCGCTCCGGCGCAGGCCGGGCAGGCTCTACACTGCCTGTCATGCTCCATCCTGGGCTCGTCTCCGATCACGTGCAGGCGCTGCTGACCCGTGAACGCAGCCTGCTGGCCGACCTCCAGGCGTTCCTGGAGACCCAGGGGGCGCCGCCCGAATCGATCGAGCACGCCCGAACCGCCGCCCGCGCGCTGGACGAGACCTTCCTGCTGGTCGTGGTGGGCGAGTTCAATGCCGGGAAGAGCAGCTTCGTGAATGCCCTGCTGGGTGCGCCGGTGCTTCCGGAGGGCGTCACACCCACCACGGACCGCATCTACGTGCTGGTGCACGGCGAGAAACCCGGCCAGATGGAAGCCACCCGCGACCCCTTCGTGAGCCGCCTGACCTACCCGCTCCCCAGCCTGGAGGGCGTGGCCCTGGTCGACACGCCCGGCACGAACGCCATCATCCGGCAGCACCAGGCGCTCACTGAGGGCTTCCTGCCGCGCGCCGATCTGGTGCTGTTCCTGACCAGCTCCGACCGCCCGTTCACGGAGTCCGAACGGCAGTTCCTGAGCCTCGCCGCAAAGTGGGGCCGCGCCGTGATCATGGTGGTGAACAAGGCCGACCTGCTCGAAACGCCTGAGCAGAAGGCCCAGGTGCGCGAGTTCGTGGAGACCGGCGCGCGCGGCGTCCTGGGCCTCACCCCGCCCGTGTTGCTGATCAGCGCGCGGGCCGAACAGCGGGGCCAGCCGACCGGCCAGCACGACCCCGGCTTCCATGCCCTGCGCGAGGTGCTGAAAATGCGCCTCTCCGAGCAGGGGCGCACCCGCCTGAAACTCCAGGGGCCGCTGAACACCGCCGCCGAACTCCTGAGCGGCGAGGACACCCGCGCCGACGCCGCCCGCGTCACCCTCAAGGAAGACCTGAGTATCCTGCGTGACCTCGAAGCGCAGCGCGAACGGCACCGTGAATCCATGACCGGCGAACTCGACGGGCAGCTCAACCGCGTCTCCCGCCTGCTCGCCGAGTTCGAGGTGCGCGCCGACCGCTTCATCGACGACAAACTCCGCTTCTCTAACATCCGTGGCTTGCTCAACCCCCGCGACCTGGAGGAGGCCTTCCGACGCGAGGCCGTGGCCGACCTTCCCGACGCCATCGACCGGCAGTTCGGCAGCATGATCGACCGCTTCGTGGAAGCCAACCTGCACTTCTGGGAGGACGTCCAGGCCTTCCTGATCCGCCGCCAGCCCTCCGGTGAGGTCGCCCGCACCCGCTTTTCATACGACCGGGGCGCGCTGCTGGAAGGCATCGCCGGCAGCGCCCGCGAGCACCTGGAACTCACCACCGAGCAGGAACTCGGCCGGCAGCTCTCCCAGGACGCCGAGGACGCCATGAAGGGAGCCGTGGGCGGCCTTGCCGGAGGTATCGGCATCGGCGCGACCCTGGGCGTGCTGATCGGCGCGAGCGCGCTGGACTTCACCGGCGGCATCCTCGCCGGGCTCACCCTGGGCAGCCTGGGCCTGTTCGTCCTACCGAACAAACGCCTCCAGGCGCACCGGCAACTGCGCGCCAAGGTCGCCGACCTGCGCGAGGCGCTGGAACGCATCGTGCGGCGCGAGTACGAACGCGAACAGGAACGCGCCGACGCGAGACTCCGCGACGCGATCAGCCCCTACACCCGCTTCACCGAACAGGAACAGGCGAGGCTTGACGGAGCGCAGACAAGGGCGGCAGCGTTAAGGGCGCAGTTGGATGGATTGAAGGCGGACGTTGGGGGCCTGGGATAGGGGAGAGGCTTCGGATCACGCGATGGAGTGACCTGCTCACGGAGTTCTGCTCCCGTAGTTATCAAACTCCCAGATCGCGACCCGGCTGACGTGAGCCACCACCTCTGGCCAGTCGGCTCCGTGGCAGGTGGCGAGATACCGCTCGATCACTGATCTGATCGTTGGCAGATCGAAATCCTGCACGATCAGCAATCCCCTTCCCCATATCGGTTCGGGCCACTCCCGGTTCAGATGGTCGGGCGTGCACACGAAGAGCTCGAAGGCATCTGAGGCGTTCTCGCCAGCAGGCCCGATATCGAGGCGCAATGAAATGCCGAAATCTACGCCGTTCTCCGGACGAAATTGTTCGACGGGGGGAGTGACTTCAAGAATGACCATCGCCTTCAGTTCAGCGCGCACCTGTCCTCCTCCAAGGAGCGCCGCGGTTCACCCTTCCAGCTCCCATCTTGGCTGGCTGACCCAGCCCGGCGTGTCGTCCACGCGCTGGCGCAGGAGCAGGTAGAGCTGCGCCGCGTGGTGCTGTACGTGCTTGGTGTTGAAGATCACGAGATGCAGCAGACTGAAGTCCCTGTACTCGCCCTCGAAGCGCTGCGCGGCCTTTTCCGGTGTCAGGCTGCGGATCAGGGCGCGGTTTTTCTGCATGACGTGGTCGAGGTAGGTCAGCAGTTCGTCCTTGCGGTACACCCGCTCCGGGAACACGCCCGCCGGGTCGAGTTCGCTCAGGGTGAAGGGGGCAGGCGGGTGGAAGCCCTGCGTGGAATCGCTGCCGTAGTAGTCCGCCATGAACAGGGTGTGGTACGCGATGTACCAGAATTCCTGGAAGCCGGCCTGCGTGCCCCAGACCTCCGGTGGGCACGCGACGATGGCGGACTCCAGCATGTTCAGGGCACTGCCGAATTCCGTCCAGAGGAGCTGTGGCAGCGTTTCCGGGTGGGGGGTGGGCATGGTTCAGGGTACGGGCGCTGGGCCTGAGGAGCATCGGCCGCATGGCGGGGGTGTCCCGACCAGGGAGATGGTCACGGTGTCGTCCGCTCCCGTTGTCCGCTAGCATCGGCGGCGCATCTGACCTACACAAGTTCATCCGTTCTCACCTGTACGCTCTAGGCTGAATCGATTCAGAGCACCGCTCCAAGGAGACCCATGACCCAGTCCACGCAGCCCCGCATTACCGTCTGGCACGAGTACCGTCACGAGCATGAGAACCCGCTGGTGGCGTCCGTCTATCCCCAGGGCATGCACGTCGCCATGGCCGACGGCCTGAAGGCCCACGGCTTCACGAACGTCGGCACCGCGACCCTGGACGAGCCTGAGCACGGCCTGACCGACGAGGTGCTGAACAACACCGACGTCCTGCTGTGGTGGGGCCACAAGGCGCACGGCGACGTGAGCGACGCCATTGCCGAGAAGGTCGCGCAGCGCGTGTGGGACGGCATGGGGCTGATCGTGCTGCACTCCGGGCACTTCAGCAAGCCCTTCAAGCGCCTGATGGGCACGTCCTGCGACCTGAAATGGCGCGAGGCCAGCGACAAGGAGCGCCTGTGGGTCGTCGATCCCAGCCACCCCATCGCGCAGGGCGTGGGCGAGTTCATCGAGATCGAGCAGGAGGAGATGTACGGCGAGCACTTCGACATCCCCACGCCGGACGAACTGATCTTCGTGAGCTGGTTCACGGGCGGCGAGGTCTTCCGCAGCGGCTGCACCTTCCGCCGGGGCTCGGGCAAGATCTTCTACTTCCGCCCCGGCCACGAGACGTACCCCACGTACTTCCACGACGGCGTGCGGCAGGTCATCTCGAACGCCGCCCGCTGGGTGGCCCCGACCGCCAGCGCGCCCCGCGCGTTCGGCAACCGCCAGCCGCTCGAACCCCTGCCGGAGCGCAAGTGACCGCGTCCAGCAAGGTCGTGAGCGCCGCGATCGTCGGCGCGGGCGGCATCTCCAAACGGCATTACGAGGGTTACAAGCAGGCGGGCGTGAATGTGGTGGCCATCGCGGACGCCAGCGAGGCCATCCGCCAGCTGCGCGAAAAGGAATGGGAGGTGCGCGCCTACGCCACCTTCGAGGAGCTGCTCGCGAACGAGGACGTGCAGGCCGTCAGCATCTGCACCCCGAACGCCTTCCACGCGCCCGCCACCATCGCCGCGCTCGACCGGGGCATCCACGTGCTGTGCGAGAAGCCGCTGTCGCTGGATCTGGACGCCTGTGACGCCATGATTGCCGCCGCCCGCCGCAACGGCGCGGTGCTCCAGACGGGCCACCACCTGCGCTCGAACCCGCTGGCCCGCACGGCCAAACGCCTGATCGACGAGGGCCGCATCGGGCGCGTGACGTTCATGCGGCTGCGGCAGGCCCACGACTGGGGCGGCGCGGAGCAGGTGCGCGGCGTGTTCGGGAGCCTCGCGGCGTCCGGCGGCGGCACCCTGCTCGACAACGGCTGCCACATGATGGATCTCGCCCGCTACTTCGGCGGGGACGTACGCAGCATCTACGCGCGCATGGCAACCCTCAAATTTCAGATTGAGGTGGAGGACACCAGCGTCGCCACGCTGGATTTCGAGAGCGGTGCCATCGCCAGCGTCGAGAACGCCTGGACGGCCACCGGCTGGGAGGAGAGCTTCTTTGTGTACGGCACGCAGGGCGCGCTGGAGTGCAGCAACCGCCTGGGCAAGGCCCGCCTGCGCTTCCTGAACCGCGAGTTCGGGTACGCCGACTGGGGCGCGGGCGACGAAACGTGGTACGACTTCGCCACCGTCGACAACGCGCACATCCGCAGCGTCGTGCACTTCATCGAGTCCATTGAGCAGGGTTCGCCCGTGGTGTGCAGCGGCGAGGACGGCCGCGAGAGCGTGCGGCTGGTCCTCGGCGCCTACGAGAGCGCCCGCACGAACTCGCCCGTGCCCCTCACCCTGGCCCCACAACTCGGCTGAATCCCACCTGGAACGCGCGCCGGAGGCTCAACCCGGCGCGCGTCGTCTTAGTCGACGTCTGTCCCTCGGGTTGCGGCGCGGGCGGCGGCCGTCCGGCACTCCAGTACCTCGGCGTTCAGGTGCCCCAGCAGCCAGGCCTCGTACTCGTCGGGCGTCCAACCCGACCCGCCGACGAGTTCCAGATAGACCTCCGCGTGGGTCAGGGCCAGATACGCGGCATTGAAGCGCGCGGCGTCCAGGTGCGCCTCCTCGGCCCATGCCCGGACGATCCGGCCGATATTCGTGCGCCGCCCATTCAGCGCGGTGCCGAGTTCCAGCGCCGCCTCCGGATCCGACGCGGCCGCCGCCGTGTAGATGGCCATCATCCGGGCACCGAGTTCCCACTGCCGGCGGGTCGCGTGCGCGGCGAGGCGCAGCCGATCCGCGAGCTCCGGCTGCTCGCCGGCCAGCCGGTAGGTGTCACGCTGACCGGTCGCCTGGTGCCATGCCTCGCGGATGGCCGCCAGCAGGGTGCGCTTGTTGGTGAACGCGCCATACACGGTACTCACGGCCACCCCGGCACGCAGGGCGATGGCGTCCATGGTGGTACCGGCGTACCCCGTCTCCAGGAACAGGTCGGTGGCCGCCTGGACGATCAGGGTGCGGGTCGCCTCGGCCTGTCGCTGGCGGTGGGTCGAGCGGGTGGGCGCGTTGCTTTCCGGCATCCACCGGAGTATAACTGATCTCACTGTAGTACAACTACACTCAGCGGAGGCCCACTATGACCCAGGATGCAGACGTGACCGTCGTCAGTGACATGATCGAGCGGGCCTTCAACCGGGGTGACCTGAGCGCGGTGGACGACCTGCTGTTGCCCGCCTCGACCGACCACCAGGAGGCGCCCGGCGTGAACTTTCCCCAGCACCTCAAACAGGTCGTCACCATGCTCAGGACGGCCTTTCCCGACCTGCACTTCGAGATCAAGCACCTCATGTCCAGCGGTGACATCGTGGCCATGCACTCCGTCATGACCGGCACCCATCTCGGCCCCATGCGCGACCTGCCCCCGACCCAGCGTCGCGTGCACGTGCGGCACATGCACTTCGTGCGTGTCGAGCAGGGGCGTGGCGCGGAACTGTGGCACGTGTGGGATACCGCCTCCATGATGCGGCAACTGACCGGGCCGGCCCCGACTCCCTGACCGGCCCGCGCCGACCGCTACACCCCCTCGGCTTCCCTCACGATGCCCAGCACGCGCTCGCGCACCTGACGTTCCTCGCGCAGGTACCGCTGGGCGCTCATTTGCACGCCGATCGCGGCCACGACGCTGCCGCCGCGCTGGGCGTCCGGCGCGTGGTACGGCACGCCCAGCGTGCACTGCTCCGGAATCCATTCCTCGATGGAGTACGCGTACCCGAGCTTCTTGACCTTGGCGACCTCGGTGCGCCACTCGTCTTGCGAGGTGATCGAACTCGGCGTGCACTGCGCGAAGGTGCGGGGCGTGATCTCCGCGTGCGCGTACAGGATCTTGCCGCTGGCGGTGGCCGTGGCCGGCAGGTACACGTCGAGCGGCAGGTCGATGTCGGCGTCCGGATGGCGTTCTCGGATCGCGGCCACGACCTCCTCGCCCTCCAGAATGCACAGGAAGGCCACGGAACGCACCTCCAGGGCCAGCCGGGTGATCAGCGCGCGGGCTTCCGGGAACCACGGCAGGGCGGCCGTGAGCTGCGCGCCCATCTCCGCGAGGTGCCACGACAGGCGGTACTTGCCGGCCGGGGTGCGGCGCAGGAACCCGGCCTCAGTCAGACCAGCGAGATAGGCGTGGGCGGTGGCACGCGGCACGTTGAGGTGCGCGGCCAGGGCGCGCACCCCCCACTCGGGCTGCTCGGCACTGAACGCCCCGAGGATGGTCGCTGCTTTCTGGAGGGACAGCACCCGTCCAGCCTACAGGGACGAGTACCGATCTGTACATGGTGACCTTCTTAAGCCTGACGTTCCCTCCGTACACTGGCCCCAGATGTCCCGTCTGTCCTGGCTGTGCGCGCTGCTGGTGCTGGCCCCGCTGTGCGCCCTGGCCGCGGCGGCGCCGCCGGATGCCGTACCGGGCACCGCGACTGCGGCGGCTGCCCAGGTGAAGCGCGGCGAGGTGCTGTACTTCCAGGCGTGCGCCATCTGCCACGGCGACCGCCTGGAAGGTCAGATCGGTCCGGCCCTGAGCGGCGACGACTTCCGCGCGACCTTCGGAGGCGGGCAGGTGGCCGCGCTGCACACCCTGATCACCACGACCATGCCGGACGACCGTCCCGGTTCGCTGAGCGCCCAGGAGGCGCTGGACGTAACCGCTTACCTGCTCGTCCTGAACGGCCTGCCCCGGCCCGCTGCAGAACTGAAGGCCGGAACGCTCGAGGCCCCGGCCCTCCGCACACCTTGACGCTGGGCTTCGTTGTCGCTCCCGTCGGTGCTGAGGCGGTCAATTCCTACGTCCACAGCGGGTGAAGACCGGAGTCCCGCCCTGGCCCTTCAGCCTTCAACGCGCACATAGGCGAGCATCAACGCTCCCGTGGCCGTCAGGGCGTCCGTGTGGGTGCGCTCGTAGGCGTGGCTGGCATCCACCCCAGGCCCGATCAGCGCCACCGGGTAATCCCCGCCCGCCCGCCACGCCGCCGTGCCGTCCGAGGAATAGTAGGGGTACAGGTCGACCCGCAGTTCCAGGCCCGCGTGCCGCGACGCCGCGCGCAGGCGGTTACCGAGCGCATGATCGTAGGGCCCGCCGCTGTCGGCCACGCACAGCGTCACGTGATGCTCGCTGCTCTGCTGGTTCTCCCCCACGGCGGCCATGTCCACGGCGATCAGCTCGTCCGTGTGCGGTGGAATGCCGGTGGCCGCGCCGTGCCCGACCTCCTCATAGGTGGTCACGTGGAAGGCCGTGGTGTGGGCGGGGGCGTCCTCCAGCAGGGCCTTCGTGACGCCCAGGAACACGGCCACCGCCGCCTTGTTGTCCAGATGCCGGGCCTTGACGTAGCCGCTCGGCGTCACGCGGGGTCTGGCGTCGAAGCTCACGAAATCGCCCACCGCGATGCCCAGGGCGCGGGTCTGGTCGGCCGTCCCGGTCGGTTCGTCCAGGCGCACTTCCATGACTGACTGCTCGCGTTGCAGGGTCCGCAGGGCCGCGCCGTGCACGTGCGTGCTCTGGCGGATATTCACGACCGTGCCCGTGATCACCCGCCCCGACTGCGTGTGCAGGCGCACATCCTCACCCTCTACGGTCGCCCAGTCGTAGCCGCCCAGCGCCGACAGGGTCACGCGGCCCGTGCGCTTGATGAACTTCACCATCGCGCCCAGGGTGTCGACATGCCCGCTGAAGGTCACGTGCTTGCGACCGTCACGGTGGCCCGGCACCTCCCAGGTCAGAGCGCCCTTGCGGGTGCGAACCGGCGTGACGCCCAGCGCCCGCAGTTCCGCCTCGACCAGCGCCACCGCGTCCTCCGTGAATCCGGTCGGGCTGGGCGTGTCCAGCAGCCGAATCAGGACCTCCAGAGTGAACGGCAGGTCGATGGCCGTCATGCGTCTGCTCCGGCCAGCAGGATCACGCCGAAGCCCGCCGCCTGCGCCGGGGCCTCCACTTCGTGTCGCTGCGCAGGCAGCAGAGGGGCCGTGGCCGTCAGGGTCATAGCGCGGATGATAGCGGCTGTGCCGACGCAAACCTGGACGAACCCAGCCTGTCTCGGCCCAATCCTTCTAATGCCAGCAGCCCTTCATGGCGCAGCGTCTGTCCAGTCGGCCCGACAGCCGTGAAGGGGAGCGACCGGCCGCGATCAGTCCTCTTTCACCGTCATGATGCTCAGGCCCGCGTCCACGTACACGGTCTGCCCGGTCACGCCGCTTCCCAGGTCGCTGAGCAGGAACAGCGCGAGCTTGCCGACCTCCTCAGGCGTGGCATTGCGGCCGAAGCTGGCGTTGCGCGCGCCCTTGTCGTACAGGCCGCCGAACCCCGGAATGCTGCGCGCGGCGATAGTCCGCATCGGCCCGGCGCTGATGGTGTTCACGCGGATCTCGCGCGGGCCGAAATCGGCGGCCAGGTAGCGGGTGGCGGCCTCCAGCGCGGCCTTGGCCACGCCCATCACGTTGTACTTCGGTACGACCTGCTGCGACGCGTGGTACGTGAGGCTCACGATGCTGCCGCCGTCACGCAGCAGCGGTTCTGCATGCCGTGACGCCGAGACCAGCGTGTAGGCACTGACGTGCAGCGACGTGTTCCAGTCCTCGGGCGAAGTGTCGAGGAAGCGGCCTTCCATGGCGGTGCGCGGCGCGAAGGCGATGGCGTGCACGACGTAATCCAGGTGCCCGAACTCCTGCTTCACGCGGGCGAACAGCGCCGTCAGGTCGTCCTCACTGGTCGCGTCCGCCTGCTGCGACCACACGCCCTCCTTGCCGGCGAGCAGCTTGTCCAGTTCGCCCTTCAGGCGCTCGCCCTGGTAGGAGAAGCCCACGCGGCACCCGGCCGCGAGCAGTTGCTCGGCGATCGCCCAGCCCAGGCTGCGGGCATTCGCCACGCCCATGACCAGGGCCGTCTTGTCGGAAAGGTTCACGCTGACACTCATGTTTCGACTCTACCAACCCTGGGACGGCCACGCTTGAAGCCGGTGCAAGCATTCACCGGAACCGACGCCGCTGTGACCGAATGCGACCCGTCTTCCCGCGCCGATCGGCACAGACCGTCAGAATCCGGTGAGAGATGCCGGGGGATACTACACACCTGATGTTCCTCCACGCGCCGATCCTCACCGCGCCGCACGCCTTCACCACGCGTGCTGGCGGCGTGTCGACGGGTGACTTCCGGGGGCTGAACCTCGACGACCGCCAGGACGATCCGCAGGCTGTGGCCCGCAACCGCGCTCTGCTGACCGGCTCGTTGGGCTTCGAGGCGGCCAGTGTCGCGCGGCTCACGCAGGTGCACGGCACAGCGGTCGTGAGTGTCACGGCACCTGGCGTCTGGGAGGGCGACGCCCTGGTGACCGCGACGCCCGGCGTGCTGCTGGCCATCGGCACGGCCGACTGTTACCCGCTGCTGCTCCAGGATGCCGACGCGGGCGTGATCGGCGCCGCACACGCCGGCTGGAAGGGGACGCTAGGACGCATCGCGGAGAAGACCGTGCAGGCCATGACCGCGCTGGGGGCCGACCCGGCCCGCATCCGTGCGGCGGTCGGCCCCGGCATCTGCGGCGCGCAGTACGGAGTCAGCCCGGATCTCGCCGGGCAGTTCCGTAACGCGGGCCTGGGCGACTTCGTGCTGAGCGGCCCGGCCCAGCCGCACCTGGATCTGGCTGGAGCGAACCGGGCCGTGCTGCTGGAGGCCGGCCTCCCGGACGCCCAGGTGTGGGTCAGCGGGCGCTGCTCCACCGAGGCCGACTTCTACTCGTACCGCCGCGACTCGGGCCGAACCGGGCGCATGTGGGCCGTGATCGGCCTGCCGGCCCCGGCCGGAGTGAGCGCGTGAGCCTGCTGCGCCCCCGCGACGTGATCGACCACGTCACCGACATCACCCCGGGGTTCCTGACCTCGCGCGGCCTGCACGGGCTGCTGATCGACCTCGACAACACCCTGGTGCCCTACGGCAGTTACGCCGACGAGGAAGCCGCCGGCATGATCCGCTGGGCCCGCGACCTGCAACAGCTCGGCACGAAGCTGTACCTCCTGAGCAACGCCACCGGTAAACGTGCCGCGTACTGGCTGGAACGCCTGGAATTCAACGGCGTCGGTCTGGCCGGCAAACCCAATCCGCGTGCCTACCGGCGTGCCCTGACCAGCCTGGGGCTCGCCCCCCGGCAGGTCGGCATGGTCGGCGACCAGCTGTTCACGGACGTGCTGGGCGGCAACCTCGCCGGACTGCACACCATCCTCGTGAGGCCGCTTCAGGGCAACGCCCTCCCGCACACCCGCGCGGCCCGGCACCTCGAGCGCGTCGTGCTGCGCCGGTACGGCCATGACTGGAGAACCTGACGTGAGTCGCTGCAGTCCCCCTCACGCAGGGTCATGGTTCGCCCCGCCCGGAGTCCACCCTTCCCATCATCCCGCACCACTCCGGCCTGCCCGGCCCCCGCACCACCTGCACCCGCTCAAGGAGGAAGATCATGGCTCTCTCAATCGGTGACCGGCGCCTCGGCGCGATCCTGCTCGAACAGGGGTACGTGAACGACGCGGACCTGCAAAAAGCCCTGGTGCGGCACGCGGAGGTCGGCGGTCGGCTCGCGGAGATCCTGATCGGCTCGGGCATGGTCGGCGAGAAACGCATCGCGCGCGCCATCGAGGAAGCGCTCGGCATTCCGCTGGTGAACCTCACGGTCGTGAATCCCGATCCGCAGGCGATCATGGCCGTGCGCGCCCAGACGGCCCTCAGTTCCATGGCCTTTCCCTTCGCGCTGGAGGGCGGCACGCTGCGCGTCGCGCTGGTCGATCCCCTGTCCAGCGTGTCCATCGAGGCCCTGGAGGACGACTCCGGCCTGATGATCGAGCCGTACCAGGCGCTGCGCGACGAGATCAACTGGGCGATCGCCACGCACTACCCGGAACTGGGCCTCACGCCCGTGGCCCCGATCGACGCGGTCGAGGGGCCTGGCGGCGGCAAGCTGGGCCAGCGCCTGATCACACGCGGTTTGATCACCGACGCGCAACTCCAGGTCGCGCTGGATGCCCAGCAGCAGACTGGTGAGCCGCTGGGCGCCACGCTGTACGCGCAGAAGGCCATCTCGGAAGACCAGCTGTATGAGGTGCTGGCCGAGCAGATCGGCGCGGTGTACCTGAAAAACCCGCGTGACTTCAAACCCAGCGAGGAGGTGCTGGGCACCATGCTGCGCGCCGACGCCCTGCGCCTCACGGCCGTGCCGGTCGACGAGAGCGGCGGCAGCGTCACCGTGGTCGCCAGCGATCCCCGCAAGCGCGAGGACATCGAGGCGCTGATCGGCCGGCGCACGCAGTTCCTGCTCGCCAAACCCCGCGATGTCGAGTCCCTGATCGAACGGTACTACCCGCAGCGCGGGCGGCTGGGCGAGCAGATGGTGCAGCAGGGCACGCTGTCGCGCGCGCAGCTGCGCGAGGCGCTGCAGGTGCAGGCCCGCGAGGGCCGCGTCAAGCCGCTGGGCGAGGTCATCATCGAGCTGGGCTTCGCCGGGGCCGACGAGATCGACTCCGCCCTGCAGAAGCAGAATTCCGGCGGGGGCCGCCTGGAAGACACGCTGGTGCAGTCCGGGAAGCTCTCGCCGGAGATGCTGGCGCGCTCGCTGGCCGCGCAGCTCGGCTACGAGTTCCTCGATCCCGTCCAGAACCCGCCGGATCCCAAGGTCGCGCTGATGATTCCCGAGGCGACCGCGCGCCGCTACGCCGTGGTCCCCGTGAGACTCCAGGGCGAGTCGCTGGTCGTGGCCATGAAAGATCCGCGCAACGTGTTTGCGCTGGACGACCTGAAGCTCATCACCGGACGTGAGGTCATGCCGGCCGTGATGGCCGAGAAGGACATCATCCGCCTGATCGAGCGGTACTTCGGCAACAAGGACATGGCCGACCTGAACCAGCGCCTGGTGCAGGAAAGCAACAAGCGCGAGAAGGACAGCAAACGCGCCGACGACGTCGATATCTCCGCCGGCCTGGACGACAACGCCGTGGTGCGTGTGGTCGACAACCTGATCCGCGAGGCCGCCCTCCAGGAAGCTTCCGATATCCACATCGAACCGACCGAATTCGACGTCCGGGTGCGCTACCGCGTGGACGGCGTGCTGCGCGAACAGAACTCCCTGCCCAAGGGCGCGGCGCAGAGCATGCTGGCCCGCATCAAGATCATGGGGCAGCTCGACATCAGCGAGCGCCGCGTGCCGCAGGACGGCCGCGTGCGCTTCAAGAAGGGCAGCATCGATCTCGACCTGCGACTCTCCACGCTGCCCACCGTGTACGGCGAGAAGGCCGTGATGCGTCTGCTGCAGAAAGCCAGCAACATCCCGGAAGTCGAGCAGCTGGGCTTCAGCGAGCATAACTTCCAGCGCTACCTGGACGTCATCCACAAACCCAACGGCATCTTCCTGGTGACCGGCCCCACCGGCTCCGGTAAGTCCTTCACGTCCTTCTCCACCCTCAAACGCATCGCGGTGCCCGAGAAGAACACCACCACCATCGAGGATCCGGTCGAGTACGAGATTCCCGGCATCATCCAGTCGCAGGTGAACCCGGTCGCCGGCCTGACCTTCGCCCGCGCGCTGCGCGCCTTCCTGCGCCAAGATCCGGACATCATCTTCGTGGGGGAAATCCGCGACACCGAGACGGCGAAGATCGCCGTGGAGGCGGCCCTGACCGGTCACCTGGTGCTGGCCACGCTGCACACCAACGACGCGCCGGGCGCCATCGTGCGCCTCGAAGAGATGGGCGTGGAGCACTTCAACATCGGCGCGGCCGTGGTCGGTGTGGTCGCGCAGCGCCTGGTGCGCAAGGTCTGCCCGGACTGCAAGGCGCCCACCAACGCCGACCCGGACGTCCTGCGGCGCCTGGGCATCACCGAGCGTGACCTGCGCGGCGCGCAGCTGATGCGCGGCGCGGGCTGCCCCCGCTGCGGCGGCACCGGCTACAAGGGCCGTATGGGCATCCACGAGCTGATGGTCATCGACGAGCCGCTGCGGATCGCCATTGGCTCCGGCAAGAACGCCACTGAGATCAACGAGATCGCCACCACCCAGAGCGGAATGAAGACCTTGCGTCAGGACGGCATTGCCAAGGCCCTGCAGGGGATCACCACGCTGGAAGAAGTCCTGGCCGTCACCAGCAAGTAACCGCGTCCCGCCCGTACTCCCCACGAGGTATTCCATGACTGCACCCAGCGCCGATATCACCGACATCCTGCGCCTCGCCGCCGAGAAGGGCGCGTCCGACGTGATCCTGACCGTCGGGCTGCCGCCCCAGTTCAAACTGCACGGCGAGTACGACTCGCAGGGCTTCAGCGAACTCGTCGGCACCGAGACCCGCCGCCTGATGTACTCGATGATGAACGAAAAACAGCAGCGCACCTTCGAGGAAAAGCGCGAGCTGGACTTCTCCTTCGCACTGGGCGAGAAGGCCCGCTTCCGCGTGAACGCGTTCATGCAGCGTGGCCACGTGGGCGGCGTGCTGCGCCTGATCCCGACCAAGATCAAGAGCGCGCAGGAGATGGGCCTGCCGCAGAACGTGATCGACATCGCCAGCGCGCCGCGCGGTCTGGTGCTCGTCACCGGCCCCACCGGCTCGGGCAAGTCCACCACGCTGGCCGCCATGATCGACCACATCAACACCAACAAGAAAATGCACATCATGACCATCGAGGATCCGATCGAGTTCATGCACACGCACAAGCAGTCGATCATCAACCAGCGTGAAGTCGGGTCGGACACCATGGACTTCGAGCACGCCCTGCGCGCCGTGCTGCGCCAGGCCCCGGACGTCATCCTGGTCGGCGAGCTCCGCGACTTCGAGACCATCAAGGCTGCCGTGACCGCCGCCGAGACCGGGCACCTGGTCATGGGCACCCTGCACACCAACAGCGCGCCCGAATCCATCGACCGCATCGTCGACGTGTTCCCGGAAGAGCAGCAGGAGCAGATCCGGGTGCAGCTCGCGAACAACCTGGTGGCCGTCATGACCCAGCAGCTGCTGCCTAAGCTCGAGGGCGGCGGACGCATCCTGGCCTACGAGCTGCTGGTCGCCAACCCCGCCGTGCGCTCCCTGATCCGCGAGGGCAAGACCTACCAGATCGTGTCGGTCATGCAGACCGGTGCCCGCGAGGGCATGATCACCATGGACGCGTACCTCGCCAACCTGTACCGCCGCCGCCTGATCTCCTTCGACATCGGTGTGGAGCGCGCCGTGGATCCCAAAGAATTTGCCCGGCTCGCCAACGACCCGACCGTGGGCAACTCGCTGCCGCCCGGTGCCATGCCGAGTGGAACCGGCGCCGCGGGTGCAGGGGCCGTCAACCGGGAGATGCCGCCGCGTCTCGGAGACACCTCGGTCAGCCGGCCCTCGACGCCCGCTGGCGGGTCATCCTCGTTCGGCCGCCGCTGAAGATAAGGGCCAAAACTGAACAGCTGAGTCGAAAGCAGGAGTGCCGCCCCCGTTCAGCGGGGGTGGCACTCCTAGCATTGGGGGCTGCGGCTTACGCGCCGGGCTGGGCGGGCTTGCTGCCCTGCGTGGGCGGAATGGTCGGCTGGACGGGTTCGGGCTTGGGCAGCAGCAGCAGGCTCAGCACCTCGCCCACGCGTTCCACCGCGTGGATCTTCAGCTCGCCGCGGATCGATTCCGGCACGTCCTGCAGGTGCGGCTCATTGTCGTGCGGGAAGATGACCTCGCGGATCCCGCCCTGGTGCGCGGCGAGCAGCTTCTCCTTGAGGCCGCCGATGGGCAGCACGCGGCCGCGCAGGCTGATCTCGCCGGTCATGGCGACGTCCATCCGCACCGGGCGGCCGGTGATCGCGCTGATGACGGCCGTGGCGATGGTGATGCCGGCGCTGGGGCCGTCCTTGGGCGTGGCACCGTCGGGGAAGTGCACGTGCAGATCCATGGTCTTGTGGAAGTCCGGATCGGCGCCGTACTCGCTGGCGTGGGCGCGCAGGTATGCGATGGCCGCGCCGACGCTCTCCTTCATCACGTCCCCCAGCGAGCCGGTCATGACGATCTTGCCGCTGCCAGGCGTCGCCAAGGCCTCGACGAGCAGCATGGTGCCGCCCACCGAGGTCCACGCCAGACCCTGCGCCACGCCCACCTGGGGTTCTTTCTCCATCTTGTCCGGGCGGTGCATGGGCACGCCCAAGTAGTCCGGCACCTGCACGGCGTCGATCACCTTGACGCCCTCCCAGGGCTTCTCGAGCAGTTCGCGGGCGGCCTTGCGGGCCAGCTTGCTCACCTGGCGGTCGAGGTTGCGCACGCCGGATTCCTGGGTGTACTCCTCCACGATCCGGTTCAGGGCGGCGTCCGTGATCTCCAGGCGGCCAGTCAGACCATGGCTCTTGACCTGTCTTGGCACGCGGTAGCGCTTGGCGATCTCGACCTTCTCCGGCTGGGTGTAGCCCGGGATCTGGATGACCTCCATGCGGTCGAGCAGCGGCCGGGGAATGGTCTGGAGGGTGTTCGCCGTCGTGATGAACATGACCTGCGACAGGTCGTACGGCACTTCCAGGTAGTGATCCTGGAAGGTGTGGTTCTGCTCGGGATCCAGCACTTCCAGCATGGCGCTGCTGGGATCGCCGCGCCAGTCGCTGCTCATCTTGTCGATCTCGTCGAGCAGGATCACGGGATTGGTCACGCCCGCGTTCTTCATGGCCTGGATGATCCGGCCAGGCATGCTGCCGATGTACGTACGGCGGTGACCGCGGATCTCGGCCTCGTCACGCACGCCGCCCAGCGCCATGCGGACGAACTTGCGGTTCAGGCTGCGGGCGATGCTCTTGCCCAGCGAGGTCTTGCCAACGCCGGGAGGGCCGACCAGCACCAGGATCGGGGCGCGCAGTTCGGCGTCGTCGGTGCGCTCCTCGGCGGTGCGCTCCTTGCGGGCCTCCTCGGTCTCCTCAGGCTTCTGCGTCAGCTGACGCACCGCCAGGAATTCCAAGATGCGGTCTTTCACGTCGTCCAGTGCGTAGTGGTCGTCGTTCAGGATGTCGCGGGTGCGCTGGATGTCGAGGATCTCCTCGTCGCGCTTGCTCCACGGCACATCCACCAGCCAGTCGATGTAGTTGCGCACCACGGTGCTCTCGGGGCTGCCGCCGGGCGTGCGTTCCAGGCGCTGGAGTTCCTTGAGGGCCTTGTCCTTGACGCTCTCGGGCATGCCCGCCTGCTCGATCTTCTCGCGCAGCGCCTCGACCTCGGCCGGGCCGTCCTCGCCGCCGCCGAGTTCCTTGCCGATGGCCTTCATCTGCTCGCGCAGGTAGTACTCGCGTTGGTTGGCGTCCATCTGCTCTTTGACGCGCCCCGCGATCTTCTTGTCCAGGTTGAAGCGCTCAGTGTCGCGCGACAGGAACTTCAGCGTGGCTTCCAGGCGGGCTCGCAGCGGCACTGCCGCGAGCACCTCCTGCTTCTCCTCGGGCGTCCAGGTGGCGTGGTGCGTGACCTGGTCGGCCAGCGTGCCGGCGTCGTTCAGGGCCTTGAGTCCCTCGAGCTGGTAGTTGTCCAGGCGCAGGTTCTTGTTCTGGCGCTGGTATTCCTCGAAGGCCGACTTGACCTCCTGCACCAGCACCGCCACCTCGCGGCTCTCGTCGGCGGGCACGGTCTGCGTTTCGGCGCGCACGCGCATGTAGGCGCTGGGCACCTCGTCGGTGACCAGGGCGCGTTCCTGCGCCTCGACCAGCACCTGGTAGGTGTTGTCGGGCATCCGCACGACCTGCTTGACGACGGCCAGAACGCCCATTTCGTACAGTTCGGCGCGGGTGGGGTCGTCGGTGCGGGCGTCGCGCTGCGTGAGGAGCAGCACGCGGCGGTCGCTGGCCTGCGCCTCATCGACGGCGCGCTTGCTCTTGGGGCGGCCCACGTCGACGTTCATGGTAACGCCGGGCAGGATGACTATATTTCTCAGTGCAACGACGGGAAGTTCCCAGATCATGCTTGCTCCTTGCGGGCCGCGGCCCCGGGTACGGCTCGGAATGGGGCGCGGTAATACGAAAGTCTAACGCGTCGGAGGAGACTGAAAACACCCCCGACCACCGGGTACTCGGGCAGTCTAGGGGTGGGGGGACTGGGGTGCTGTAATCTCTGTTGCGTTTAGGCAGACTTCTTGAGTCCCTTAGACTCAAGTAGGCCCAGGGGCGAATCGATGTGCGCCTTGTCGAAGTGCAGCTCCTTGAGGCCCTCGACCGGCAGCTCGAACAGCAGATCCGTCATGGCCTTCTCCAGCACCGCGCGCAGGCCACGCGCACCGGTCTTGCGTTCCCGCGCCCGGTGCGCCACGTCGCGCAGCGCGCGCTCGGTGAAGCTCAGATCCACGTTCTGGAAGCCGAACAGCGCCTGGTACTGCTTGATGATCGCACCCTGCGGCTCGGTCAGGATCCGCACCAAGGCATCCTCGTCCAGATCCTGGAGCTGCACGACCAGCGGCAGGCGGCCCACGAACTCTGGAATCAGGCCGAACTTCACGAGATCCTCGGGCAGGAAGCGCAGTTCCGCCTTCTCCTCGCCCTTGTGCTCGGCCCCGAAGCCCACGGCGCGCACGTTGGTGCGGCTGCGCGCGATGTCCGCCATGCTCTCGAAGGCGCCGCCCACGATGAACAGGATGTTCTTGGTGTTCACCTGCACGAGTTCCTGCTGCGGGTGCTTGCGTCCGCCCTGCGGCGGCACCTGCGCGACCGTGCCCTCGATGATCTTCAGCAGGGCCTGCTGCACGCCCTCACCCGACACGTCACGCGTGATGGAGGTGCCCTCGGACTTGCGGGCGATCTTGTCGATCTCGTCGATGTAGATGATCCCGCGCTCGGCCGAGGCCACGTCGTACTCGGCGGCCTGGAGCAACCGCACGATCACGTTCTCGACGTCGTCGCCCACGTAGCCCGCTTCGGTCAGCGTGGTCGCGTCGGCGATCGCGAACGGAACCTCCAGCATCTCGGCCAGCGACTGCGCCAGCAGCGTCTTGCCGGTGCCGGTCGGCCCGATCAGCAGGATGTTCGACTTCTGCAGGTGCACGTCCGGGTGCGCGAGACGCTGGTAATGGCTCACGACCGCCACCGCCAGGGCCTTCTTCGCCTCGTCCTGCCCGATCACGAAATCGTCCAGGTACGCCTTGATCTCCTTCGGGCTGGGCAGTTCCTCCAGCCGGAACTCGCTCCCGGCCTTCTTGTTCTGTTTGACCAGCTCGTGAGCGCGGTCCGTGCACTCGTTGCAGATGAACGCCGCCCGTCCCGGCGCCTCGATCAGCTGCGCGATCTGTGGATGCTGTCGCCCACAGAACGAGCAGCGGTCCCCACTGCCTGATTTGGTCATGCGCCACCCCCCACCAGTTCCACTTCACGCGTGTTCTCGATCACGCTGTCGATCAGACCATACTGCTTGGCTTCCTCGGCCGACATGAAGTAATCGCGTTCCATGTCCCGCAGCAGCTTCTCGTGCGGCAGATCCGTGTGCTTGTGGTAGATGCTCACCAGACGGTCGCGCAGGTGCAGCACCTCCTTGGCCTGCACCTCCAGATCCGGCGTATTCCCCCGGAAGCCCGCCGAACCCTGGTGGATCATGATCCGCGAGTTCGGCAGCGCCAGCCGCTTGCCCTTGTCGCCAGCCATCAGCAGCACGGAGCCCATGCTCATGGCGATGCCTACACAGATGGTGCTGACCGGCGCCTTGATGTAGCGCATGGTGTCGTAGATCGCCAGCCCGGCGTACACCTCGCCGCCGGGGCAGTTGATGTACATCTGGATCTCCTGCTCGGGGTTCTGCGAGTCGAGCAGCAGCAGCTGCGCCACGATGGAATTCGCCATCTGCGACTCGATGGGCGTGCCCACGAAGATGATCCGGTCTTTGAGCAGGCGCGAGTAGATGTCATAACTGCGTTCGCCGCGCCCGGTCTGCTCGATCACGTAAGGAATGATGCCCATGCGGGGGATTATAGGCCCGGTCAGCGGCGTGAATGGAGGGAAAGCTGGGATGCGCCGCCCGCCCATGACGCCCCTGGGCTGTTCTGGTGGTGCTCTGGCGGCTGTTTGGTAGCGCCGCCCACACCCCGCCCCCACCCGGGTGTGCACCCTGAAGTATGAATCTCCGCTCCTACCGCACCCTGGGCCGCTCGGGCCTGATCGTCAGCCCCCTGGCACTGGGCACCATGACCTTCGGCAACGCTGCATGGGGCAGTCCCGACGACGAGTCCGCGCAGATCCTGGACGCCTATCTCAAGGCCGGCGGCAACGTCATTGATACCGCCGACGTGTACTCCGGCGGGCGCAGCGAGGCCCTGCTGGGCCAGCTGATCGCCGACCGGAAGATCCGGGATCAGGTCGTGCTCGCCACCAAATTCGGCTTCAATGCCAGGAAGGGTGATCCGCACGCGGGCGGCAACGGGCGCAAGCACATCCACCAGGCCCTGGAAGGCTCGCTGCGCCGTCTGAAGACCGAGTACATCGACCTGTACTGGCTGCACGTGTGGGACATGGTCACGCCCGTGGAGGAGGTCTTGCAGACCCTGGGCGACCTCGTGCGCGCCGGGCAGATCCGCTACTTCGGACTGTCGGACATGCCCGCGTGGTACGCCGCCAAAATGGCCACCCTGGCGCACGCGCACCACGTGCCCGGCCCGGTCGCCATGCAGCTCGAATACTCGCTGGTGGCCCGCGACCTGGAAATCGAACACGCTCCGGCGGCCCGCGACAGCGGCCTGGGCATCGTGCCGTGGAGCCCGCTGGCCGGCGGCTTCCTGGCCGGGAAGTACCAGCAGGGCAGCGACCAGGTGACCGGCCAGGGTCGCCTGAGTGGCAGCAACCCCTTCCAGGGGCCGTTCACCAAGTTCACTGCGCGCAACTGGGCCATCCTGGACGCCCTGCGCGGTGTGGCCGCCGAGGTGGGCCGCCCGCCGGCCCAGGTCGCGCTGGCATGGCTGGTGGCGCAGCCCGGCGTGGCCTCGACCATCCTCGGGGCCAGTCGGCTGTCGCAGCTTCAGGACAACCTCGCCTCGCTGGAGATCACCCTGACGCCCGAGCAGCTCGGGACTCTGAACACGGCGGGCGCTCCCGCCACCCCCTTCTTCACGCCGGATCTGCGGCGCGTGGTCTTCGGTGGTGCGGACGTGCAGAACTGGGACGAGCAGGAGTAGGTGCAGGGAAAACCGGCCGCTCCCTGGGTGGGGCGGCCGGCTCACGCAGAGGGTTCAGTCCACGATCATGGGGATCAGTACAGGGTTGCGCCCGGTGACCTTGCGCACGAAGCGTCGTACGGCGCCGTACATGTCGTCCCGCACGTCTTCCAGCCGCTTCTTCTCACGCATCCCGGTCTCGATGGATTCCAGCGCCACCTTGCGGATCTGGTTGTCCAGGTCGCGGTTGGCGCGCACGAAGCCGCGCGACACGACCTCCACGTGCGGCGTGGGGTGCAGGATCGCGGTCATGATCAGGATGCCCTCCTGGCTCATGTTCACGCGGTCGAGCAGCACGTCGTCCCCGATGTCGCCCACACCCAGGCCGTCCACGTAGACCGCGCCGGCCGGCACCGTGCCCGTCACCTTGAACTCGTCGGCCGAGAGCTTCACCACGTCGCCGTTCTTGGCGATCAGCGTGCGCTTGGGCGGGCGCGGCAGGGTCTGTGCCAGCTTGGCATGGTTGATCTGGTGGCGGGGCTCGCCGTGCCACGGCAGGAAGAACTTCGGCCGTGCGAGGTTCAGCACCGTCGCCAGTTCCTCCTGCGAGCCGTGCCCGGACGCGTGCACGCGGTACGTGGGCGGGTAGACCACGTCCACGCCAATCTCGTACAGGCGGTTGATGACGAGGTTCACCGCCTCCTCGTTCCCGGGAATCGGGTTGCTCGACAGGATCACGGTGTCGCCCCGGCGCAGCGCAATCTTGGCGTGGTTCCCGAAGGCCAGGCGCGACAGGACGCTCATGGGCTGGCCCTGCGAGCCGGTGCACACGAACAGGATCTGCTGATCCTGCAGCTGCCCCACGTCCTCGGAGGTCAGGAACGGATCCGGCGCGTTCATGTACCCGAGCTGCGTGGCGACCTGCGCGTACTTCAGCATCGAGCGGCCTTCCATGACCACCCGGCGTCCGCAGCGGTGCGCGACGTCCAGCGTGTTCTGGATGCGGTGCACGTTGCTGGCGAAGGTCGTCATGAACACGCGGCCCTTGCAGTTCTTGATGACCTCCTCGAGGTTCCGCGCGACCTCCATCTCGCTGACCGTGCGCCCTGGCCGCTCCGCGTTGGTGGAGTCGCTGATCAGCAGCAGCACGCCGTCCTTGCCCGCCTGCTCGATCTTCGCGAGGTCGCTGAGCTTCCCGTCGCTGGGTTCCTCGTCCAGCTTGAAGTCCCCCGTGTGCAGCACCCGCCCGACCGGCGTGGTCAGGATGTACCCGGCGTTGTCCGGAATCGAGTGCGTCATGCGGATGAACTCGATGTTGAAGTGCTTCCCGATCCGCACCCGCTCGTTCTGGTCGATGTCGATCTCGCGCAGATCCGTGTCGGCTTCCTTAATGCCGAATTCCGCCAGTTTCTCGCGCACCAGCCCGAGCGTCAGGGGCGCGCCGTACACGGGCATCTTCGGCAGGCGGGGCAGGATGTACGGCAGGCCGCCGATGTGATCCTCGTGCCCGTGCGTGAGGATCATGCCCTTGATGAGCCCCGCGTTCTGTTGCAGGTAATCGATGCGCGGAATGATCAGGTCGATGCCCATCTGGTGCGAATCCGGGAAGGCCAGTCCGCCGTCGACGATCATGATCTCGTCTTCAAAGCGGTACGCGGTGATGTTCTTGCCGATCTCGCCCATGCCGCCCAGCGGCATCACTTCCAGGTGTGGCAGTACGGGCCCGTCCTGGCCATTGGTGTTCTGTGTCATGTGGTACTCCGTGTCCCCGGCCAGCCCACAGCCGGGCCGGAGTGTCTTGAATGAGGCGTGCGGCCCAGACGTGCGGCCAGATGGTGCGGTTGTGTCGCTGACCTTCACCCAGGGTGGGAAGGCAGACGCGGTTCACTCAAAGTAGCACAGGGGTACGCGCGGGCGCCCGGCCTGGGGTAAACGAATGGGTGGCGGAGCTTGGCGGCGTCCGAACATGGCCCAACCCGAACCGTCCGCGTTCGCTGAACCCGGGCCACAGCTCAACACAGAAGGGCTGTTGTCTCTATGGCGTTCAGGCGCTTCCACAGGTGCGCCGAATAAACCTCACACTCGCAGCCAACGAAAACGCCCCCGCTTGCGCGGAGGCGTTGTCTGGTGACCCCAACGGGATTCGAACCCGTATCGCTACCTTGAAAGGGTAGTGTCCTAACCGTTAGACGATGGGGCCACACCACTTCAGTTTTCGCTTGGGCGCCTGGGGTCAGGGCTGTTCGCGGACTGCCTTTCAAGGGGCACCTTTTCAGGCACCACAGAACTGTACAGGGGTGGTCTCATTCCGTCAATAGCTGGGGGGTGTGCGCGGCTCACTCCGGCGGACAGCGGGCCGCACTAGACTGCCAGGGTGAAGCGGTGCATGTTCAGCATTCGGCCACTGGCCACGGGTGACGCCGCCTCCGTGTGGCCCTGGGTGGCGTCTTGAGCGCCATCTACCAGCGGGCCCGGCCGATCCGCTGGGATCAGGTGGTGGGACAGGAGCACGTCAAGGATGTCCTGAAGGCGGCGCTGGAGCAGGGCCGGGTGGGGCATGCGTACCTGTTCTCCGGCCCGCGCGGGGTGGGGAAGACCACCACCGCCCGCCTGATCGCCATGACCGCGAACTGCTCGGGCCCGGCCCCGAAACCGTGTGGGGAATGCGAGTCGTGCCTGAGCGTGCGCGCGGGCTCGCACCCGGACGTCATGGAGATCGACGCGGCCAGCAACAACTCCGTGGACGACGTGCGCGACCTGCGCGAGAAGGTGTCGCTGGCGGCCATGCGCGGCGGGAAGAAGATCTACATCCTGGACGAGGCACACATGATGAGCCGCGCCGCGTTCAACGCCCTCCTGAAGACCCTGGAGGAGCCGCCCGGCCACGTGATCTTCATTCTGGCGACGACCGAGCCGGAAAAGATCATCCCGACCATCCTGAGCCGCTGCCAGCACTACCGCTTCCGTCGCCTGACGCCGGAGGAGGTCGCCGGGAAGCTCGCGGGCCTGGCCCGGCAGGAGGGCGTGAGTGCCGAACCGGCCGCCCTGCAGCTGATCGGCCGCCTTGCCGACGGCGCCATGCGCGATGGCGAGAGCCTGCTCGAACGCATGCTGGCCGCCGGCAGCGCGATCACTCGGGCGGGCGTGGAAGATGCGCTGGGCCTGCCGCCGGGCGAGCGGGTGCGGGCGGTGGCGGCAGCGCTGGTGGGCGGCGATCCCGGCGCGGCCCTGTCCGGCGCGGCGCAGCTGTACCGGGACGGCTTCGCGGCCCGCACGGTCGTCGAGGGGCTGGTGGCGGCCTTAGGCGCGGCCCTGCACGCCGAACTGGGCCTGAGTGAGGAGGGCCGCCTGGACGGCGCGGACGTGCCGAGGCTGCTGAAGCTCCAGGCGGCGCTGGATGAGCAGGAGGCCCGTTTCGCCCGGTCGGCGGATCAGCAGAGCCTGGAACTCGCCCTCACGCACGCCCTGCTGGCCGCCGATGGGGGCGGAGCGGGGAGTGCAGGCAGCGGCGCTGGGGCGGCCGTTCCTGCCGACATCACCCAGCGGCTGAACCGGCTGGAGAAGGAACTGGCGGGCCTGCGGGCCAGCGGAGCCCGTCCTGCGTCGGTGACCGCGCCCGTGGCCGAGTTCGATCCGGCCGCGCGGCGCGGCGCGGCCCCGGTGCGGGACGTGGTGACCGAGGCCGCAGCCAGCGTGGGGGAAGTGCCCGCCCCGGCACAGGGCAACTGGGCGGACGTGGTGCGGCAGGCCAGCATGCAGGTTCGGGCCTTCCTGAAACCGGCCCGGATGCACGCCGAGGCCGGATACGTGAGCCTGACCTACGACGGCAAGAACGCCTTCCATGCCAAGCAGGTCGTGTCGAAATTCGACGATCTGGCGAAACTGGTGTTGCAGGTGTTCGGTCCCGTGGTGTTCGAACTGGTCGTCCCGGACGGCGGTCGCAAACTCAAGCTGGGTGGCCCCGCCGATCCGGCCTCCGCGCCCGCACCGGCGACGCGGCCTGATCCCGCTCCGGCCCGCGCTGCGCCCGCGCCTGTAGCCGAGGTTCCGGAGGTCGCTCCCTTCGACCCGGCTCCCCGCCGCTCCGTGGCACGCGGCCCCACCTTCGATCCCGTGCCCGAGCCTCCGCAGGCGACCGCGGCGCCCCAGGTCACGCCAGACCGGCCTCCGCCCCGGCCCGCCGCGCGCGTGGCGACGCTGGATCCCCCGCCGGAAGTGCGGATTCCGCCCTCCAGTCCGGACGACGTGGCCCCCGCCCCCCTGCCCGAGGTCGAGCCGCCCGCATGGACGCTGGAGCACGCCGCCGATCCGGCTCCGGCTCCGGCGGACGCGCAGGGCGGAGACCGCGTGCCGCCACCCGCCGCCGCCCGCGACCTGTACCTGGGTGAGATCATCACCGAGGAGCCCGACTGGGACGACATCGGCGGCCCGCTGGAGACCGGTGGGCCGGACGTGGCAGCCCAGCTCGTGGACGCGCCCTTCGCGAACCTGACCGTGGAGCGTCCTGCTCCCGCGCCGCCGCCCGCTGCCCCCCTGCCCGGGCCGACGGAGCCTCGGCAGGCCACCGCCCCGGCCCGTGTGGGAGACATCCGCGCGCACCCCATGTATGAGGACATCAAGGGCCGCTTCTCCGGACGCGTGCGCGAGATCGGCAAGAATCGGTCGGTGCCCGCCACGTCGGCGCAGGCCGACGACGAACCCGGCGAGGACGAGGCGGAGGCCTGAGCGGAGGAGGCCGCGCGGGTTCACGTTCCTCTGAAACGCGTGCGCTAGCCTGCCGTTCGAACCCATGATGCCCACTGCCTTGCGCCGCGCCCTGCTCTGTTCCCTGCTCCTGACCGGAGTAGGCATGGCGCAGGACTCCCCGCCGCTGCCGACCAGCCCGGCCGCCATGCCCGTGGCCACGCCAGCCAGCGCCCTGCGGGGCCTGTGGGTGGACGCCTTCGGGCCGGGCCTGAAGACGCGGGCGCAGGCGCAGCAGACGGTGGACGACGCCGCGCGGCTGGGCGTGAATACGCTGTTCGTGCAGGCGATCCGCCGCGCCGACTGCCTGTGCCTGAACTCCACGTACCCGGCCGTGACCGACAAGGATCTGGAAAAGGGCTTCGACCCGCTGGCCGTGATGGTGAAGTTCGCCCACGCCCGGGGGATGCGCGTGATCGCGTGGGTGAGCGTGACCGGGGCGGCCAACATCACCGCTCCGAACAGCGATCCCCGGCACGTGTTCCGCACGCACGGCCCCGATGCGGGCGCGCAGTCCTGGCTGACCCGCCGTCCGGACGGCACGTGGCAGGAAGGCCGCGACGGCTGGCTCGACGTGGCCCTGCCGGACGTGCAGGACTACGTCACCCAGGGCATCGTGAGCCTCGTGAAGAACTACGCGGTGGACGGCGTGCAGCTCGACCGCATCCGGTACCCCGACGGGGACGTGTGGGGCTATGTGCCCGCCGTCCTCGACCGGTACCGGGCCGAGACCGGGGCCACCGGCACGCCCGCCGTGGACGATGCTGCGTGGGCCGACTGGAAACGGCAGCAGGTCACCAACCTCGTACGCCGCATTGCGCTGGAGGTCAAGGCGGTGCGGTCGAGCGCGTGGGTCAGCGCGGCGACCATCACGTACCTGGAACCGCCCCGCGCGGGCGACCTCGTGTCGTTCCGGCGCACCCGCACGTACTGGGACGTGCTGCAGGACTGGCCTACCTGGATGAACGAGGGCCTGCTCGACCTGAATGTCCTGATGAACTACAAGCGCGACACGGTGGAATCGCAGGCGGCGTGGTTCGACGGCTGGAACGCTTTCGCGCAGAGTGTCAGCGGTCGGGCCGACGGAGCACGCGCCCTGGTCGCGGCGGGCAGCGCCATGTACCTCAACCCCCCGGAAGTCACGGCCGCGCAGGCCGTGCGGGCCGTAAACAGTGGCCTGGGCTGGGTGGGGTACTCGTACCGCACGCCGACCGCCGCCGTGTACGGCGAGAAGGAGACGGGCGCGCAGGGACTGGACACCGTCCGCCGCCTGCTGACCGCGCCGGGCGCGCCGCTGGCGATGCCAGCCCAGTGGACGGCGGCCCCGCCGACCCTGCGCGGCCTGCTGGGCCGTGTGACGGGCACGGCCCTGCCCGGCTCGCGCGCGGTGGAGGCGTGGCAGGGCGGGCACCTCGTGGCGCGCGGCCTGACCGACGCCCTGGGCTATTACGGCTTCGCCACCCTCAAGGCCGGGGCGGTCGAGGTGCGCGTGGCCGGACAGCGCTGGACGGACAGCGTGCCCCCGCGCGGCGTGGTGCGCTTGCCGTATCTGCTGGTGCGCGATCTGCCGCCCCTGTCCGCCACTCCATCCAGCCCCTGAGTCGGCGGCGGCAAGGCGGGGCGATCAGAAGCCGTTTGTTCTGATCGCTGTGCCCAGCACCGGTTCCTGCTCAGGCGGTGTCGCGGATGAGCAGGCGCGGCTCGAAGCGGCGGGCGCGGGCGGGGCCCTTGAAGCCGTTCAGGCGCGAGAGCAGCAGCTGCGCGGCCTCGTAGCCCATGCTCTCGACCGGCTGATGCAGCGTCGTCAGGCCCCGCGCCGCCGCCCACGGCTGGTCGTCGAAGCCGATGATCCGCACGTCCTGGCCGGGCGTGAGGCCACGGGCACGCACCTCGTCGAGCAGCGCGCCCGCGAGCAGATCCGCCGAGGCGAAGACCGTGCAGGGCAGGCCATCCGGTGAGGCCTGGGCGTCGTCCAACAGGCTCGCCGCCGTGTTACGTGCGGCCAGCGTGTCGAAACTGGACGTGAATTCGCGCCGCACGCGGCGTCCGGCCGTCTCGAGCGCGCGCATGAATCCGCTGCGGCGGTCCTCAAACACGCGTGTGGTGAACAGCTGATCCAGTTCCGTCTCGACCCAGATGGCGTACAGCGCGCCGGGGAAGCTCGCGGCGTACTCGCCGGCCAGCACGCCGCCGCCCACGTTGTCCATGAACGAGCAGTCCACGTTCTCGGCAAAGGCGTCGACCAGCACGGTGGGCTGCTGGGTGCGCAGCCGCCGCTCGTGGAACATCTGCGTCAGGTTGTACGTCGCCATGACCAGGCCATCGGCTTGGTACGCCAGCGTGTGCGACCCCAGGTAGCGTTCCAGCCGCGAGCGGTCGAGCAGCGGGAAGATCGCCACGTCGTACCGGGCTTCCTGGAAGGCGGTTTCCAGGCCGTCCATCAGCCGGGCGTAGAACTCGGTGGTCAGCACCGGCAACAGCACGCTGATGGTGTAGCTCTTGCCGCCCGCGATCCGGCGGGCGTGGGGGTTGGGCGTGTAGTCCAGGTCGGCGATGGCGCGCAGCACGGTCTCGCGGGTCGCGCCCTTGACGGCCGCATGGTTGTTCAGCACGCGTGAGACCGTGCCGACGCCGACACCGGCCTGCCGGGCCACATCCTGGATGGTGGGTTTGCGCATGGTTTGCGAGCAGGATACCCGAAGTTGTGGAAGCGGGTTCCATCGGGGGACAATCCGGCCCCGGCCCCGGCCTAGACTGCGGGTCACGGCCCGGGTGTTCCTGCCCCGTGGCCCGTCCCCGAGGAGCCTGCCTGATGTTCCCCATTTCCGCTCTGTCCGCCCGTGTCCGGGCGCTGCTGGCCCTGGGGCTGCTGGCCGTCCCGGCGCTGGCGCAGTCGGCCGGGAATTCTATGGATCTGACCATGCCCACGCTGAAGTCCGCTGCGGCCAGTACCGCCCCCCTGGCCCTCAAGGTCACGGCGGCCCGCGTGGTCGCCGTGCCGCCCGGCATTGAGGACACCAGTGTATTTGTGACCCTGACCAACCCCGGGAGCCGGCCGGTCGTCCTGACGTCTGCGCAGACCGCCGTGTCGGCGCACGCCATGCTGATGCTCACGGTGAAGGACGCGCAGGGCCTCACGGGCATGAAAGCCACGCCGTCCCTTACGGTGCCCGCGCACGGCACGCTGGTGCTGGACGACGCCGGGCCGCACATCATGCTGATGGGCCTGAAACGCTCCCTGAAGCCCGGCGAGGTCGTGACCGTGATCCTCCGCGACCGGGCCGGCCACACCCTGAGCATCCGGGCTCCCGTCCGGAAACCCTGAGCCCATGACCGACTCGACCCCCACGTCCGAGACCGGCGCCCGTGCACGCCCGTGGTACGCGTCGGCGCTGCTGGCGGTGGTGGGCGTGACGCTCCTGCTGCTGGCCGCGTGGGGGTATGCCCGCTTGCAGAGCCCGTATCCTTTCTACGGCACGGCGTATCAGGGCGTGCGGGCCACGCCACTCAGCGGCGTGGCGCAGGGCGGCCGGGCGTACACCCTCACGCCCGGTGTGGGCGGCAAGACCACGGCGCTGTTCTTCGGCTTCACGCACTGCGCGAACATCTGCCCGCTGACCCTGTCGTACCTGAACAAGGCGCGTCAGCAACTGCCAGCCGCCGAGCGCGAGACCTTCCAAGTGCTGTTCGTGAGCATCGACCCCGCTCGCGATACGCCCGAGCGCCTGGGCGAGTACGTCTCGTATTTCGGCTCCGGGATCGGCCTGCGCATCCCAGAGCCCGCGCTGGGCGAGGTCGCGCGCGCGTACGGCGTGGGCTACCAGAAGGTGGACGTGAAGGGCGCCGAGTACCAGATGAACCACACCACCGCCACCTACCTGATCGACGCCGCCGGGAAGCTGAGACTGCTGTGGGACTACACGCAACTGCCGCAGGTGCCGCGCGTGGTCCGGGATATCGAGTACGTCATGGAGCACCCGTGAGTGCGCCTGCCGCCGGCGGCGTGAACCTGAACCCCACGCTGGCCGACCTGCTCACGCTGCATGCGCAGCCCGCGCTGCTGGTGCCCACGCTGCTGATCGGCGCGTGGTACGCGTGGCGCTTCGTGGCATCGCGCCGGACGGGGGACGGCCGGGCGCGCTGGCCGGTGTGGCGGGCCGCGCTGTTCGCCGTGGGCTGGGTGCTGCTGCTCCTCACCACGCAGAGCCGCGCGGCGACCCTCACGCAGAGCAGCATGGCACTGTACATGGCCCGCCTGATGATCCTCGCGGAGATCGTCCCGCCCCTGCTGGTGCTGGGGCTTCCCCGCGGCGTGCGGCTCGATCCCCGGCGCGGCGTGGGCCGCGTGCTCAACCTCCTGCTCGATCCGTGGCTGGCGCTGGCGGTCTGGACGGCCGTGATCGTCTTCTGGAATATTCCCGCCGGCTTCAACGCGTCCGTCGTCGCCAACACGGCCGCCACCCTGCTGCCCGGACTGTACCTGCTGAGCAGCCTGCTGGTGTGGTCGGTCATCCTGCGGCCCCTCCCGGCGGTGCAGCCCGCCGGCATCGGCTCGCGCGGGTGGTTCGGGCTGCTGGCCGCGCTGCCGATGATGTCGGTGGCGAGCGTGTGGCTGTACACGCCGCGCGTGCTGTACCAGCCCTTCGTGAACGCCCTGTGCCTGTGGAACCTGACCCCGCTGCAAAACCAGCAGCTCTCCGGCTGGATCATGATGCTGGCCGGATTGCCCGCGCTGGCGCTGGCGTTTATCCAACTGTTCCAGTGGCTGGTCGGCCTGACCGAGACCCAGGGGCTGCCGCCCGCCCGGCCCGCGCCCGGCCAGCCTCCGGAACCTCCCGCCTGAAGCTGCCGCTTTCACCTTGGGCCTAGAATGCCGGGCATATGACCACCCCCCTGGAAGGCTGGCAACCCGCCCCGGCCGGTTACAAACACGTCGTGAGCGTCTCCCTGGGCAGCAGCAAACGCAACGCCCGCGAGGAGATCACCGTGCTCGGCCAGCCCTTCATTCTGGAGCGCATCGGCACCGACGCCGACGCGAAGAAGGCCGCCGCGATGTTCGCCGCCCTGGACGGTAGGGTGGACGCCTTCGGGCTGGGCGGCGCCGACCTGTACGTCATTGCCGATGGCAAGCGTTACCTGTTCAACAACGTCAAGAAACTGATCGCGGGCGCGAAGATCACGCCGGTGCTGGACGGCTCGGGACTAAAGAACACCCTGGAACGCGACGCCATTGCGCAGCTCGATCCCCTCCTGAACTGGCGGTCGCAGAAAGTCCTGATGGTCAGTGCCGTCGACCGCTTCGGCATGGCCGAGGCGCTGTCGCAGGCGGGCGCGGACATCGTGTACGGGGACCTCGTGTTCGGTCTGAACATCGACCGCCCGCTGCGGAGCCTGTCCTCGTTGCGAACCGTCGCCAAGCTCGTGCTGCCGGTGATCACCAAGCTCCCGCAGGACTGGTTCTACCCGACCGGCGCGAAACAGGAAGTCAGCGTGGAGGGCAACGGCACCAAGTACTACGCCTGGGCCGACGTGATCGCCGGCGACACCCACTACGCCAAGCGCTACGCTCCGAAAGACCTGAAGGGCAAGACCATCCTGACCCAGACGATCACGGAAGCCGACCGCGCGTGGATGAAGGATCGGGGCGTCGCCCGCCTGATCACCACCACGCCCCGCATGGGCAGCCGCAACTTCGCCACAAACGTCCTGGAGGCCTTCTTTGTCGCCCTGAGCGGTAAGAAGGAAGCGCTGAGCGAAGGAGAGTACCTGAACTACATCCGGCAGGTGAACTTCAAACCCGAGATCAACGAGCTGTAATCCGGACGCCGACCCAGCCCCCTCGGTTGCGGGTTCGATCCGACCGAAGGGGGAGGGAGAACGAACGGAGTTCGGCGATGGATGGGCAGGCGGTGGCGTTTCGACGGTTCGGGCACCCGGCTGAATCCGGAGCCGCGGTTCAGCCCCAGCGCGGAGAGGCGCCCAGCAGGCCCAGGTGCGTCTTCCCGACGATCTCGTGCGCCAGCGGGTTGTTCGCGGGGTGAACGCCGCCCATGGACACGTCGCGGTACAGCCGCTCGAACTCGGTGCCCCGGAACACGCCGCTCCCGCCCATCACGTCCAGGGCCAGACCCAGGATGTGCCGGGCCCCCTGCACGGCCCGGTACTTGGCCGCCACGATCTTCGACGGCCACAGGCCGCCATGGTTCACGCCGCCCGACCAGTCGCTCGCCACGCGCTCGATCTGGGGCAGCATGGCCTCGAGTTCCAGGGCCATCTCGGCCACGAGGTGCTGGATCATCGGGTTGTGCGCCATGGTCGCGCCGCCCAGGGCCACCGAGGTCTTGCGGGTCGCGCTCTGCACCGTCAGGTCGAACGCCCGCTCGGCGCAGCCCGCGTAGATGTGGGCGAAATTAATCAGCGCCCACGCGAAGATGTTCAGCACGAAGGCGTCCGCCCCGGCCCAGTCGGCAGGCAGCACCCGAACGACATAGCGGTCCGGGACGAAGACGCCGTCCAGCAGCGTGTCGTCGCTGCGGGTGGCGCGCATCCCCAGCACGTCCCAGGTCTCGGAGATGCGGAAGCCCGGCGTGTCGCGGGGAATGAAGGCGTGCACGACCCGGGGCTGGGCCGGATCCGAGGTGTCCATGGCGTGCAGGCCGAGCCACGTCCAGACCGGGGACAGGCTGCCGAAGATCTTGTGGCCGCTGAAGCGGTAGCCGCCCTCGACGCGCTCGGCGCGGGCGCTGGAGTACATGACGGGCAGGTCGTTGCCGGCCTCGCCGTGCCCGGCGGCGAAGACCGCGCCGGCCGCCGCCTCGTGCAGCAGCCAGTCCAGGGAGGTGTCCCCGGCCCGGTGGAGGTCGGCCGCCACCCCGGTCCAGTACAGGTGCATATTGGTCGCCAGGGCGGTCGCGGGCGCGCGGTAGGCCAGGCGGCGCTGCTCACGGGCGACCTCGGCCAGCGTCAGGCCCGCCCCGCCCAGGTCTGCGGGAAGGGCGAGCTTCAGGTATCCGGCCGCCTGCAATTCCCGGAAGTCCTCGTCGAAGAAGCGGTTCTCGCGGTCGTAGCCGGGAGCGCGGTCGGCGAAGCCCTGGAGCAGGTCGTCGCTGAGCAGCGGCGGGCGGAACGGGGAATCGTGCAACGTGGTGGTCATGGCTGCCTCCTGGGGCGAAGTGAACGGGACGGACGTGAAGGACGGCCGCACGGGCAACGCGCACAGGGGTGTCCCGCGGGTGGTTCTGGTGGCGGGCATGCGCCGGGGCGCTCAGGGGGCAGGCGCGCGGTTCGGTGGCGGAAGTCCGGTGTGCAGGAGGAAGTGGTGACGCGTCATGGTGGCCCTCCTCGCAGGATGGTTTGGGCGCGGCCCGCGCCTCAGAGCAGTTCGGCGATCATGGCGGCGGCGCGGGCGGCCCCGGTCGTCTCGACGGGCCGGGAGGTGGCCGGGCGGCCGATGGTTGACGCGATGGCCCCGGCGATCACGCTGGGCGTGGCGGTCGTGAAGTCCATGCGGTGCCCGGCACCGTACCGGTTCAGGCGGTGCGGCACGTGGAACTGCTGTTCGAAGTGGTGGCCCAGCGGGAAGTACAGGAACGGCCGCCCGCACGCCACAAGTTCCATGGTGGTCGTGAGGCCCCCCTGCACGACCGCCAGATCGCATGCGGCCAGCAGCCGGTAGAGGTTGTGCACGTAGGCCAGCACCTCCAGGCCGTCCCGGATCGGCAGGGTGGCCGGGTCGATCCTGGGGCCGGCGACGACGACCATCCGCAGGCCCGGCACCAGGCGGCGGGCCTCATCGAAGGCGGCCACCACCCGGCGCAGCAGGGCCTCGCCCACGCCGGACCCGCCCACCGTGACCACGCAGACCGGTTCGCCCGGCGCAAAACCGAACGCGGCCCGCAGTTCGTCGCGCGCGGGCAGGGCCGCCGGGTCGAAGCCCGCGACATAGCCGGGAAACGCGAAGTGCGCTTCCGTCCAGTCGCGGATCATCGGCAGGCCCGGCCCGAACCGCTCCGGCACGATGTCGTCCGGCTGTCCCACGAACAGCGAGCGATCCCGGACGCGCGGGTGGCGGGCGAGGTGTTCGATCATCTCCGCGTTGTAGTCGGCGGTGAGGGCCGCCTCGGGCTGCCCGCCGTCCGGCATGGGCAGGTAGCCGACGAAATCGCTGAGCCAGACGTACGGAGCCGTTTTCAGTTCCGGGTTCTCGTGCAGGAAGTGGTCGACTTCCCAGGCCTCGTCGCCGATCCACAGGTCGTACGGCTGCTCGCGCACCACCTCGTGGAAGACCATGAAGTTCGCGACGAAGATCTCGTCCATGCGCCGCAGCGCCTGGAAGACGTGCAGGTCGTGCGCGGCGGCCTCCAGCTCGATGTGCCGGGACTCGCTCGCCAGGGCCGCGCTCGCGGGATGCACCCGCTCGCCCTCGGCATTCAGGACGCGGGTGACCGGATCCTGCGCCAGCCAGTCGATCTCCAGGTCCGGCACCAGGCGGCGCAGTTCGCGGGCGATGGCGGCGTCCCGCTGGGCGTGGCCCAGCCCGATGGGCGACGAGACGAACAGCGCCCGGCGGGGGCGGCTCGCCGCCCGAGTCCACACTGGCGGAAAGGACGCGGCCGGGCGGAGAAATTCGTGCAGCAGCAGGTTGACCCGCACCGGGTCGCGGCTCTGCGGCAGGTGCCCCGAGCCGTCCAGAGTCACCAGCTGCCCGCCAGTGGCGCGCGCCAGCTCCACGCCGTTCGCATGCGGCCGGATGGCGTCCTGGCTGCCGTGCAGCACCAGCGTGGGGCAGCGCACGCGGGCGCAGAGTTCCAGCAGCTCCGGTTGCGGCCCGCCCCCGCCCAGCCAGGAGGCGATCAGCGTGTCGGGATCGCCGTCCAGGCCCCAGCCCACGCAGTCCTCGATCACCTTCGTCGAGTGGGGTTCGGTGCAGGCCTGCCCGAAGAAGAACTCCAGAAATCCCCGGAAGTCCTGACGCCAGGCGTGGGCATTGAATTTCGCCCACCCCTCGGTGGTGTCCAGCGGCGTATCAAAGGGGTAATGCTGCCGCTGCGGTAGATCCGGCGCGAGGTTCACCGCCGCGCCGATGAACACGGCGGCCAGCACGCGCTCCGGGTGATCGGCCGCGAGGTGCAGCGCCCGCAGCGCTCCCATCGAGAGCCCGACCATGACGGCGCGTTCCGTGCCGGTCGCGTCCATGACGGCCAACGCGTCGGCCACGAACTCCTGAACGCGGTAGGCCTGCGGCTCCGCGGGCCGGTCGGACTGGCCGTTGCCCCGCCCGTCGTAGGTCAGGACGCGGTAGTGCCGCGCCAGGAAATGCACCTGCGCCTTCCAGAAGCGCGAGTGGATGATCGACCAGGTGGGCAGCAGGAAGACCGTCAACGGGCCGCTCCCGAAGACTTCGTAATGCAGCCGCACTCCATCCCGCTCGACGTGTCCTGACTGGTCCGGTTCGCGTGCCCTCATCTCTGCCCCCCCGGGGTTCCCAGCCCTCACGTCTGGGCGATGATGTGCCGACCTCGGCCTTACCCCTCCGGCACGCTGTGGTGCGCGGCCCGCTCGTCCAGCGTGGTCATCCAGCGCTCGATGGCCGCCAGGAGCGAGGTGTGTCCCTCGTCGATGCCCGACAGCCGCTGGTGGATGACGCCCGTGTTCATGGTGACGATCAGCGTGATCCAGTCCTCGGCCGAGAACGGGCCGGTGTCGAGCCGGTAGCAGCCGACGGCCTGCGAGACGGCCGTTCGCATGGCGTCCCGCCAAACCGTGTGGACGAGCAGCACCCGCGGCTGGTACTCCGGGCGGTTCCAGGCCAGGGCCTGCAGTTCCCACCAGATCTTCTGATAGGGCCGGTCCTCGTCCAGGTACCGCATGGCCTCCCGCCACTTCTCGATGAACGGGATCGGCGCGGCGTACATGGCCCGCTGCCGTTCCGTGAGGCGCTGGGTGAAGCGTTCCAGCACCCGCAGGAACAGTTCCTCCATCGAGCCGAAGTAGTAGTGGACGAGTCCATGGTTGACTCCAGCCTCCTCGGCCAGCGTCCGGGTGGTGATCGAGGCGTAGCCCACCTGGATCAGCAGCCGTTCGGCGGCGTCGAGCAGGCGCTGCTCCGTCTCGCCCCGAGGGCTGGCCCGGCTGGCTCTCACGCGCCTCGCCGCTGACCGCAGACAGATGATCGGCGGCGGTTCAATGGGCCGGAGCGGGGATCGTTCCCCTCCGGTGCTGCCCTCTGGTGTTCGATCCCATCAGCGTTCACGGGCACCTCCGGTTTTGGTCACCTGTCTTAGTCAAGTGTATAATTCTGACATCATGTCGTCAAGTGGTCAGTCGGTCATAGTGCTGGTCAACGCTCCAGATACGCCTTCCACTCCGGGAACAGCGGCGCCACCCGCAGCAGCTGCATCAGCGCGGTGCCGGGGCGGGTGTACCACAGGTCGGCCTCGTCCTGCCCCGGCTCACGGGTCAGACGGCGGATGGCATCGTCCAGCAGGTACGCGAGCAGGCGCAGGATGGCCCCGTCGCCCAGCGCTCCGGGCGCGGCTTCGGTATACCCGCGCAGCAGCTCCGGCGCGGCGAGCGGCCCGGCATAGCACAGGTCGATGACCGGGTCGCCCCACGCGGCGTCGCCCCAGTCGATCAGGGCCGTGACCGCGCCCTGCGGCGTGACCATCAGGTTGCCGGCGTGCAGGTCATTGTGCAGGAACACCGGAGCCGGGGGCGGCGCGTCGTGCAGGAGCTGGCGCACGGTCTCCACCGCCCACTGCGCGTCCTGCTGTCCCAGCCGCCGCGTGTCGGTCACGCGGGCCAGGGTGCGCTCCGGCACCGCGCCCTGGGCGGTGTCCAGCCAGCCGTTCGGATCGTCCACGGCGCTCACGCCCGCGTGCAGGTGCGCGAGTTCCTGCCCTGCCTCCCGCCACGCGCGGTTCAGGCGTGGATCGCCCGGCCGCCACCCGCAGCTGTCCAGGCTCTGCCCCGTTGCCCAGGCGTAGACCGTCACCGGCGCGTCCACGATGTCCCGGTCGTTGTCGAATACCAACAGTTCCGGCGTCCGCACCCCGGCACGAACGGCCGCCGGGACAGCCACGCTCTCCGTCAGGGTGTCCTCGGCGTCGCCGGGGCGGGGCACCCGCAGCGCCACGGCCTGCCCACGCCAGAGGGTGCGGTACACGCGGTTCACGATGCCCACGCTGGGCAGCCGGACCAGCGGCCCCGACAGCGCGTACTTGTGGGCGAAGGCCGACAGTTCCGTGGGGGTCAGATCCGGCAGGTCGGGCACCCGCGCAGTCTGCCGCAGCGGCCCGGCCCGCGCGCGCCATGAGACGGGTACACTCGCGGCCATGGAATCTCTCGTGCAGGCAATCCGGGAGCAGGGCGTGATCCTTCCCGGCGGTTTTCTCAAGGTGGACGGCCTGGTCAACCACCAGCTGCTGCCCCGCCTGACCCGTGAAATGGGCGTGCGGTTCGCGGAACTGTTCGCGCCGCTGCGGCCCAACAAGGTGCTGACCATCGAGGTGAGCGGCATCGCGCCCGCCATCGCCACGGCCATGGAACTCGACGTGCCCATGGTGTACGCCCGCAAGAAGAAACCCCTGACCATGAAGGAACCCGCCTACACGGCGTCCTCGGTGAGCCGCACCAAGGGCGGGAACGTCGACCTGTTCATCAGCAGCGAATTCCTGGGGCAAGGCGACCGGGTGGTCGTCATCGACGATTTCCTCGCGTCGGGCGGCACGCTGCGCGCCCTGACCGGCATGATCGAACTCAGCGGCGCGACCCTGCTGGGGCTGGGCTGCGTGGTCGAGAAGCAGTTCGAGCAGGGCCGCGAGCACCTCGCCGACCTGGAGGTGCCCATCCACACGCTGGCGAACATCGTCCGCATGAGCGAGCAGGACGGCATCGTGGTCGAGATCGGGAGGTAGGCGGCGGGGGCGTTCCCACCCGCCCGACGATCCACCGAGGCCGCAGGTGACGGCAGGGCAGGCCCGCCCGTCCGGGAGCGCCGCGCCCTAACACCCGTTTGGGTACAGTGACAGCATGACCCAACCCGCCGTGGAATTGCAGGAACTGATCGCCGCCATGGAGCAACGCCGCGCCAAGGTCGAGGCCGGCGGCGGCCCGGAGCGGGCTCAGAAGCAGCACGAGGGCGGCAAACTGACCGCCCGCGAGCGGATCGAGTACCTGCTCGACCCTGGCTCGTTCCTGGAGACCAGCACCTTCGTGCAGCACGCCCGCAACCGCCTGATGGACGGCGTGGAAGCCCCCGGCGAGGGGGTGGTCACCGGCAGCGGCACCATCGGGGGGCGGCAGGTGTTCGTGTTCTCCCAGGACTTCACGGTTCTGGGCGGCAGCCTGGGCAAACGCCACGCGGCGAAGGTGACGAAGATCATGGACCTCGCCGCCAAGACCGGCTGCCCCGTCATCGGCCTGAACGACAGCGCCGGGGCGCGCATCCAGGAGGGCGTGGACTCCCTGTCCGGCTACGGCGAGATCTTCTACCGCAACGCCATCTACTCCGGCGCGGTGCCGCAGATCAGCGCCATCCTGGGACCGTGCGCGGGCGGCGCGGTGTACAGCCCCGCCCTCACGGACTTCATCCTGATGAGCCGGGGCAGCAGCTACATGTTCATCACCGGCCCCGAAGTCATCAAGAGCGTCACGCGCGAGGACGTGACCTTCGACACGCTGGGCGGCGCCGACGTGCATACCCGCAAGTCCGGCGTGGCCCACCTCGCCTACGACGGCGACGAGGCCGTGCTCGACGGTATCCGGCACCTGCTCACGTACCTGCCGCAGAACGCCCGCGAGCAGCCCCCGGTGCGTGAGAACCGCGATCCGGCCACGCGCCGCACCGAGAAACTGCTCGACCTCGTCACGCCGGATCAACGCCGGCCCTACGCCATGCACGACGTTATCCACGAACTGGTGGACAGCGCCGAATTCCTCGAAATCCAGCCGGACTGGGCCAAGAACATCATTGTGGGCTTCGCGCACCTGGACGGCAGCCCGGTCGGCATTGTCGCCAACAACCCTAAGGTCATGGCGGGCACTCTGAACATCGACGCCTCCGACAAGGCCGCGCGCTTTATCCGCACCTGCGACTGCTACAACATCCCGATCCTGACGCTGGTCGACGTGACCGGCTTCCTGCCCGGCACGCAGCAGGAGTACGGCGGGATCATCCGTCACGGCGCGAAGATGCTCTACGCCTACGCCGAGGCCACCGTGCCGAAGGTCACGCTGATCACCCGCAAAAGCTATGGCGGCGCGTACCTCGCCATGAACAGCAAGGACATGGGCGCCGACGTGGTGTACGCGTGGCCGACCGCCGCCGTGGCCGTCATGGGCGCCGAGGGCGCGGCGAATATCGTGTACCGCAAGGAGATCAAGGACTCCGAGAATCCGGCCGCCACCCGCGCCGAGCTGGTCGCCAAGTACAAGGAGACCTTCGACAACCCGTACATCGCCGCGGCGAAGGGCTACATCGACGACGTGATTCCCATGGAAACCACGCGCCATCGCCTGATCCAGACCTTCACCATGCTGAGGGACAAGCAGGAGCAGCGGCCATACAAGAAGCACGGGAACATCCCGCTGTGAGCAGCCCAGGAGAATGCCCGGCAGCCATCGGACTGCCGGGCGGTGCATTGGCGAAGGGAGCAGGATTCGAACCTGCGGGGGCGTACACCCCTCCCGCCTAGCAAGCGGGTGCAATCAGCCGGACTCTGCCATCCCTCCGGTGGGGTGATCGGCGGGACTTGAACCCGCTGCCTTCCGAATCACACTCGGACGCTCTGCCGGAGGAGCTACGAACACCAGCAGGCAGTGTCGCAGCGTCTGGATCTGAACGCATGCGGCTCATGGCGTAGGCGCGATGGCCGATCTGCGCCAGACGTATGCCGCGTCAGGACTAAGGTGTGGAACTTCATTCCATCCACAATTCCCCCAATCCCCGGAACATGCTGCTCGGCCGCCTCGTAAAGCCTTTCAGCTCCATCTGTGGAAAGGCCGTCAACAGCTCCTCGAAGGCCACCCTGGCTTCCAGCTTCGCCAGTGGAGCGCCCAGGCAGAAGTGCAGGCCGCGCCCGAAGGACAGGTGCCGGTTGGGGCTGCGGATGATGTCGAAGCGGTCAGGGTCCGGGAACACGGCCGGATCGCGGTTGGCCGCCCCGATCACGGCGCTGACCTGCTCGCCTTTCTTCACGTGCTGGCCGCCGATCTCGATGTCTTCCAGGGCGGCGCGGAACAGGGCGCGCTGCACGGGCGGGTCGTAGCGCAGCATCTCCTCGATGGCGGTAGGAAGCAGCGCTGGCTGGGCGCGCAGGCGGGCCAGTTCGGCGGGGTGGTTCAGCAGCGCCAGCAGGCCGTTGCCGATCAGGTTCACGGTCGTCTCGTGCCCGGCGATGACCAGCAGCAGGCAGTTCGAGACGAGTTCGCCGGGCTTTAATGCCCCCAGTTCCTCCTCGGCGCGGACGAGGTGGCTGATCAGGTCGTCCTGCGGGGCGGCGCGGCGGGTCTCGACCAGCTCGGCAAAGTAGCCGCCCAGGGCCATGATGCTCTGCTGTGCCTTCTCGGCCGATTCTGGCGTGGCGGTGGCGAAGTCGCTGCCGTCGATGAAGTCGCCGGACCACTGGCGGAAGAGGTCGCGGTCGGCTTCCGGGACGCCCAGCAGTTCCGCGATCACGATGACGGGGAGGGGCATGGCGTAGTTCCGCATGGCCTCGAACGGCTGGCCGGGCGTCACGCGGGAGAGCAGGGTGCGGGCAATGCTGCGGATGTGCGCTTCCTGCTCCTCGATCACGCGGGGCGTGAAGGCGTGGGCGACCAGCTGCCGCATGCGGGTGTGATCCGGCGGATCGCGGTCGAGCATGTTGCCCGGCATGACCTCCTCGCCCGCGTCGCGGACTTTGGTGACGTCCTTGGTCAGGCGCTGATCCTTGAGCGCCTGTTCCACGTCACCGTAGCGGGTCAGCATCCACATGCCGCCGGTGCCGCGCGGGTGCGGTTGCCAGAACGCGCCGGGCTGGGCGCGCAGGTCGGCGTACATGGGGTACGGATCGGCGAGGATATCCGGCGCGAACAAGCCGGCGCTGCGGGGTGCGGTCATGAGTCCTCCTGGGTGTCCAGTGTAGGTGGCGGGGCGGGGCGCTTCGCGGCCAGCAGCTTCCTCACCTTCACTGTTGCATACTGCAACTGTGCCCACTAGCGAGGCCCCACTACCTTCGATCCCTGATTTACGCGTGCAGCCGCTGCGCTTCCTGACGGCGTACTGGAGCGTGTGGCAGGGCCTGTCCGGCCGGGCGAACAGCGAACTGGGCCGGCATGGACTCGATCTGCGCGCCTTCATCGCGCTGAGTTACGTGCAGGGCAGTCCGACGTCGCCCGGCGAACTGGCCCGCGTGCTGGACGTGCCCAAGTACGAGGTGACGCGCATCCTCGACCGGCTCACCGGACTAGGGGCCATCACCCGCCAGAGCCACCCCGGGAATGCCCGGTTCCGCCGCCTGGAGGTCACCCCGTCCGGGCAGACGCTGTGGGAAACGTCCCTGCATGCGGTCAGCACCCTCGTCGGCCCTGCTCTGGACGCCCTTGGATCGGGACTGGAACCCCTCACCGTCAGCCTGGAACACCTCGCCACCCTCACCGACATGCCCCCGGAGGAGATCCCATGACCAGCGCCATTCCCGAAGGTTCCGACCCGCACGGCCAGACCCGAACCGGTCAGGGCAAGTGCCCCTTTCCGCATGCTCAGGCGTCCCTAACGCGTAAGCCCGATCTGACGGCGCAGCCGGGCGGGCCGGTCGAACTGGACGGGCGCGGCATCTACCGCGTGAACGACTTCCAGGTGGCCCGCGAGGTGCTGCGCTCCGAGGACACGGCCCAGGCGGGCTTCGGCGCAGATATGGTCACGCAGCTGAGTGCCCTGAAGCACCAGCCGGTGCTCTACACCGAGGGCCAGGAGCACCATGACATGCGGCGGGACACGGCCCGCTACTTCACGCCGACCGCCGTGGCCGCGTACCACCCGTTCATCGCGGGCCTCGCCGACCGGCTGGTGGGCGACCTGGTCCGCCAGGGCGAGGGGAACCTCGACGACCTGAGCCTGACCATGGCCGTGCAGGTGGCCGCCCAGGTCGTCGGTCTGACCGACTCGCTGCTGCCGGGCCTGCAACGCCGCGTCATGGCATTCGTCGAGGGCGAGGGGGACAGTGAACCCGGTACGGAGAACACCCAGACCCTCGCCGCGCGGCTCCACCAGCTGGTGGACGTGCCGATGTTCTACGCGCTGGACGTGAAACCCGCCATTCAGGCCCGCCGCAAGCAGCGCCGCGACGACCTGATCAGCCACCTGCTCGACAAGGACTACAGCGACCTGGAAATCCTGACCGAGTGCCTCACCTACGGCACAGCAGGCATGGTCACCACCCGCGAGTTCATCTCGGTCGCCGCGTGGCACCTGCTCCAGCGCCCGGAACTGCGGGCCGACTACGTGCACGGTACGGAACCTGAGCGGCACGCCATCCTGCACGAGATCCTGCGGCTCGAACCCGTCGTGAACACCCTGTACCGCCGCGCCCAGACGGACATGCAGATCGGCGGCCAGCTCATCCCACAGGGCAGCGTGCTTGCGTTGAACGTCCCGAACACCAACGCCGACCCGACCATGGCCGGTGAGGACGCCGCGCAGCTGTGTCCGGGCCGCTCCCTGCCGCGCGGCGTGCAGGCGCCGGTGCTGTCGTTCGGCGATGGCCACCACCGCTGCCCCGGCGCGTTCCTGGCGATCCGCGAGAGCGATGTGCTGCTGCGCCGCCTGCTGATCTGGAACGACCTGCGGGTCGTGACGCCGCCCACTGTGACGTACAACGAAGTCATCAAGGGCTACGAACTGCGGAACTTCCGCATCGCGCTGGGGTAGGAGGGAGTGGGGCTGGGATTGTTCAGCCAACCTGGGGAACCGAATGGGGCGGCCCTGTGCTCAGCGTGGCCACTCCATCCGTTGCGGTTCAGCGCGTGCCGAAGTCCTGCACCCAGTAGTGGCCGTAGCTGCCACCCTGGGCGTAACCCACGCCGAGTTCCTTCAGGGCGGGGTTCATGATGTTCGCGCAGTGCCCGGCGCTGGTCAGCCAGCCCGCAACCACGCTCTCCGGAGTGCTCTGACCGGCGGCGATATTCTCCGCGATGCGTGTCCAGGTGTACCCGGCGGCTGTGATGCGCTGGTCGAAGGTGCGCCCATCCTGGCTGGTGTGCGAGAAGTAGTTTCGGGTGGCCATGTCGGTCGCGTGCCCCTGCGCCGCTTGTTCCAGCGCGGTGTTGTATGTCAGGGCCGTGGTCGCCGCGTAACTGGTCGTGCCGCAGGTGCGGGCCTGGGCACGGGCGGCGTTCGTCAGGTCGAGGACGCGCTGCGCGAAGGTGCCGCCGGGCGCGGTGCCCGTGGGTGGAAGAGTGGTTGAAGTCGCCTGCACGACCACCGGGAACTCGATGTAGGCGCTGATGTTCGAGGCGAGTGCGGCGCGCACGGTGGCGCTGCCGGTGGCTTTCGCGGTCACCAGTCCCGTCTGCGTTACCGGGGCAACGCTGCCGTTGGTGGTCGTCCACTTCAGCTGGCCGGGTTGTGCGGGGCGCCCGCTGATAGTCACGTTGAACTGCCGGGTCTGGCCCACGCTCAAGGTGGTGGGTGTCGCCGTGGTCAGTCCGGTCATGCTGGCGAGGCTAGCGTCGGAGGTGGGTACTGTGGTTGATGGCTGTCCGCAGGCGGCGAGAGTCAACGCCAGGATCGGGACGAGAAGGAGCAGGGAGGATTTCATCACCAGTCAGGAGATCAGACTGAGATGTGCCCGACCGCTGTCTGGAAGTCTCATGTCTCATCTACGCTCAATGCAGTTGGGGACGGCAAAGATGTCCAGGTGTGAAGTTTGTCGTATTAAGCCATTTTCATTTTTATCATGTGGCACTGCCAGCGCTGTTCTTCGGCCACACTTCCGGACCTGGCCTTGCGGGGGATCGAACCGATCCGCTGAACCTCGTCCTACGGCGCTATTCACCTGGGATGCCAAGGTCTCTCTAGCGCCGCCCTGGGGCAGATTCCTCCGACTGGGATCACTCGGCCTGGATGAGACCTGTCAGCTTGGGTGAGTGATCTCGTAGAAGATCGCCAACTGCTGACGTCAACGCTCATCACAACATTCTTACGGCTCGCGATCACCCTGCGGGAATAAAACTGGAACCACTGTGATGAGAGTGAATTGATGTCGTCCAGCACGCCGTCTAGAGACCTGGAGTGCTCTGCGATATGGGCAGGCCGTGGAAATGGGGGGGTAGGGTGGAACCCCCGCTTTCTGATCCGTTCCTAAACCCTGACTGGGCGCCAGTTAAAGGGGGGTATCATCCACCCACTGCTGGCGGCCTTCACACTTGATGGTATGAACGTTCCCCGCTCCCCCCTGACCCTGAAGGCCCCCGCGCCCCGGCTGGCGCTGCAGCCCCTCAACGGTCGCACTCAGGCCACACGCCCCCGTCAGGGCAACGCGTGCAGCCACCTGAGCTGGGCTGGCTGAGCGCAGAACCGCGTCGCTGACGAAGGGGCCGCTGCTGGGCGGCCTCTTTTTGCTCTTGTGCCCGTCATGGCGGCGCTGGTGTCACAGGCCTGTCACGGAAAGCGAGTTGGGGGGGTCTAAGGCTTGTAAGACTTTAGAAAGAGTTCCTTCTTCATGCTGAGGTATGACCAGCGTGGAGTATGGCCGACATGTCCGCCGCGTTCTGGAATGGGATGAAGTTGAAATCGAGCTGGAGGATCTGACGCCGCGTATCCCGGTGGATCTCACGCACGGTTCGGTGTTCCTTGTCGACGAGGAAGAGCCGACCACGCCGGCGCCCTCCCTGCTGACTTCGGTCGCCCGCCTGCTCGGCCGTCGCTAGGGCGTGTGCTCACGGTTGCTCGATAACCTGACAGGCTTTGAGTGCTCTCCATCGCCATGATCTGACAAACGACCAATGGGCTGCCCTGCAACCGCATCTCCCTGCCGCACGTGGTATCGGTGGTCGTCCCCGTCTCGACGAGCGAACCTTCGTCAACGCCATCCTGTGGCTCCTCCGTACGGGTGCGCCCTGGCGGGATCTCCCGCCTTGCTTCGGCAACTGGAGCTCCGTCGCTACGCGCTTCTACCGCTGGGGCCACCAAGCCGTGTGGACGCGCGTCCTCGCACAGCTTCAGCAACTTGCTGACGGGCAAGGTGACATTGACTGGAACAAGCAGTACATCGACTCCACCGTCGTCCGAGCCCATCAACATGCCGCAGGGGCACAAGGAGGTCAACAGCATGAAGCGCTCGGCCGCTCCCGAGGTGGGTTCAGCACCAAACTACACCTCAAGTGCGAGGGGCAGGGGAAACCGCTCGCTCTTCACCTCACTGGTGGTGAGCGCCACGACATGGTCGGCTTTCGCCCACTGCTCGACGGGGGGAAGGTGAAACGTTACGGTCCTGGGCGACCCAAGCAACGCCCGAAGCAATTGGTGGGCGACCGCGGGTACAGCAATGGTGTCGCTCGTCAAGAGCTGACTCGTCGAGGCATTCGCGCTGTGATCCCACCTAAGCGGAATCATCGCCGCCCCCAAGCGTACGACCATCGGATGTACCGTGAGCGGAATCAAATTGAGCGGGCGATCGCTCGGCTCAAGCGCTACCGCCGAGTAGCGACGCGATATGACAAACGGCAGCTCCATTATTTGACTTGGCTGACCATTGCGGTGGTATTGGCGTGGCTGCCAACTGAAGCGGCCGAATCAGGAATCGCGCACTGACAGGCACAATACGGGCATGAAGCCTTCTCCTGACCCCCTTCCCATTGTTTTACAAGCTCGCAATGACAAGCCGCACGACGTGACGTTGGTGCTGGAGCCGTGGGGGGAAGAGGTCGTGCTCCTGAGCGGTGTGACGGTCACCGTGACGGTTCACGGTGTGCGTGCACAAGAGGTTGAATTCGTTTGGGGCGAGCAGGACGTGACGCTCTTCGCGGCGCCAGGCAGCACGGTTGAGGTAGCAGATGAGCAAGGGTTACAGGTGCTTGAGTTAGATCTACCTGTTCCGGGCCTTCCGGAAGGAATGTCGACGCGTGCGTTCGTGAGTCAGGTACTCACAGGCGAGGACCAGACTTGACCCTGGCCCATGAGAACACGCCCTAGTTATATTGAGACTGGCAGGCTCGGCGCGGTCGGGCTTGGTGAGTGCGGTGAATCCGCCGCGGATTGGACAGACCGTCGTTGCGACTGCGATAGGGGTGCCTTGGATGAACCCGACCCGCACAGTGTTGCGGTGTAGGTCGGTATGGGGTCAGGCCAGGTTAGTGAGCGCTTCGCATCCTTTCGATTCCGACCGGCATGAAAAAACCCCGCTCTTGTTGCGGGGTACCCGCCGACTTCACCCGGTCGGATTCGATTGTTGGGTATGCTTAGTGTACGGTGGACACGAGATCATCTGCTTCATGAAAGCTTGAGCTGCCACTCTGTGAACGTCGCCCAGGGCTCGAAGCCCATGGCCTCGTTGATGCCGAGCATGGCCTCGTTGACCGTGGCGTTGTTGGTGCGGACGAAGCGGGCTTCCGGACACTGCCTCCGGACATGCTCGATCATGGCCGCCTTCACCCATTTGCCCAGGCCCAGGCCACGTGCCATGGGACGCACGCCGGTCGCCCCCTGGTGCAGCAGGGCGGCCCGCTCCGGCTGCCAGAACATCTCCGTAAAGCTGTCGATCTGTCCGCTGCGCGTGTCCTCGACCGCCATCAGGAAGCGCACCTCGCCGGCCTCCTCCAGCATGGCGTCCCACGCCCGGATCATGTCGGTGGTGATCGTCCAGTCCTCCATCTCCAGGTCGCCGCGCGGTGCGGTGTTCATAACCATCATCATGTCCGCCATGCGCTCCAAGTACTCGTCCGGGATGGTGCGCCAGACGTGCAGGCGGTACGGGTCACCGTCCGGCCGAGTCTGCCAGCGGGCCAGCAGGTCAGCGTCCACGGTGCTCAGGTCAAGCTGGCTCTGCCGGTTGGGGAGCGCAGCCTCGGCCCCCAGGTGCTCGGCGAACGCCTCACCCGCCGGCGAGCGGCTGGACGTGCCCGCCATGACCACGCGGCGGCCCTCGCGGTCGGCGACCTCGCGCAGCGCGGCCCACAGGCGGGTGCCGAGCCCCTGACGGCGCCTGGTGGGGTGCACCACGATGCGCGCGTGGGCGGAGTGGGTGTTCTGCTTGAGGTCGTACCCCAGCTTGGCCCAGCCGACGGCCCGGTCTCCGTCCCAGACCACGAAGTGATCCATCTGCTCGTCCGGGTTCAGCTGGGCCAGGCTGATCGCCTCTTTCTCGGGCAGCGGCGGCGGATCGCCGGGGTAGGCGAAGACGAAGGCATCGCGCAGCAACCGGCCGACCGCGAGTCGCTGTTCCTGCGGGGCGCTGCGGGGGTCGAAGGCCGTGGCCTTCAGTTCGTTACGGGACAGTGCGGTCATGGCCGCAGTGTGACTCCGGATGGTCAGAAGTGCATGGGCCAACTGGCGGATAGCCTGCACGGGTGAACGGGGTGCATGCCATCGGCTTCGACGACGCTCCTTTCGGCCGTGCCTGGCGGGGCGACGTCCGCGTGTTCGGCGCGGTCTACGCGGGTCGGACGCTGCACGGCGTGGTGTCCGGACGGGTGCGGCGCGACGGCCGCAACAGCACGGCCGAACTGGCCCGGCTGACCGTCCTGGCGGGCGAGCAGGTGCGGCTGATCCTCCTTCAGGGCATCGCGCTGGCGGGCTTCAACGTGGTGGAGATCGCGGCGCTGTACGAGGCCACGGGCTGCCCGATACTGGTCGTGGCCCGCCGGCCGCCGAATCTGGAGGCGGTGCGGATAGCGCTCCTGGCGCATGTGCCCGGCGGGGCGCGCAAGTGGCGGCTGGTGCAGGCGGCCGGGGAGATGGAGTCCTGCGCGGGCGTGTGGGTGCAGCGCGCCGGGTTGACGCCCACGCAGGCGGAAGAAGCGCTGGCCGCCCTGACGGTCACGGGCCGCATTCCCGAGCCGCTGCGGGCCGCGCATCTGATCGCAGGGGGCGTTACGCGGGGCTCGAGCCGGGGCCAGCGGGTCTGAGCGTGTGTGGGACGTTGGTTCTGCAACCAGTTCCATTCCCCCACTTGAATTTGCTTTGCAAAGCAAGTATATTCTGGTCATCGCCGGGAAGGAGCACGCAACCCGGCCAGGAGCGCCCGATGCTGAACCTCACTCCCACCGAAAAGCAGGCCTGGCGCGGCTTCCTGCACGCGCACGACACCCTCTGGAAGGGCCTGGACAGCGAACTCGCTCGGGACGACCTGAACCTTCCGGCGTACGAGCTGCTCACCACCCTGCAGGAGGCGGGGCTGAGCGGCATGCGGATGACCGAACTGGCCCGCACGCTGCGCTTCTCCGGGGGCGGCCTGACCCGACTGGCCGACAAGGTGCAGCGTCTGGGTCTGATCGGCCGCCGCCGCTGCCCCGAAGACGGCCGTGGCTGGGAGGTCTACCTGACCTCCATCGGCGAGGAGAAACTGCGCCGTATCCACGCCCGTCACCTGCGCGAGGTGCGCCGCCGGTTTCTCGACAAGCTCTCCCCGCAGGAGACCGAACTGCTCGCCGGTCTCTGGACGCGCTTTCAGGAGGACACCCCATGACCACCCTGCCGACTCGATGGCCCGCTCCGCTGGGCGGGCTTCACCACGTCAGCGCCCTGAGCGCCGACATCGCCGCGAACCACGACTTCTACACGCGCTCTCTGGGCCTGCGGCTGGTCAAGAAGACCGTCAACCAGGACTCGCCCGGCATGTACCACCTGTTCTACGCCGACGGCGTGGGCAGTCCCGGCACCGACATGACCTTCTTCGACTTTCCCCGCGCGGCCCGCGAGCACCGGGGTGTGGACGCGATCACCCGCACGACCTTCCGCGTGACGGGCGCACCGGCCCTGAGCGCGTGGGCGGCCCGCCTGGACGACCTGGGCGTACCCCATGGGGAGATCCACGTCCGGGACGGCCGCCTGCACCTCGACCTGGAGGACGTGGACGGCACCCGCCTGTCGCTGATCGACGACGGGGGAGAGGGGCCGCGCGGCGAGCCGAACCCGCACACCGACGTGCCCGACGACGATCAGATTCAGGGCCTCGGCTACAGCGCCTTCACGGTCGCGGATCTGGGCCCCACGCACGACCTCCTGACGCGCGGCCTGAATCTCGAAGAAGCGCGCGTGTACGCTCTGGACGGGCACCCGACCCACGTGTACGGAATGGCGGACGGTGGCCCCCACGCGGAACTGCACGTGACCGTCCGGAACGACCTGCCGCGCGCGAAACCCGGTGCCGGCGGTGTCCACCACGTCGCCCTGCGCGTCCACGACCAGGAGGACATGGCCCGCTGGCTGCTGCACCTGGCGGATCAGGGCTTCGGCAACAGCGGTCTGGTCGACCGGCACTACTTCCGCAGCATCTACATCAAGGACGGCAACGGCCTGGTCATCGAACTCGCCACGGATGGCCCCGGCTTCACCACCGACGAATCCGTGGATGACCTGGGCGTGCGGCTGGCCCTGCCGCCTTTCCTCGAAGCGCGCCGCGCGACCATCGAAGCCCACCTGCGCCCCCTCACCGTCTGACCCTCCCAGGAGACACCATGACCCTCAACCTCACCGGGTTCCACCACCTGACCGCCGTCTCCGGGAACATCCGCGAGAACAAACGCTTCTACACCCAGGATCTGGGCATGCGCCTCGTCAAGCGCAGCGTGAACCAGGACGACGTCAGCGCCTACCACCTGTTCTACGCCGACAACGTCGGGCATCCCGGCACGGACATCACCTTCTTCGACTGGAACGTGCCCCGCGAACGGCGCGGGAACAACACCGTGACCCGCACCGGCCTGCGCGTCAGGGACGACGCGAGTCTCGCGTACTGGCAGGGCCGCCTGGGCGACCTGAACGTGGCGCATGGCGAGATCGTGGAGCGCGACGGCCGCCATGTGCTGGACTTCGAGGATCGCGAGGGCCAGCGCCTGATGCTCGTCACGGACGGCGGCGCGGGCGATCCGCCGACCCCCTGGCCAGGCAGTCCCGTGCCTGCCGAGCACCAGATCCGGGGCCTGGGGGCAATCACCCTGACCGTACCGAACCTGCGCAATACCGATGTGGTGCTCCAGAAGGTCATGAACCTACGTCCCGTGCGCGAGTACCCCGATCCCGAGAGCCCCGCGCACACCGTGCACGTGTACGAGATGGGCGCCGGCGGCGGCCCGCACGCGGAACTGCACGTGGCCGTGCGGCCAGACCTTTCCCCCGCCACGCCCGGCGCGGGCGGCGTGCACCACGTCGCCTTCCGCACCCCGAACGAGGACGAGTACCACGCCTGGACCGAGCACTTCCGGCATTTCGGCCTCCAGACGAGCGGCGAGGTGGACCGCTACTGGTTTCGCAGCCTGTACTTCCGGGAGCCCAACGGCATCCTGTACGAGATCGCCACCGACGGCCCCGGCTTCGGCGTGGACGAGGACATGGCCACCCTGGGCGACAAGATCGTCCTGGCCCCCTTTCTGGAAGCCCGCCGCGAGCAGATCGTGGCGAACCTCAAGCCGATCGACTGAAGTTTCTACCCCCTGGAGCGCACATGACAGACCTCAACTGGATTCATCATCTGGAACGCGGCACGGGCGACCTGACCCTGCTGCTGCTGCACGGCACGGGCGGGAACGAGCATCAGCTCCTGGACTTCGGACGGCAGGTCGCACCGACCGCGACCCTGCTGGGCGTGCAGGGCCGATCGCTGGAGGAGGGCTCACCGCGCTTCTTCCGGCGCTTCACCGCCACGGCCTACGACCAGCCCCACCTGCTGTCCGAGGGGGCGGCGCTCGCGCACTTCGTCGCCCAGGCCGCGCAGGCATACGGCCTGGACGCGACGAAGGTCGTGGCCCTGGGCTACAGCAACGGGGCGAACATCGCCCTGGCGAGCCTCGCCTGGCATCCAGACGCCTGGGCGGGGGCGGTGCTGCTGCGCCCCGTGATGCCCATGGACGAGCCGCCGGGAACGCCCCTGAACGGCCTCCCCGTGCTCGTGACCAGCGGCGCCCGCGATTCGTACCAGCCCTTCGCCGCGCCCGTCGTGCCGTATCTGACATCCGTCGGCGCGAACGTCGAGGAGCACCTGCTGGCCGCCGGACATGAACTCACCGCGCAGGATGCCGACCTCACCGCCGCGTGGCTGCGCGGCCTGACGCTGCCGTCCGCCTGATCCACCCGCCAGCACCCCCGGATTCTGAGTGCGCCGTCAGACCCCATCAGCGGGCCGTCAATTGCTGTCTCCACACTGCACCCCATGAAGACCACCGCCACCGCCCTGCTGGCCCTGACCGCGTTCTCCGCCCTCTCGACCGCTGGAGCGCAGGCGAGGATCAGCGCTCAGAGCATCATCGTCAACCCCAGTGCGCCTGACCTGAACGTATCGGTGCGGGTCGACCGGGACGCCACCGGGAGCCAGAACCCCGCGTACCGCATCGGAGACGGCATCATCATCCGCGCCAGCGTGAACCGCGACGCCTACGTGTACCTGTTCAACCTCGACCCGAGCGGCGCGGTCGATCAGATCCTCCCGAACCGGCTGGGCGGCGACAACTTCGTGAAGGCCGGCACCACCCGCGCCTTCCCCGCTCCCGGTGACGGCTTCACGTACACCGTGGACGGCCCGGCTGGGCAGAGCAAGGTGCTCGCGCTGGCCAGCGTCAGCCCGCTGAACCTGGGCGAGCTCAGTGCCTTCAAGACCCAGCAGGACAGCTTTGCGACCGTGAACGCCAGCACGCAGGCCGGGCTGGCCCAGGCCCTGAGCATCGTCGTGAACCCCCTGCCGCAGAATTCGTGGGTCAGTGACACCGCGTTCTACACGGTCGCGGCCGTGAACCCCGTCACGACCGGCAGCCTGTTCGTCGGCACGAACGTCAGCGCCACCGTCCTGCTGAACGGGCAGCCGCTGGGGGGCAGCAACGCCACCTACGGCAACCTGCGCTCCGGCACGTACCCGGTGCGGGTGCAGGCGCGCGGCTACCGCGACTACGCGGGCAGCGTCACCATCCGCTCCGGCGCCGTCACCACCCTGAACGTGGATCTGGTGCCGCAGTTCCGCGCGCCCGTCCCCATGCCCCGGCCCGTGCCGACCCCGCCCGTCACGCCCTCCGGCACCGGTGGCACGGTGCTGGACTTCCTCGGGAACCTGCTCGGCGCGGTGACCGGCCTACCCATGCAGGATCCGGCCCGCAGCGCCTACGACCAGAAGCTGGGCGACCTTGAGGGCCAGGGCTACGCCATCCAGCAGAGTGTCTCGACGGCCAGCGGCTTCCAGGGCGTGCTCGTGAAGGGAGCCAGCAGCGTGACCGTCACGGTCGACCGGGGAGCCGACCGGACGGTTCGCGTGAACGTCAGCGAGACGACCACCTACCAGTACTGAGCGCTAGCACACCGGCGGCCCCCGTGAGCTGAGGCCGCCGGTGGCTGTGCGGTCAGGTCGCCGCGTCCGGCAGGAGCTGCCCGGTCAGGAAGGTCATCAGGCCCCGGATGTACTCCCGGTCGAAGCGGAACTCCACCCCGGCCGCCCGGTACAGCTCCGGCACGCTGGCCGCGCTGCCCAGCCGCAGGGCGGCTTTGTACCCGTCCAGGGCCGCGGCTTCATCCGCCTGCGCGGCCCGCCACACGCCCACGGCCGCCAGATAACACATGGCGTACTCGATGTAATAAAACGGCACCTGGAAGATGTGGTAATACTGCCAGCCCTTCGCGCGCACCCGCTCGTCCAGGCCGTCCCAGTTCACGAAGCCGTGGTAGACCCGGTCGAGTTCCAGCCACTTTGCGTCCAGGGCCGCGATGTCCACGCCCTGCGGCGCGTCGTGGTACAGCCAGTGCTGGAAGGCGTCCATCTGAGCCGCCCACGGCAGGAAGGCCACCACACCCTGAAGCTGCGAGGTGCGGTACCGGGCCAGCGCTTCTGTCGGGAACACGCCGCCCAGATGGTCGAGCGTCAGGAACTCCATGGCCATGCTCGGAATCTCCACGAATTCCGTGGGACTCCAGCGGTTCCACAACAGCGGCTGGCTCTCGCCGCTGTAAAAACCGTGGAAGGCGTGTCCGACCTCGTGGAACAGCACGCGCACGTCCTCGGCGCTGCCCACCACGTTCATCAGCACGAAGGGCTCGTTGCGGGTCGGGAAGTACTGACAGTAGGCGTGCGTCATCTTGCCCGGCCGGGATTCCAGATCCAGCAGACCGTGCCCCCGCATGTACGCGAAGCGCCCGGCCAGATCTCCGTCCAGCTTCGTGAAGACGTCGGCGGCCAGATCCTCCAGCTCCTCCGCCCCGCTGAACGGGATCAGGGGCGCGCGGCCCTCCGGATCCAGCAGGGTATTGCGGTTGTAATCCCAGGGGCGCACCGTGTCCAGCTCCAGCTGAGCGGCCACCTGCTCCACCAGCCCAGCCAGCACCGGCACCACCTCGACCTGCACGGCCTCGTGGAAAGCGCGGCAGTCGGTCGGCGTGTAATCCACCCGGTCGAGCGCCCGCCACTGGTACGCCCTGAAATCCGGCTCGTCCGCGTTGCGTGCCAGCTGTCGTCGCGTGACCAGCAGATCGAGCATCACCTCATCGAGCGCGGCCGAGACCCGCAGGTTGCTGTCTGACAGGGCCCGCCACGCGCTCTCCCGCGCAGCGCGATCCGGACTGTCCAGCCGCTGGCGGGCCTGCGGAATCGTGAGGGCCTCGCCGTCCAGGGTCACCGACTGGTTCCCGGTGATCACCGAATGCCGGTTCTTCTGCTGCTCGTGCATCACGCCCAGCTCCACGTTCGCCTCGCGGAACAGCGCCGCCGCATCCCGGAACCGGCGGTAGGTCAGCGCGAAGTCCGCCGCCGGCGTGTACCCGGGCACGGCCAGCAGTTTTTCCCGCAGGGCCTGATCAGCTCGCTCCGCATTGGGCATCACGTCCGCCAGGAAGGACTGGTACCGCTGCTGCACGTCCGGCTGATCCGTGTGCAGGTCGGCGTGCGTGGAGAGCTTCCCGGCCACCTCGGCCAGTGTGGAGGACAACTCACTCCAACGCGTCAGCCAGCCGGGAACGGCCGGGGCGTCCAGCGGTTCGTCCAGCAGCGCCCGGAAGCCCGGCGCATACGCGCTCCATTGCGACGCGGCGGGCGGCACGGCAAGCTTGTGTTCAACTGCGTCCAGGGTGCCGGTCATGCCCCGGAGTGTACCGGTTCCGGTTCCAGCTCACGCCTGCGCGCTCAGGCGTCTGTGCCCTGCTGGCGGGGGGATTTGCCCCCCCGCTCGCCGCCCGCCTTCTGGCCCTCGTCCGGAGCGCGGCGCAGTTCCGTGGCGACCACGCCCATCAGCATGCCCTGCTCGGTCAGGACATCCACCGTGCCGCTCAGGGGGTGCAGCTTGGTGACCTTCCCGCACGCGCCGCTGCCGTCGTGACAGACCTTCGCGTTCTTGCGCGGCAGGTTCTTCAACAGGTCCACGTACTGCGTGTGCTCGAACTGCAGGCAGCACAACAGCCGCCCACACGGCCCGGACAGCTTCTCCGGATTCAGCGGCAACTGCTGGTCGCGCGCCATGCGGATGCTGACCGGCGCGAAGTCCTGCAGGTGCGTGCTGGAGCAGTTCTCGCGCCCACAGGCCCCCAGCGCGCCCAGCATCTGCGCCTGCTCGCGCGGCCCGATTGCCGCGAAGTTCACGCGTGCCCGCGTCTGCGACCGCACCTCGCCGATCAGGCTGGTCAGTTCGATGCGCTCGTCGGCGCTGTAACTGACGGTCACGAGGCTCTCGTCGAGCGTGAATTCCACGGCCACCAGCTTCACTGGCAGGCTGCGTTCCCGCGCCCGGGCCCGCAGCAGCCACTTCAGATCCTCGCCCGCACGGTGCAGTTCCTCCCAGCGTTCCAGATCGCCCGGAGTCGCGGCCCGCAGCACCGCACCATACCGTTCGGATGGGTGTGGGTCGCTGGCCTCCCCGCGCACGGTCGCCACCTCCGGCCCGCGTTTGCCCTGCACGACGACCTTCGTTCCGACCGCATACGCCTCCTCACTCAGCATGGAGTGAAGGCGTGGGCTGCGCTCGAAGCGGACGGGCAGGACGACCATGGCGCGCAGCATGGCACGCGCCGCGTGGCAGCGTCGAGAGTTGAGGCACAAAAGGCGTACAGGGCCGGGGGCAGGAACTCGACTCAGGCTTCGCCGCGGCTATTGGCTTTCTGTCAGTGCCGCTCGGCCAGCACCTCGATCTCCACCCGCACGTCGCGGGGCAGGCGCGCCACCTGCACGGTGCTGCGGGCCGGGTACGGCGCCTTGAAGTGCGCTCCGTACACGGCGTTCATGGCGGCGAACTCGGCCATGTCGGCCAGGAACACGGTGGTCTTCACGACCCGGTCGAGATCGGTGCCGGCCGCCGCCAGCACGGCCCTGAGGTTGGCGATCACCTGCTCGGTCTGCTCCGTGATGCCGCCCTCCACCAGGTCGCCGGCCGGCGTGAGGGGAATCTGCCCGCTGGTCACCACCAGGTTCCCGAAGGTGATGGCCTGGCTGTACGGGCCGATGGCCGCGGGGGCACTGGGCGTCTCGATGATCTCTTTCATCCCCTGAGCATAGACGCCCGGCCTGCCGGGACGACCACCGTGGCCGAGTGCACCGGGCCGAACCGGCGATCATGTGGCCCTGACCTCACGCCCAGATGAAACGGGATCGGGCCGGATTCGCCGGGGCAGGCCCGCTTCCGCGCGTGGTGGCGCCGGAACAGCGTGCACAGGGACGCTTGCCCCCCGGCTCTATTTCAGGGCTGTGTTACGATGCGGGCTGAGTCTGACGCAATTATTACAAGTAGGTCGGGCCACCGGAAACCCTGTGCAAGACGACCCAGACCTCATCCCCTCAGGATGGGGCTTTTGGAGCGGAGTGCGCGGGGAGTACATCGGGAAAGGAGGAGTGGGTTTTGGACGTCTCAAGTCGAGTCTTAAGTGAACTGGCCAGCCGGGAAGCGGCGCTGGACGCGCAGATCGAAGCGGCTCGCGCGCAGGCAAAGCAGACCGTGGACGCTGCCGAGGCGCAGGCGGCCGGCATTGTGCGGGACGCGGAGGCTCAGGTGAAGGCCCTCCAGGCCGCGCACGAGCAGAAGCTGTCCGCAGAAATGCAGTCGATCCGTGACGCGGCAAGGGCGCAGGCGGGCGAGCAGGCGCAGGCCACGCGAACCCGCGCTGGCGACAAGCTGGGCCAGGCGGTGGAAACCATCATGAGGGCGGTGCTGCCGTGATCAACCCCATGCAGCAGGTGGTCGTCGCCGGCCGTCAGAGTGACAGCCGCGCGGTCATGCAGGCCCTCCAGCAGGTGGGCGTGCTGCACATCATTCCGCTGGAAGCACAGGGCTTCCAGAGCGGCCCCCTGTCCGGGCAGGCCGCCGAGGACCGTCGCGACGCCGAACGTCTGCTGGCCCGCACGGAAAGCACGCTAGGCGAACTCGACGCCTCGCGCGCCCCGCGCGCCGCCCTGCCCGCCGAGGAGCAGTGGAGCGCGCTGGTCGAGCAGGCCGCCGGTCCCGCCGGTGCGCTGGGCGACCGTGAAACCGCGCTGCGCAGCGATCTGGACACCCAGCGCACCTACGCCGACGTGGTGACCGCCCTGGCCCGCGCGGCCGGTGGCGTGGATCGCAGCGCCCGCGTGGCCGTCATTCCCCTGACGGTCGAGCAGCCGGCGGAGTTGCAGGCCGCGCAGGACGCCCTGAAGGCTGAACTCGGTGACCGCTTCGAGATCGGCACCCAGCGCGTGAGCGACCGCCAGACGGCTGTGGTTGTTGCGGTGCTCAAGGCGGACCGTGAGCGGGCCCGCGTGGCGCTCGGCAAGGCCCGCCTGGGTGAACTGAGATTGCCGGGCCGCTTCGAGCGGCTCCCGCTCTCCGAGGTCGCCTCGGCCTTCGAGGCCGTGGCGCGGAACAACCCGCAGGCGCTGGAACAGGTCGCCCGCGAGAAGGCCGCACTGGCCTCGCAGCACGGCGGCGTGCTGACCTCCATCCGCGACGCGCTGGCCGACCGGGTGGGCATCGACGACGCCCGCGCCCAGACGGCCCGCGGCAAGTACGGGTTCGTGCTCCAGGGCTACGTGCCGGAAGACCGCGTGGCCGACATGCAGCGCGCGCTGGAGCCCTACAAGCAGAGCGCCGTGTACGAACTGCACCCCGTCGACGCCCACCACGGCGACGGCGTGCCCGTGCAGCTGAAGAACGGCGCGTACACCGAGAACTTCGAGTTCATGCTGAACATCAGCGATCCCCCGAAGTACGGCACCTTCGATCCGTCATGGGTCGTGGCGTGGTTCTTCCCACTGTTCTTCGGCTTCATCGTCGCGGACATCGGCTTCGGCCTGCTGTTCCTGGTGGCCGCTCTGTGGGGCCTCGCCAAGGCCCGGCGCGGCGAGAGCCTGCCGATCGGCCTGCTGGGTATCACCCTCGATCCCGCGACCCTCAAGCGCGTGGGTGTGGTGCTGCAGACCATGAGCCTGTGGAGCATCCTGTGGGGCTTCCTCACGGGCGAGTTCTTCGGCAACATCCTGGAGAAGCTGCACGTCTTCTACGTCAATCCCGAGCTGATCCACCGCGTCTGGGGCGTCACGCTGGGCGCCGGGGAAGCGCACGAGACGGGCCTCATCCCGATCCTCTTCCCGCGCGTGCTGCCCGAATTCAGCAACACCATCATGCTGATCTGCATCGCCGTGGGCGTGATCTTCATGCTGTGGAGCTGGGGCCTCAAGGCGCAGCTCACGTACAAGCACAAGCACATGCACCACTTCTGGGAAGCGGTGGGCATGCTGGGCGGCCTGATCGGCCTGATCATGCTTGCCTACGTGTCCAAGGCCGGGCAGAACTTCGGGGCGCTCTCGAACTTCGGCAATCCCCTCGTGCTGCTGATGATCGTGGGCTTCATCGTGTTCGTGATCGGCCTGTTCGCCAGCCGCACCCCGCTGATGCTGATCGAGCTGCTCTCCAACGGCGGCAACATCATCTCCTTTACCCGACTGTTCGCGGTCGGCGTGGCCGCCGCGATCCTCGCGAACCTCGCCACCGACGTCGGCTGGGGCCTGGGCGGCGTGCTCCCGATCATCGGGCCGCTGCTGGGCATCATCCTGGGCTTCATCGTCCACCTGTTCCTGTTCGCCCTGACGATCCTGGGTCACGTCATGCAGCCCATCCGACTCGTCTGGGTCGAATACCTCAACCCCACCGGCTTCTACCAGGAAACCGGCACCCGCTACGCTCCCTTTGCCCCCGCGGCACGGAAATAACCCCACCTTTCGGAGGAACCATATGAAGAACACTGCTTTCAACGCCGCCAAGTACCTGCCCGCCCTCGCCCTGATGACCTTCGCCACCTCGGCCTTCGCTCAGGACGCCGCGACCACCGCTGCCACCACCGACTCCACCACCGCGGGCCTCAAGGCCATCGGCGCGGGCCTCGCGCTGGGCCTGGGCGCCGTCGGCACCGGCCTCGCGCAGGGCCCCATCGGCGCCGCCGCCGCGGGCGTCGTGGCCGAGCGTCCCGAGAAGTTCGGTCAGATGGCCATCTGGTTCTTCATCCCGGAAACGCTGGTCATCTTCGGCTTCGTCGGCTTCTTCCTCCTCAAGTAAGGAGGCCAGCGACATGAGCCTAGGGGACATTCTCGAAACCGAAATTCAGGGCGAGATCACGCGCATCCGCGAGGACGCGCAGGCGAAAGCCGCACAGATCGTCGCCCAGGCGCAGGAACGCGCCAGGAGCATGGTCGAGAGCCGCACCCGCGCTCTGGCGACCGATTACGCCGCCGGCCTGACCCGCGCGCGCTCGGCGGCCGACCTGGACGCCAACGCCCAGCGGCTCTCCGCGAGCGACAGCCTGCAGGTGCAGGCCTTCAAGGCCGCCGAGGACTACCTGCACTCGGCCACGACCGCGCCCGAGTACCCGCAGGTGCTCGCCAAGCTGATCAGCGAGGGCCTGGCCGCCCTGCCCAGCGCCGAGGTCATCGAGGCCGCCAGTGCCGAACATGACGCCGTGCGCGCCGCGCTCTCGCAGCTCGGCAAGACCCTGGAACTGCGCGCGAACGAGAGCGTCAAGACCGGCGTGCGTCTGGTCGGCCCCGGCGGCAAATCCAGCGTGCAGAACACCCTGCTGGGCCGCCTGAACGCCAGCCGCGCCGAACTGAGCGCCCAGGTCTCGCGCATGCTCGCGGAAGGCTGAGGGGGAAGCACGTGAACAACCCCTACGGGTACATCAACGGCCGCGTGCGCATGATGCGCACCGCGCTGGTCGAGTCCCGATCCATGGATGAGGCCGCCGGCACCGTGAACTACCAGGAGTTCCTGCGCCAGATCAGCGAAACGCCTCTGCGCGAGGATCTGGGCGATGCCACCGCGCAGGGCGCCGGCCTGGGCCAGCTCGACGAGGCCCTGAGCCGCAACTCCCTGAAGGCCATCCAGCAGCTGCGCTCGATTGCCACCGGGCAACCCGCCCAGGAGATCGAGGCGCTGCTGCTGCGCTACGACCTCCAGAACGTCAAGACGCTGGTGCGCGGCGTGCAGAACGGCCGCAGCGCCGACGACATCGTGGCGGGCCTGCTTCCGGCGGGCACCATTCCCTGGAGCGTCCTGCAAGGGGCGGCCCAGAGTGCGGACGTGCCCAGCCTCGCGCAGACCCTCTCGGTCGCGGGCGGAAAACTGGGCTCCATCCTGCGCGCGGCCGTCAGCGGCGGGGCGAGCACGCTGCTCGACCTGGAAGTCGCGCTGGATCAGGGGTACTACCGCGCGGTGCTGGCGGGCGTGCGCGGCACCAACGTGCGGCGCTACTTCACCCGCGAGATCGACGTGCGCAACATCCTGATCGCGCGGCAGCTGCGCGGCGGCGCGCCCAACGCCCGGTACTTCATTCCGGGCGGGCGGGACGTGACCGAGGCCGATTTCCTGCGGATCGCGGGCGGGGACAACTCCGTGTCCGCGCCGGATCTGCAGGCCGTCACCGAGGCGCCGGATCTGGGCAGTGCCGAGGCGGTCGCCCGCCGCCTGCTGGACGAGGCGAGCCGCAACGTGGCCATGGCCGACGCCCTGGGGCCGGGCGTGGCCCTGGACTTCCTGCGCCGCAAGGAACAGGAGATCGCCCGGCTGAGATTGATCGGCCGCGCGAAGTTCTACGGTCTGAGCAAGGACGAACTGCAAAAGGAGCTGGAAGGTGCGTAAAGTCGTCGTATTGACCGACCACGAGACCGCCACCGGCTTCCGCCTCGCCGGGGCCGAGGTCGTGGCCACCACGCCCGAACAGGCCCAGCAGGCGCTGGAACAGCTGATCACGGACGGCGACTACGGTCTGGTGGCCGTGGACACCAGCCTGATCCCCGATCCGGCGAGCAGCACGGCCCGTCTCATGCGCGGCCGGGAACTGCCGATCCTGCTCCCCATCCCCAGCCTGAAGGACGCCTTCTCGCCCGACACCGTGGACGCCAAGGCGTACATGGGCAAACTCGTGCGCGACACCATCGGCTTCGACATCAAGCTGTAACCGAGGTCAGGGTGTGTGGCGGCCACAGCGTGCAGACTGAACGCCCCGACAACCCCGCCCCCGACCTCTTTCCCTAAGGAGCACCAAATGACGCAGAACAAGAGCGGCGTCGTGCAGAGCATCGCAGGCCCGGCCGTAATCGCCAAGGGCATGTACGGCGCGAAAATGTACGACATCGTGCGCGTGGGCAGCGAGCGCCTCGTGGGCGAGATCATCCGCCTCGACGGCGACACCGCCTTCGTGCAGGTGTACGAGGACACGTCCGGCCTGACCGTCGGCGAGCCCGTGCAGACGACCAACCTTCCCCTCTCGGTGGAACTGGGGCCAGGGATGCTGAACGGCATCTACGACGGCATCCAGCGCCCGCTGGGCAAGATCCGCGAGGCCAGCGGCGACTTCATCGCGCGCGGCATCGAGGTGAGCAGCCTTGACCGCCAGCAGATGTGGGACTTCACGCCCAGCGTGAACGTCGGCGACACCGTCGGCGGCAGCGCCATCCTGGGCACCGTGCCGGAATTCAGCTTCACGCACAAGATCCTCACGCCGCCCGACCAGGGCGGCAAGATCGCGTGGATCGCGCCGGCCGGGCAGTACAACATCGACCAGACCATCGCCAAACTGGACGATGGCACGGAACTCCGCATGGCCCACTACTGGCCCGTGCGCGCGCCGCGCCCGGTAGCCCAGAAGCTCGACCCCAGCCTGCCCTTCCTCACCGGGATGCGCATTCTGGACGTGCTGTTCCCGCTGGTCATGGGCGGCACCGCCGCGATCCCCGGTCCCTTCGGGAGTGGCAAGACCGTGACCCAGCAGTCCGTGGCGAAGTACGGCAACGCCGACATCGTGGTGTACGTGGGCTGCGGCGAACGCGGCAACGAGATGACCGACGTGCTGGTGGAATTCCCGGAACTGGAAGACCCCAAGACCGGCGGGCCCCTGATGCACCGCACCATCCTGATCGCCAACACCAGCAACATGCCGGTGGCCGCGCGTGAAGCCAGCGTGTACACCGGCGTGACCCTCGCCGAGTACTTCCGCGACCAGGGCTACAGCGTGTCGCTGATGGCCGACAGCACCAGCCGCTGGGCCGAGGCGCTGCGCGAGATCAGCTCCCGCCTGGAAGAAATGCCCGCCGAAGAAGGCTACCCGCCCTACCTGGGCGCGAAGCTCGCCGCGTTCTACGAACGGTCCGGCGCGGTCAAGACCCTCGGCGGCGAGGACGGCGCGGTGTCCATCATCGGTGCCGTCAGCCCGGCCGGTGGCGACATGTCCGAACCCGTCACGCAGGCCACGCTGCGTATCACCGGCGCGTTCTGGCGACTGGACGCAGGCCTGGCCCGCCGCCGCCACTTCCCCGCCATCAACTGGAACGGTTCCTACTCGCTGTTCACGCCGATCCTCGACAAGTGGTACCGCGCGAACATCGCCGAGGATTTCCCCGAGCTGCGCCAGCGCATCGGCACCATCCTCCAGGAAGAAGCGTCCCTGCAGGAAGTCGTGCAGCTCGTCGGCCCCGACGCCCTGCAGGACAACGAACGCCTGATCATCGAGACCGGCCGCATGCTGCGCCAGGACTTCCTGCAGCAGAACGGCTTCGATCCGGTCGATGCCTCGGCGTCCATGCCGAAGAACTACGGCCTGATGCGGATGTTCCTGAAGTTCTACGACCAGGCCGATATCGCCCTCAAGGGCGGCGCGACCATAGACGAGATCATCCAGAGCCCCGTCATCGAGAAGCTCGCCCGCGCCCGCTACACGCCCGAGGATCAGTTCGCGGCCTACGCGGACGGCGTGCTCGGTGAACTCGATTCCACCTTCAAGGCGGTGAAAGCGTGACCCTCCTACAAAAGGAATACAACGACGTCGCCTACATCTCCGGGCCGCTGCTGTTCGTGAACGCCGCCTCGGACCTCGCGTACGGCGCCATCGTGAACATCAAGGACGCGAACGGCAAGATGCGCGGCGGTCAGGTCATCAGCGTGTCCGACCAGAACGCCGTCATCCAGGTGTTCGAGGAAACGCGCGGCCTCGACCTCGCCACCGCCTCCGTGAGCCTCGTCGAAGACGTGGCCCGCCTGGGCGTGAGCAAGGAAATGATCGGCCGCCGCTTCGACGGCCTGGGCCGCCCCATTGACGGCCTGCCGGAAGTGGTCGCCGAGCGCCGCCAGAGCATCAACGGCCAGCCCATGAACCCCGCCGCGCGCGCCAAGCCGGAGGAGTTCATCCAGACCGGCATTTCGACCATCGACGTGCAGACCTCGCTGATCCGTGGGCAGAAGCTCCCGATCTTCAGCGGCTCCGGTCTGCCGCACAACGAACTCGCCGCGCAGATCGCCCGCCAGGCCAAGGTGCCCGGCCACGAGGGTGACTTCGCCGTGGTGTTTGCCGCCATGGGCCTGACCCAGCGCGAAGTGTCGTTCTTCACGCAGGAATTCGAGCGAACCGGCGCGCTGGCCCGCAGCGTGCTGTTCCTCAACAAGGCCGACGACCCCGCCGTGGAACGCCTGCTGACGCCCCGCATGGCCCTCACGACTGCCGAGTACCTGGCTTTCGAGCACGGCTACCACGTCCTCGTGATCCTCACGGACTTGACCAACTACTGCGAGGCCCTGCGCGAGATCGGCGGCGCCCGCGAAGAAATTCCTGGTCGGCGCGGCTTCCCCGGCTACATGTACACGGACCTGGCGTCGCTGTACGAACGCGCCGGCGTGGTGCAGGGCAAGCCCGGCTCGGTCACGCAGGTGCCGATCCTGTCCATGCCCGACGATGACATCACCCACCCGATCCCCGACCTGACCGGCTACATCACCGAAGGGCAGATCGTGGTCGACCGCACCCTGAACTCCAAGGGCGTGTTTCCCCCCATCAACCCCCTGCCCTCGCTGTCGCGCCTCCAGGGCAACGGCATCGGCAAGGGCAAGACCCGCGCCGACCACAAGAACATCAGCGATCAGCTGTTCGCCGCGTACGCCAACGGCCTCGACCTGCGCAAACTGGTGGCCATCACCGGTGAAGACGCGCTGACCGAGACCGACAAGCTGTACCTGAAGTTCGCCGACGATTTCGAGACGTACTTCATCGGCCAGGGCGACCAGGACCGTTCCATCGACGACAGCCTGACCGTCGCGTGGGGCATCCTGAGCAAGCTGCCGCAGAGCCAGCTCACCCGGATCTCCAAGGACTCCATCGACAAGTACTACGGTCAGGCGATGGACGAGATGTGGCGCGGCGGCCGGAGCATGAGCGTCTGATTGGAGCGTGGATGGTAGAAGCCGGGCTTGCCCAGCGCCTATCATCCCAGCACCACCCATTCACCCACGACAGGAGGTGAACACACATGGCAGGACAGATCAGCCCCACCCGCAGCGCCCTGCTGGCCAGCAAAGCCAGCCTGAAAACCGCGTCCGGCGGTGCCGACCTGCTCAAGCGCAAGCGTGACGCCCTGATCGGCGAGTTCTTCGCCCTGGTCAAGGACGCGCTCGCCGCACGCGAACAGCTTTCGGGCGTCAGCAAGGGCGCCTACACCAGCCTGTTCGGCGCGAAAGCCTGGGACAGCCCTGAAGCCGTCGAGAGCCTGAGTCTCGCCGGCAGCAGTGACTACCAGATCGACATGCAGATCGAGAACCTGTACGGCGTGAAGGTGCCCAAGATCAACGTGCCCGAACGCACCCAGGTCTCGACCTTCAGCCCGATCAACGTCGGCGCGCGCACCATCCAGGCCTCCACCGACTTCGGCGGCGTGCTGGAAGCCATCGTCAAGGTCGCCGGCACCGAGACCAAACTCCGGCGCATCGGTGAGGAGATCAAGAAGACCTCGCGCCGCGTGAACGCGCTGGAACAGGTGGTCATCCCCGGTATTCAGGACGACATCCGCTTCATCCGCAGCGTGCTCGACCAGCGCGAACGCGAGGCTGGATTCACCCAGAAGAAGATCAAGGCCAAGATCGAGGCCAAGAACAAGGCCGCGAGGGAAGCCATCGCCGCCACCAGCCACGGCAGCGCAGCAGACTGAACGCGAGCAGTTCACGAGAAACCGCCCTCCGAGTGGGGGCGGTTTTTTTGATGCGTCACGGTGCGGTCGCTCTGGCCTGAATCCGTCCCAGAGCGTTCGTTCAGAAGGTGGAACGCTCTCCAGGGCGGCTGGTCTACTTCGGGGTCAGGGCGGTGACCTGCTGTTGCAGGGTGGCCACCTGGGCCTGCAACTGCCGGATCATGGTGGCCATCTGCTGGGCCGACAGGTCGCCGCCGACGATGGTCGTTTTGGCGTCGGTATTCACCTCGACGACCAGCGCGTTTCCCCGATCCGCGCGCAGGATGACGTCCCGCAGGATGAAGGTTCTGAGCTCGCTGCCGTTCCGGACGGCGTACCGCACCTCGTACGTCCCGAGGGGCAGCGTGCGGACATCCCGCTGGCTGGGGCCGAGTTCGGTGGCGGCGACCGGTCCGGAACCATACTGCCGGACGAGATCGGCGCTGGCAGGCACGATGGTCACGTAGACCAGCCCCCTGTACATGGGTGAGCCGACCTTGCCGGAGAGCACGCCGGAATTCGGGTAGTTGATGACCAGGGTCTGGGTGGGGCCGCTGACCGCCTGCGCCTGGGCGTCCTGTGGAGCCCTCCCGGTGAGGGTGGGCAGCAGGACGAACAGCGCCGTGGCCGTCAGGAGGGAGCGGAGGCGGAGGGCAGGCCGGGCCGACGTGGACAAGAGCGTGAACATGACAGGCTCCAGAGCGGCTTCCTGAGTAGGGCAGCCACCGTGCTCGGGTCAGGGCGAACGTGCGGCCGCGGCGCCAGGAATACCGGTATGCCACCCTGGAGATCGGACACCGTGTGTATTCCTTCACAGTGTGACCGGATATCTCATCGCAGGTCAACGGCGCCGACGGCGGAACAGCCCGCATTGGGTGCGAGTGTTCAGCTGTCGGCGCCACCCAAGCCATCAGGCGTTCTGCATCAGGCTCCACACCATCTCGGCAGTCACTGGCAGTGCCGTGACGCGGACGCCCACCGCGTCCTTGATCGCGTTGGCAAGGGCGGCCGCCCCGGCCGTAATCGGCGGTTCACCCACGATGCGCGCCCCGAACGGCCCGTGCTCCGAGGGCTGTTCGACCAGCACGGCGTCGATGGGGGGAATGTCGGTGGCGGTGGGGAAGGCGTACTCCATGAAGTTCGGGTTGCCGAGGGTGCCGTGTTCGAAGCGCTGGCCCTCGTACAGGCCGATGCCGAGGCCCTGCGCCATGCCGCCCTGCATCTGTCCTTCCACCAGCATGGGGTTCAGGGCGTACCCGACGTCCTGGATGGTGGCCGCGCCGAGCAGCGTGACGTGCCCGGTGTCCGGGTCGACGCGGACGTGCACGAGCTGCGCGGTGAAGCCGGGCGCTCCGGCCTTCAGGGCGGCGCGGCCCTCGGCGACGACGGGGCCGGGGCCGCCGGGCGTGCGCTGCCCGAGGGCGGCGAGCTTCCCGATGCTGATGCTCTTGTCGGGCACACCGGCGACCCGGGCGTGGCCCTGCGCCAGCTCGACGTCGTCGCGGTGCGCCTCGAAGTGCCGGGCGGCCAGGTCGAGGAGCTGGGTTTTGACCTGTGTGCTCGCGTCGAGCACTGCGCCGGACAGACTGATGGTGATCTGCGAGCCGCCAGAGCCGGGCGCGTATGGGCCACTGTCGGTGGTGCCCTGCACGATCTCGATGGTGTCCGGATCGACGTCCAGCGTCTCGGCGGCGATCAGCACCATGGAGGAGTGCACGCCGCTGATGTCCACGCTGCCCACGTGCAGGCGGACGGTGCCGTCGGTGTCCACTCGGCACACGGCCCCGGTGGGGGAGAACGCGCCGGGCCACCCGCCGATGGCGAGGCCCACGCCCTCGTTCGGCGTCTGTCCGCGCGCCAGCCACAGCGGATGCTCGCGCACCTTCTCCAGGCAGGCGTGCAGGCCGATGTCCGGCCAGGGGCGGCCGGTGCCGGTGGCGTCGCCCGCCTGCACGGCGTTCTTCACCCGCAGTTCCAGGGGATCGGTGCCCAGTTGCTGTGCCAGGTCGTCCACGGCGCTCTCCAGCGCGAACAGCGCCTGCGGCATGCCGGGCGCGCGGTACGCGCCGCTGGCCGCGCGGTTCAGCAGGAGTTCCTGCGTTCGAATCCGCACGTTCGCGCAGCGGTACATCCCGCCGATGATCGTGGCGATGATGCCCGCGTGCCCGAAGCGGAACACGCCGTTCTCGATCACGGCATGCACATCCAGCCCGACGATGGTTCCGTCCGCGTCGGCCCCGAGCTTCACGGTGATCTGCGTGCCGGGGGCGGGCATGGTGGTCAGCATGTCCTCGGTGCGGGTCAGCACCATCCGCACCGGACGCTCCGTGTGCAGGGCGGCGGCGGTGACCAGGGCGTCGGTGATGCCGTACTTCGCGCCGAAGCCCCCGCCGACCGTCATGGGTTCCACGCGCACGTCACCCTCGCGCAGGCCCAGTGCGCCCGCGACCTCGTTGCGCACGGTGTACTGGCCCTGCGTGCTGGTGTACACGGTGACCTGACCGGGCCTCAGGCCGGGTTCCGCCACGACTGCGTGCGGTTCCAGGTACGACTGGTGCACCGGGGAATTCACGTAGGTGCCCTCCACGACGGTGTGGGCGCTGCTCAAGGCGGCCTCCACGTCTCCCCGCTCGAAGGTGCGGGCCTCGTCGATATTGGTGGGGGCGTGCTCGGCCTCCGCGCCCGCCTCGCCGCCGTGCAGGCTGGCGAGGCTGGTCTCGGCCTTCGGCACTCCTTTCGGCCAGACCAGCACGTCGTCCGCGAGGGCCTGCGCGCCGTCCTCCACCGCTGGCAACTCCTCGTAGTCGATGTCCACCAGCGCGGCTCCGTCGGCCGCCTGCGCGTCGGTCTGCGCGAGCACCAGCACCACGGGCTGCCCGGCGAACACGACCTCCTCTCCGGCCAGGATCATGTTCGGGCGGGAGTACGCGGTGCGCCCGCCGTTCAGATCCGCGCCGGTCAGCACGGCCACCACGCCCGGCACCGCCAGGGCCGCCTGCGTGTCGATGTTCCGCACGCGGGCGTGCGGGTAGGGAGACAGCACCGGGCGGGCGTGCAGCATGCCCGCCAATGTCAGGTCGCCGGCATACCGGGCGCGGCCCCGCACTTTCTCCAGGCCGTCGATGATCTTGCGCCGCTTGCCGAGGTAGGTGGTCGTGGTCATGAAACCCTCCTGTCAGGTCAGACCGGGAGTCTACGACCGCAGCCGTCAGGAAACTGTCGGTCAGCGCCCATCCACGCGGCGTTCAGGTTAGACTCCGCCTCAACCTGTCCAGCCCGGAGGTTCCCCCCATGCCCTGCTCCACGGTGTTTCCATGATCCCCGCCCTACCGCTGTCCGGCGTGCGCGTGGCCGATTTCTCGCGCGTGCTGACCGGCCCCTTTGCCACCATGCTGCTCGGCGACCTGGGCGCGGATGTGGTCAAGGTCGAGCCGCCCGGCGGGGACGACACGCGCGGCTGGGGGCCGCCGTTTCAGTATGGCCAGGGTTCGGAGGGGCCCGGTGGGCGGGAATCGAGCTACTTCCTGAGCGTGAACCGCAACAAACGCAGCATCCTCCTCGACCTGAAATCCGAGGAGGGGCTGGACGCGGCCCACCGGCTGGTGGCGGGCAGCGACATTCTGGTGGAGAACTTCCGGCCCGGCACGCTGGATCGGCTGGGCCTGGGCTGGGACGCGCTGCACGAACAGTTCCCGCGCCTGATCTACGCGACCATCACGGGCTTCGGCCTGAGCGGCCCGTACCGCGACCGGGCCGGCTACGACGTGATCGCGCAGGGCATGGGCGGCATGATGAGCTACAACGGCGACTCCGGCGGCCCGCCGCTGCGGGTGGGCGTGGCCGTCGCGGACGTGTTCAGCGGCGCGCTGATTACGCAGGCGATCCTCGCGGCCCTGTACCAGCGTGAGAAGACCGGCGAGGGCGTGCGGGTGGACGTGAACCTGCTCGAGAGCGTGATCTCATTGGGCTCGTCGCAGGTGGGCCGCTACCTCGCGACCGGCGAGGTGCCCGTGCCGGTGGGCAACGACCACCGTTCCATCGTGCCGTACGGTACGGTGCGCTGCGGTGACGGTTACCTGAACATCGCCGTGGGGAACGACGCGCTGTGGCGGCGCTTCTGCGCGGCGCTGGGGCTCACGGCCCTCGGCGCGGACGACCGCTTCGCCACGAACGAGGGCCGCGTGACCCACCGAGAGGCCCTCGACACGCTGATGCTGGGCGGCCTGTCCGCCTTCACCCGGCAGGAGATCATGGAGCGGCTGGACGTGGCGGGCGTGCCCTGCGGCCCCGTGAACGACCTCGCGGAGGTGTTCGCCGATCCGCACGTGCAGGCGCGCGGCGTGGCCGTGACGGTGCCGCACCCCACGCTGGGCGAGACGACCGTGACCTCGCCGCCCTGGCGGTTCGGCGGCGAGGCGTTGCCGGTCCGCCGGGCGCCGCCCACCCCCGGACAGCACACGGCGGAGGTGCTGGCGGAACTCGCCGGGACGCCGGACACTCCCTGAGCTGGCCGGTGCCACCGGCCACACCGCCAGGAGGCGTTTTCCACCTTCCGTCGGCGTCCAGCCGCTACACTGATTCGGGCCAGATGAGCGGCGCGGGCTGCCGGGGCCACGGGTGCCGACGCGCGGCGCGTGTCCGGGAGTGACCTGAGGAATGTCGCCTGACGTGTTGACCCCTTCCAGACCTGACGAGTTCCGGGCGCCGCTAAGCGAGGTCGGCCAGCGCCGGGTGCTGACGGTGCTGGCCGTCCTCGCCGACGTGATTCACGCGGTTACGCTGGTGTACTTCTGGCAGCAGGGCAGCGCGCGCGCCACGCAGGCGGCGACCAGTCTGGTCATCACGCTGGTGCTCACCGGTCTGGCGCTGTGGCCGGCCTTTCCGCTGCGGCGGGTGCAGCAGATCGTGGTCGGTCTGGTCTGCGCGCTGCTGCTCCTGAACCTTCTGAGCGTCTACCAGACCGGGCGGCCCATCACATCCGGCCTGCTCATCCATCTGGTGATCCTGGCGCTGTTCGCGTACACCTGGCTGCCACCGCGCGTGGCGACCGCCGTGCTGGGCGTCAGTTACGCCGCGCTGGCGGGGGCCGCCGCCGCGTCCCGCATGCCGGACGTGCCGGGCGTGCTGCTGGTGGGCCTCACCCTGCCGCTGGTGTGGTACTTGACCGTGCACGGCCGTGAGGTCAGCCGGGAGCGCGGGCGCAGCGAGGCCCTGCGCACCCTGGCCTACCGGGACGCCCTGACCGGCGTGCACAACCGCCGTGCCGGTACCGAACGGCTCTCCAGCCTGCTGGACGGCCCGGTGGCCGGCGGCGGAGAGGTCGGCGGTGGGGAGGTCGCGGCCGCGCTGTTCGACCTCGACCACTTCAAGCAGATCAACGACACGCTGGGCCATCAGCAGGGCGACCGGATGCTGGTGGCCGTCGCGGACTCGCTGGTCGCGAGTTTCGGCGAGGGCGGCACGGTCGTCCGCTGGGGCGGCGAGGAATTCCTGGTGATCCTGACCGGCCTGACCCGCGCCCAGGCCCGCGAGCGGGTGGACGGCGCTCTGGACGCCGTGCGCGAGCTGTACCTGAGCGGCCTGCCCGCCATGACCATCAGCGCCGGGCTCGCGTTCGCCACTGAGACCCGCGATCCGGTCGCCCTGCTCGACCTGGCCGACGGCCGCTTGTACCAGGCCAAAGCCGCTGGCCGGAACCGCGCCCGCTGACGCGCCATGCCGCCCAGAGGGGCGATCACGGGGTGATCACCATCCGTGGCTACGCTGTGGGAAAGCGGGCGGGCAGTCCCTGTCCACCCAGCTCGGGGTGTTCCGCGTCCGCTCGCCCGCCACGTTCACCCGTTCCCGACAGTGGGAACGCCCGGGAGCCACATGTACCAGCCACAGGAGCTCCAGCAGATCGTCGAGCAGCGCCTGGAGCAGACGCGCCGGCAGCGCCTTCACTCGCACACCGAGATCCAGCAGGGCCGCCCGGATCTCGCCGAGGACGACCCGCAGCGCCGGGCCCGCTTCGAGGCGCACATGAGCGGCGACGCGCCCGTGAACGCCGAGAAGGTCTGGGGCGACGCGGACTTCGTGGACGCCGTGTTCCTGCTGGTGGGGAGCCGGGCCGCGCGGGCCGTTGCGAGGATCGTGACCGATGCCGGCCGGACGCCGCTCGGCACGGGCTTTCTGGTCAGTCCCCGCGTGCTGATCACGAACAACCATGTGCTGGAGGACGCGGCCAGTGCCGGGGACGCCTGGGTGCAGTTCAACTACGAACTGGACGAGACCTTCACCCCGCGCCCGCCCGACGTGTACGCCCTGCGGCCCGACCTGTACTTCCACGCAGTCAGCTGGCAGGATCTGGATTTCACGCTCGTCGCCGTCGGGGAGCGCCTGCAGGGCACGGGAAGTCTGTCCGCGCAGGGATACTGTCCGCTCAGTGACCGGCCGGACAAGCACGCTAAGGGCGCCACTGTGAACATCGTCCAGCATCCCGGCGGGGACTACAAGAAACTCGTGCTGCGCGGCAACCGTATCGTGGCCCGTACCGACAAGGTGCTGCACTACGAGGCTGACACCGAGGGCGGGTCCAGCGGCTCCCCGGTCTTCAACGACGCGTGGGAGGTCGTCGCGCTGCACCACTGGGGCTCCCCGCACCTGAGCACCGCCCTGCCGGACGGCCAGCCCCTGGGCACGCTGGTCAACGAGGGCGTGCGGATCAGCGCCATCGTGGAGTCCCTGCGCGCCGCGCGCGACCACCTGCCGAACCCGTACCTCGACGAGGTGCTGGCGGCCTCCGCGCAGTCCCGCCCGCAGGGAAGCGCGGCGAGTCCACCCGCGATGGAGACCCTGCCGTCCCCCGCACCCGTCGAGGCCCGCCTGAGCGTCCCCATCGAGATCACGGTACGCCTGGGCACGCCCGGCCCGGTTCAGACGGGTCCGGCGCCCACCGCGCCCTCTGGCCCGGAGCGCGTGCGGGTCGACCGGAACTACGGCAACCGCCCCGGTTTCGATGGGGCCTTCCTGCCGGGCCTGGGGGTGCCCCTGGCGGACATCGTGGCCCCGGTTCAGCGGCAGATTGCACCGCTGCTGGCCGGGCCAAGCAGTGGACTCCTGAGCTACCAGCATTTCAGCGTCGTCATGAACGGCGGGCGGCGACTGGCCTTCCTGACTGCCACGAACATCGACGGAGCCACCTACATTCCCATCGACCGCAGCACCGGACAGCCCGCGGCCGAGGCCGCCGAGGGCGACCAGTGGTTCGAGGACACCCGCATCGACCCCGCGCTGACGGTCACGCAGCCCTTCTACTCCGCGAACAGCCGCACCTTCGACCGGGGACACCTCACGCGCCGCAGCGACCCCACCTGGGGCACCCCGGAGAAGGCGGTGCGGGCGAACGCCGACACCTTCCACTTCACGAACTGCTCACCGCAGCACTGGCTGTTCAACGAGTCCGTGAAGTACTGGCAGGGTGTGGAACGCCATTACCTGGAGTTCGGCGCGACCCTCGACCGCTCGCGCCTGAGCGTGTTGCAGGGCCCTGTGTTCGCCCCGGACGACCCCGTGTACACCGACACGGCGGGCCGCGACCTGCAGGTGCCCGTTCAGTTCTGGAAGCTCGTGCTGCGCGTCCAGAATGGCGTACCCCAGGCCACCGCCCTCCTGGTGTCGCAACGCGACCTGCTCCCCCTGCCCCGCAAACCTGTTCTGCCCGGCGGAGACGGCAGCCCTCCGGACGTCACGACGTTCCTGACCTCGGTCGCGCATCTGCAGGATCAGACCGGACTGAACTTCACTTCCCTCGCACCGTACGATACCTTCCGACCGCCCCCCGCGATCCCGCACGCCGAGGGCGCCCCACTGCGCGCCATCACCTCCTGGGCCGACCTGCCCTGAGCACCCCGGCTCAGATTCGCTTGACTGCGTTCCAGGTTGACGCTCCTGTCAGAAACTCGTTGAATACTGAGGACTGTCCCCGCGCCAGACTCCAACCAGCCGCGCGGCCTCAGGTGAACCCATGACCGTAGCAACACCCACCCCACCCACGCTGCCCCGCATCATCCAGGGGGGCATGGGCGTGGCCATCTCCGGCTGGGAACTCGCCCGCGCCGTCTCCAGCATCGGCGAACTCGGCGTGATCTCCGCCACCGGCATCGACAACCTCCTCGTCCGTCGCCTGCAGGACGGCGACCCCGGCGGGCACGTCCGCGCCGCCCTGGCCGCCTACCCGGATCGGGAACGCGCCCAGAAGGCTGTTCAGGACTACCACATCGAGGGCGGCCGTGCTCCTGGCCAGGGCTACAAGCGCGTTCCCCTGCCCAGCCTGCGCAACCACCGCGTCGCGTGGGAACTCGCCATCATGGGCGGCTTCGTGGAAGTCTGGCTCGCCAAACAGGGCCACACCAACCCGGTCGGCGCCAACCTGCTCACCAAACTCCAGATGCATACCCTGCCGGCCCTGTACGGCTGCCTGCTCGCCGGGGTGGACGTCGTCATCATGGGCGCCGGTATTCCCAGGGACATTCCCGGCGTCCTCGACGCCTTCGCGCAGGGCCAGCCCGCCTCCATCCGCCTGGACATCAAGGGCGACTCTGCCGGCGAACCCGTCCTCCTGACCTTCAACCCCGCCGACTACGGCTTCGGCGGCCGCTCCCTCACGCGCCCCCGCTTCTACCCGATCGTCACGTCCCACGTTCTCGCCAGCGTCCTGGCCAAGAAAGCCACCGGCAGCATCGAGGGCTTCATCATCGAGGCGCCCACCGCCGGCGGCCACAACGCCCCGCCACGCGGCACCGTCACCTACGACGACACCGGCCAGCCCATCTACGGCGAACGCGACCTCGCCGACCTGAACGAAATGCGTAAACTCGGCCTGCCCTTCTGGCTCGCGGGCGGCAGCGGTTCCCCCGAAGCGCTCCAGACGGCCATTGCCGAAGGCGCCGCCGGTATCCAGGTCGGCACGCTCTTCGCCTACTGCAAGGAATCCGGCTTCCAGGAGGATCTCCGCACCCAGGTGCAGGAACGCGCCCAGACCCAGCGCCTCCAGGTGTACACCGACCCCCTGGCCTCACCCACCGGCTTCCCCTTCAAGGTCGTCACCCTGCCCGACACCCTCAGCAACGAGGAACTGTACCTGGCCCGCCCCCGCATCTGCGACATCGGCTACCTCCGCGAGGCCTACCGCGACGAGGTCGGCAAGGTCGGCCTGCGCTGCCCTGCCGAACCCGTCGACGCCTTCCTCAGCAAGGACGGCAAGCTCGAGGACACCGTGGGGCGCAAGTGCCTGTGCAACGCCCTGATGGCCGACGCCGGGCACGCCCAGATCCAGAAAAGCGGGTACGAGGAACTGCCCCTGCTTACCAGCGGGGACGGCGTGAGCGCACTCACCGACTGGCCGGTGGGGTATACGGCAGCGGACGTGGTGACGTACCTGCGGGGTGGACTGAGTTAAGTCGGTTGCTCATTGGCGTTTTCCCCACCCCCCAGCCCCCATCCCCAGAGGGGACGGGGGAGCAGCGCTGCGCTTGGCATGTGGGGACTACGTCATTCGGGCTGGCCGGAACTGGAGTCTCGTTGGCGAGAAGCGTCGCCCCTGCCTCATGCATTCCCGTCGTCAGCGCCCGCGCGCTTCGCGCACGATGGCGTTCGGTTGGGTGATCGGTGGAACGCTTCGGTTTTTATATCGGAGAGTGTGGCGTTCGGCTGCCGGAACCGCTCCCGGCGTCTTCAATTGCCTTCCAGTCGTGCCAGCGCCCGTTGTAGATTCTTCTGTGCCAGCGCTTCCAGTTCACTGAATTCCGGCGTGGTGTAGAGGCGTTTGCGGTTCAGGAAGTGCCGGAGCACCTGCGCCCGGCCCGGCCGGTAAACGTCGTCCGGGACGTGGGCGTATTCCTCGCGGATCGCGCGGTCGTAGATGCCGAATTCCTCGCTGTTCGCGCCGAGGATGCTCAGATCGGCGTCCACGAACAGGGCCTCGTCGCGGCCGGACGGGGGAGCGGTGTGGCGGGTGGCGAGGATCAGCGCCCTGACGGTGCGGCGCAGGTCGTCAGGCGCGCCCTGGGCGGCGAGCCAGGTGTCGAATTCTTCGGCGCTGCGCTGCTCGTTGTCGTTCGCGCGGGGGTCGTAGATCAGGTCGTGGCCCCACGCGGCCAGTTCCAGGGCAGGCGTGAGGGCGCCGCGCACCTTCAGGACGTGAACGACAGCCTGGACGTGCGCGGCGGTGTGGTAGTGCCGGTGGGCTTCGGCGTAGCGGGGCCGGGCGAACGCTGCGGCGTCCGTGAGCAGGGTCATGTCAGCCGTGACGGGCGGCGAGGGCCGCGCCGATCACGCCGGCGTCCGTGCCGAGCTGCGCGCGGCGGATGGTCACGGGCGCGAAGCCCTGGGCGTACTCGTCGGCGGCCTTCTGCACGCCCAGGAAGAAGTAATCCCCGACGCTGGCAACGCCACCGCCAATCACGAAGACTTCCGGGTCGATGACCTTCTGAAGGTCGGCCAGCGCCACGCCGATGTGCTTCATGGCCTGCTGCACCACGCGGCGCGCACCGGGGTGGCCCTGCTGCGCCAGCTCGAAGGCTTCCGGGGTGCTCACGTCGCGGTTCAGGGCGTAACTGGCGTCGCGCGCGATGGCGGTGCCGCTGGCAATGGCCTCCAGCGCGCCGTCCAGGCCCGCGCCGCTGACCGGGCCGCCGGGCATGGCGGTCACGTGCCCGAGTTCGCCAGCAATGCCGTGCCGACCCCGCCAGATGCGGCCGTTCAGGACGAGGCCCGCGCCGATGCCGGTGCTGACGGTCACGTAGATGCTGCTCTCCGCGCCGCGCGCCGCGCCCAGGTGCGCTTCGGCCAGGGCGGCGGCCTTGGCGTCGTTCTCCAGCATGATGCGCTGCCCGAGGCGTTCGCGCAGGCCGTCCACCAGGGGCACGTCGGTAAAGCCATAGATGTTCGGCGCGAACTTCACGCGGGTGCGGTCGCTGTTCAGCGGGCCGGGCACGCCCACACCGACCAGCCGGGCATCCGGATGCCGGGCCTGGAGGTCGCTGACCTGCGCGGCAATGGCGTCCAGCACGGCTTCCCAGCCGGTCTCGGGCGTGGGCTGGACGTGGCGGTCGTGCAGTTCGTCGCCGCGCAGGACGCCGGTGGCGATCTTGGTGCCGCCGACATCGACGCCGATGCTGATGGCTTCCGGGGTGGAGGGGGTGGTCATGGGAACTCCTGAGACGGAAAGAGAGAAGGCCGTGGGATCGCTTCCAGGCAGGGGGGACGGGCGCTGGCTATTCACGGCACAATACCCCGCCGCCTGGCGGCCTGTCGCCGGTCGGAACCCCGCCCGGGCTAGTCGTCGGTGCGGTCGTCGGGCTCGCCGGGCGGGGCGTCCAGGCCCAGCAGCGCGAGCGCCTCGTCAAGCTGCACTTCCGGCACGTACAGGCCCACGTCGCCCATGTATCCACCCGTCTCGATCTCGATTACGGGGCTGCCCATCGCCCACTGGAAGGGGGTGCGCACCACGCTTACCACGCCGCCGCCCGAAAGGCTGCGCCGCCAGCCCTCCGCGAGCAGGCGGGGCAGAGTGTCCACCCGCACCCAGATGTCGCCCTGGTACAGCACGCGGTCTTCATACACCGCGCGCGTCATGCCCGGCCCCTCATGGCCGCACCAGCACGGCGGCCACCCGCTGGGCGAACCCGGGTGGGAGCGCGCGCGGCGTGTGGGCCTCGTCCACGCTGACCTGCACGCTGCGCGCAAAGGCGCAGGGCACGCCGTCGGCCAGGAAGCGCGACACGACCACCCAGCTCGTGCGGCCCACCCGCTCGACCAGCGACTCAATCACCACCTCCTGCCCCAGCCGCAGCTCGCCCACGTAATCCAGTTCCAGGCGGGCCAGCACGGACAGATCATCGACATCCCGGATGCCCAGCGCCGCCGACAGATCCATCCGGGACACTTCCAGGAACTCCGCGTACCGTGCGTTGTTGATGTGCCCCATGGCGTCCAGGTCGCTGTAGCGCAGCTGGATGGTGCAGCGCCGCGCATCCTGCCAGTTCAGCGCCGGTATCCGCCCCGCCGCGCCCGTCGTGTCGACCGTCATGGGGGCAGTGTAGAGCCCACGCTCAGGCAGCGGCGGTATGCTGACCGGGATGGACGATGCGCCCGCCCCTTCCCCCGTCCGGCCCCGTGGGTCGGTGTGGCGGCGGGCCGCCCGCCTGCCGTACGCGATGATCCTCACCAGCCTGCTGGCCGCGCTGGGCATCGTGCAGCTGTCGTTTCAACTCGGCAACACCGTTTTCCGCACCGTGACCTGGACGCAGGAGACGCAGGACACCCGCGCCCGCATCGCCTTGCTGGAACGGGATCTGCGGGTGCTCCGGGACGCGAAGACCGCCCTGAACACCCCGGAGTACCTCAGGGATCTCGCCCGCTGCCAGGGCTTCGTGGGCCTGACGGAAACGGTCGTCGTGTCGCCCACCGCGCCCGCAGTGCCCGGCGAGAACTGCCAGATCGTCGCCCTGCCCTGAGGGACGGGGGGCTCAGCTCAGGTGGGCCTTCAGTTCACCCGGTCGAGGATCAGGGCGTCCGGGGCCGGGGCCAGTTCTCCCACGCTCAGGCCGTCCGCAAGCAGCGACGTGGCCGTGTCCAGACCGCGCCCGCCCCTGTGGTACACGCGCATGACGGGTTCGCCCGCCTGGACGGCCTTGCCGGGCTTCTTCAGCAGTTCGACCCCCACGCCGTGGTCGATGGCCTCGCCCTTGCGTTCCCGACCGCCCCCGAGCGCCAGCACCGAGCGCCCCACCGAGAGGGCGTCGATGCGTGCCACGAACCCGGCGGTGGGCGCCGTCACGTTCGCGCGGCCCGGAGCCACGTCGAACTTCGAGACGTCGTCCACGTAGGTGGCGTCCCCGCCCTGGGCGGCGATGAAGGCGCGGAATTTCGCCATGGCGGAGCCGTCGGCCAGGGTGGCCCGCGCCCGCACCTCGGCCTGCGCGGCGTCCTCTCCCTGCGCTGCCAGGGCCTCCACCGCCAGGGCCACGCACAGTTCCGTCAGGTCGTGCGGGCCGTGGCCGCGCAGCGCATCCAGGGCCTCCAGCACCTCCAGGCTGTTCCCGGCCATGTGGCCCAGGGGCGTGTCCATGTCGGTCAGCACGGCGCGCACCTGCCGCCCGGCGCGCGTGCCGATGTCCACCATCGCGCGCGCCAGCCCGCGCCCGTCCTCCAGCGTCCGCATGAACGCGCCCGCCCCGACCTTCACGTCCAGAACGACCGTGTGTGCTCCGGAGGCCAGCTTCTTGCTCATGATCGAGCTGGCGATCAAGGGGAGGCAGTCCACGGTGGCTGTCACGTCCCGCAGCGCGTACAGTTTGCCGTCCGCCGGGGCCAGGTCCTTGCTCTGCCCGACCAGCGCGAGGCCGATCTCGCGCGCCTGGGCAATGAACCGGGCCTCGTCCAGCTCGCTCGTCCAGCCGGGAATGCTCTCCAGCTTGTCGATGGTGCCCCCGGTATGCGCCAGTCCACGCCCGCTCATCTTCGCCACGGTCAGGCCCAGCGCGGCCAGCATGGGCGTCAGGATCAGGCTGGTCTTGTCGCCCACACCGCCCGTGCTGTGCTTGTCCACCGTGCGGGGCAGCTCTCCCAGGTTCATCAGGTCGCCGGACTCGGCCATGACCATGGTCAGGTCGGCGGTCTCCTGCGGCGTCATGCCCTTCAGGTACACGGCCATCAGCCACGCGCTGATCTGGTAGTCCGGCACGTCCCCGCGCGTGTAGCCCAGGATCAGCTCCTCCAGCTCGGCGCGGGAATGCGTGTGGCCATCGCGTTTCCTGCGGATCAGGTCGGGCACGTTCAGCGGCGTGGAGGTCATGAGACAGTCTACGTTTCCTGTTTCCACTGACGACCGTGGCCCAGTCGGGTCAGTCCGCCACCCAACCCGTCAACCGCGCGAGCTGTGCGGCCAGTCCGTCCAGGCTGCGGCCATCCGTCGCAATGCGATGCACCCACGCCGGAGCGTCCCGGTCCAGCGCAGCCCGGCGGGGCAGGTTGCGCTCCAGGTGCCGGGCCAGCGACTCCTTGGATTCGCGCTGCTGGAGGCGCTGACGCATCACGTCGTCCGGGACGTCGAGCAGCACACCGATCACGCGCGGCGAGTCTCCCATCGCGGCCGCGAGCTTCTCCGTCTCCAGCACGCTCATCACGTTCGTGTAGATCAGCCGCCGGTGGCCCAGCGCGCGGTAGTTCGCCCACAGCGCCCGCAGGTTCGTCTCGGCCAGACCGTGTTCCCACGGGGGTGGGTACGCCATATCGAGATAATCGCCCTCGATGACGGCGTGCTTCACCTGACGCCCGGACAGCAGTTCATGCAGGGCCGACGCCACACTGGTCTTGCCCGACCCCGCCCGGCCCCCGATGAACAGCACCTCGCTGCGGGGGTCGCCCGCCGGATCAGCCGCTCTGGTCACCCGCGTCACTCGTCCAGCCGACTTTCTTGTGTGTGTTGTCGCAGAAGGGTTTATGGGCGCTCTGGCCGCAGCGGCACAGGGCGGCGCGGACCTCCCTCTTCTCGCCGGCCGGCGTGTCGATCACGAGGTTCCCGGCGACCATCAGCGGGCCGTCCTTGCTGGGTTTGACGGTCGTGGGTTCCTGCGGCATTTCGGCCTCCTGGGTGTCCAGTACGTAATGCAGCGCTCCGGTGGGGCAGGTGCGGACGACCGCCGCGACGGCCTGCGCTCCGGCGTTCGCGGGTTGAATCCACGGTCGCTTCGCGGTATCGAACACCTCCGGTAGGCCCCGGATGCAGTTCGCGACGTGCAGGCAGCGGTGGATGTCGTAGTACACGGTGATGCCTTCGCCCGTGTACGCCCTGCCCAGGGCCAGATCGTCGTTGCTGGGGCGGGTCATGCGTCAGTGTAAGGCCGCCGCTCCCTCGCGGGAACCGGCGGCGTGGTGGTCAGGAGGCCTCAGCGGTACTTGGTCAGGTCGACCGCCATGCTGTAGGCCTTGCCGCTGGAATCCGTGAACGACAGGGTACCCTTCGCGGCGTTCAGGCTGTCCGGCACCACGTACCGGTACGTGACCGTACCGATGTACCGCAGCCCCAGTTCCCCGACGGTGCGCGGGTACTGCGACAGCGACACGTCCGAGAGGGCGGTGGCCGTGGGCTGGAGGGTGCGTCCGCCCAGGGTCAGGCGGGGTCGGCTGATGTTCTTCTGGAAGGTCTGGTCATCCAGGCGCAGGCCGTGCGCGAACACGATGAACGCCACCTGATGGTCGGGCAGGTCGGCCTGCTCACGGGCCTGCTGGGCGGTGATGGGATCGTCCCCGATCTTGTGCAGGAAGGTCTGGTAGCGGGTGCGTTCGAAGGGCGTGGCGATCACCACGGCGTCCACCGCGCCGTTCTTCGCCTCCAGTTTCAGGGTGTCCTCGACCGCGTACAGCGTGTAGGGCCGCACGGGATACCCGGAGTCCGTGGTCTGCGCCAGACGCTGCGCCTGGGCATACGCCTCCTGCAGCTGTGCGTCCGTCAGGGTGGGCAGGTAGGCCATGGCCTGGGAACCGGTCAGGACGGCCAGCAGGGCGGCCGTGTGCGTGCGGGTGAACCTCATGCCCATGGCCTTATTCCTTGGGCACGGTGAACACGAAGATGGTCGCGGCCCCCGTGGTGCTCCAGATGCTGCGCGAGGCATTGCCGGACGCGACCGCCACGTACTGCTGGCCGTTCACGCCGTACGTGATGATCCCGCCGCCGATCGCGCCGCCCGTGCGGAACTTGTACAGCGTGGCGCCGTCCTTGGAGTTCAAGGCGTAGAAATCGCCGTTCTGGTCGCCGGTGAACAGCACGCCGCCGGCCGTAGGCGTGATGCCGGAGATCATGGGCGTGGGCATCTTCTTCTGCCACGCGGGCTTGCCGGTCGCGGCGTCGTAGGCGCGCACCCAGCCGCGGCCATCCTTGGCCGGGTCAAAGGTGCCAGTGCCGCCGAAGTAGAAGCTGCCGTCCACGTACCGCGTCTCGCCGATCTTGTAGGTGGCGCACCAGTCCACGGAGTTCACGTACAGCAGGCCGGCGCTGGGATCGAGGGCCGGACCGTTCCATTCCACGCCGCCCAGCGTGCCGGGGCAGTCGCGGCGACCCGTCAGGCTTACGGCCTTGTCGGCATTGAGGTGCGTGGTGGTTTCTTCCTTGGCGAACATCTTCTGGGTAGCGCGGTCGTAGAAGTAGATCCAGCCGCCCTTGTTCGCCACGGTCATGATCTTCTTCCCGCCCGCCTCGTACAGGACGGGCGAGGCGGCCGTGTCCCAGTCGTGCGTGTCGTGGGCGATTTGCTGCGCGTACCAGTCGAGTTTACCGGTCTTGCCGTTCAGCACGACCACCGAATCCGTGTACAGGTTCGCGCCGGGGCGCATGCCGCCGTTGAGGTCAGGAGCGGGATTCCCGATGCTCACGAACAGCTGGTTGCTGGCCGTGTCGAGCGTCAGGGTCGTCCACAGCGAGCCGCCGCCATGCTCGGCCCCCTTCTGCCAGGTGTCGGCGCCGGGCTCGGTGCCGGTGGGAATCACGTTGAAGGTCCAGACGCGCTTGCCGGTGTTGGCGTCGAAGGCGTAGATGTGGCCGTTGGCGCCCCAGTCGGCGCCGGCCTCGCCCATGTACACCAGGCCGTTGGCGGCAGCGGGCGCCGCCGAGAGGAAGTACCCCTTGGTGCTGTCGGCCACCCAGGTATCCCACAGGGTCGCGCCGGTCTTGGCGTCCAGGGCGATCAGGTGCCCGTCGGTGGTGCCCCGGAACAGCTTGCCGCCGTACAGGGCCACGCCCCGGTTGGTGTTGAACGGCTCCGGCCCTTTGGGCGTGTAGGTGGACTGCCAGACCTTGTTGCAGGTGTCGGCGTTCAGGGCGGTGGTGCCGTGCGCGGTCGTGATGTACATCTTGCCCTGGTACACGACCGGGCCGACCTGGAAGGCCCCGACCTCGCCCAGCTGGTACACGCACTTGACCATCAGCTTGGAGGCGTTGTCGGTCGTGATCTGATTCAGCGCGGAGTACCGCTGGCCGTCGAAACTGCCGTTGTACATGGGCCAGTCGTTCGCATCCGGTTTGAGCAGTTCGGCGTCGGTGGGCGCGGTGGTGCTGGCCGCCTTGGCGGTCCCCAGGACGCGGGGCAGACTGCCCGCCGCCGCGGTGGGTGCGGCGCCCGCACTGGACGCGGCGGTGCTTGCGGTGGGTTTGGCCAGGGCCACCTTCAGGGTGCTGGCGCTCAGGGCCGTGCTGCCCGCCGTATACCCGTTCTTCGAGAGGATGTACGCCGTGACGTTCAGGTACTGCGTGGCGCTCAGGCTGCCGGGTTTGGTGAGCGGCATCTGCTGCGAGATGAGGGCGTGCAGGTCGGCGAGCTGCTTGCTGCCATCGGCCCACTTGTTCAGGAAGGCGGTGCCGCTCAGCGCGGGGGCAGACACGCCCTGCAGGGCGGCGCCGTGGCAGGCGGCGCAGTTGGCGGTGTACACCTGCGCGCCGGCGGTGGCCTGCGCGGCGGTATAGCTCGGCCCGCCCATGGGCGCCGCCGCGAGCGCGATGGACACGGCGACCAGTGCCGAGCCGCCAGCAAGAGTGTAGGGAACCAGGGAACGACCATCGCGGGATACCTTCATGCGCCTCCTCCTTGACTCCAGACGGACGCACAGATGAGGTGGATGCTGGACGGCGTTCGGGCGCAGGCCTACCCGCCGGCATTCAGGACTCTGTGACTCCACCGGGATACCACCAACCGGGAGCAGGGGCAGCACATTAAAGCAACGCTCAATACACTGTTCCAGTACGTGTACTGACGGTGGGCCGAAATCAACATGGCCTCAGCCCGGTTCTGGTCTCAGGGCTGGGGACTCTGGGCCTGGGCGTCGCGACACCGCTCTCCCAGCGTCTGAAAGATGCCCTGCAATGCCGGCGGGCTGTCCACGCGGAAGGCGCAGTCCAGACCCAGCAGGAAGGCCGCGAAGGAAGGCAGATCGTCCCGCTGGGCGCGCAGCCTGGTGCCCCCCGCCTCGCCGGTGATCTCGGTGTGCCAGCCGGACACCCGGCCACGCAGTTCTTCCGGCGGGCGCGCGAGCCACACGCTCACGCCGTGGGCAGCGGGCGCGTCGGGCAGCGTGGAGCGCAGGTACGCCACGGCGTCGAAGTCCGCCGGGGGCGTGAAGGTTTCCTCCAGGGCGGTCACGTCCTGCATGCGGTCGAGGCGGAAGGAGCGCAGGGCGCGGCGCAGGTGGCAGTGCCCGACCGCGTACCAGCGGCCGTCCAGATGCACGACCTTGTACACGCTGGCGCGGCGGGTGGTGCTGCGGGCCGTCTGGGCCGTGTACGAGAACGCCACGACCTGCGTGGCCCGCACGGCGCGCAGCAGTTCGGACAGCAGCGCGGCGTCCGTGCCGACCACCCACGGCGAGGCGTCCAGCTGCACGCCGTCCTCGAGCGCCTGCACGTGCTCGCGCAGGGCGTGCGGAAGGGTGCGGGCCAGTTTCGCGGCCGCCCCCTGCGCGGCGGGGGCCAGGGCGTGCAGGCCCAGGTGGGCGAGCGCCCGCAGGCCCAGGCTGAGGGCCAGCGCCTCGTCGGACGTGAACATCAGCGGCGGCAACTGGAACCCGGGTTTCAGGCGGTACGCGCCGCCCACGCCCCGGCGGCCCTGCACGGGAATGCCCAGATCCTGCAACCTGGCCACGTAGCGCTGCACGGTGCGTGGACTGACCTCCAGCCGCCGCGCGAGTTCCGCGCCCGTGACCTCCTCGCGCGATTGCAGGAGTTCGAGTACGGTCAGCACCCGCATGGAGGGGTCGTACATGAACCGAGTGTAGACGCAATTCACGACACACCCTGACGGGAATCTGGATTACGCTGGTAACAGATTCACCCCAGGGAGGTTCCAGCATGACCACCACCACGAGTCCGTCCGTCCTGACCCTCGACGCCCTGCGCGACCACTGGCAGGGCCACCGTGCCCTCACCCGCCGGGTGATCCTGGCCATCCCCGAGGATCAGCTGTTCACCTTCAGCATCGGCGGCATGCGTTCCCTCGGCGACCTCGCGTGGGAGGCGTATGGCGTGGCCGCGTACAACGTGCAGGGCCTCACCACCGACGACTGGAGCTGGAACCCGCCCGCCGGCGAGCTGCCCAGAGACCGGGCCGCGCTGCTAGCAGCCTGGGACGCCTTGACCCCGCAGATCGACGCGGCGCTGCCGGCCGCCGACCCCGCGTGGTTCACCGTGCCGCAGCAGATGGCCTGGGGCACCATGGCTCCGCTGCACAGCGTGCAGTACGGCATCGACAACGAAATCCACCACCGTGGGCAGGGGTACGTGTATCTGCGCGCCCTCGGCATTGAGCCCCCCGCCTTCTACGAACGCTGAGGAGAACCCTTGCATGCCGCATTCGTTGCTGATCCCGCCGGACATCCTCGCCCTCCACTGGCTCGGGCACCGCCACGTCACGCGGCGCGTGATCGAGGCCTTCCCGCAGGGTCAGCTGTTCACCTTCCGGCCCACCGACACGCTGCGGCCCTTCGGTGAGATGGCGTGGGAACTGCATGGGCAGACGGCCTACACGCTGCGCAGCCTGCTGGACGGCGACTGGGGACAGCCCACCTGGAACCCGCTGCCCAGCACCGACAAGACCACCTTGCTGGCGGCCTGGGACGAGCAGGTTCGCCGCATCCAGACCGGACTGCCCGGCGTGCCCCCGGACGCGTTCGGGCAGATGCTGCGGCTGCCGTGGGGCGAGATGCTGACCTTCACCGCCGTGATCGGTGCCATCGATAACGAGATCCACCACCGGGGACAGGGCATGGTCTACCTGCGCGAACTGGGTGTGGAGCCGCCCGCGTTCTGGGAGCGCGCATGAGCGCCGCCGCTGGCTACCACAACACCCTGATCACCGTCGCGCCCGACAGCACCGCCGGCGGCGGCACGGTGCCAGACCGGGGCGTGGCGGCCTTCCAGTACGCCCTGCTCGCCGGACACCCCCACGAATTCACCCAGGCGGAGGTGCTGTTCCGCACCGCGCACCGCGACGTGCCCGGCGACCCGCAGAAGCTGCGCGCTGCCCACTGGGACGCCTTCTTTGCGCAGCCGCGCGCGTGCCTGCGGGCCTCGCCGCTGCCCAAGAGCTACGGCTGGGGCCTGCACTTCGACGCGCGGGGCCGCGTGGCGCTCATCGACATGACCGCGCCGGAGTACCGTCAGTTGATGGAAACCCCCAGTGTGAAGGTCGTGCCCGCCCTCCGTTCCGCCCGCCCCCGGAGGCAGCCATGAGCAGCGCGACCGGCACCTTCCAGATCCGCATGAATCCGCACGCGCCGAACGGAGCGTCCAGCCCAGACCTCGGCCGGATGCACTTCGACAAGGACTGGACGGGTGACCTGACCGGCCACAGCCAGGGTGAGATGATCTCGGTCGGCGATCCGGCCAGCGGCACCGCCTCGTACGTGGTGCTGGAAGTCTTCACCGGCACCCTGCACGGGCAGCGCGGCTCCTTCGCCTTCCGGCAGGTGGGCGACATGCACGCCGGGCAGGTCACGCTGGTCTACACGGTCGTGCCCCACTCCGGAAGCGGCGAGCTGGAGGGGTTGACCGGCACCCTCACCCTGACGCGCGAGGCTGGCGTCCACACCTACACCCTGGACGCCACTGTCGGGGCAGCGGACGGGCCGACCAGCCCGCTCAGCGCAGAACTCCGCGCGCTGTTCCTGCGCGACCTGGACAGCCTGGAACGCGAACTCGACCTGTACCCGGACGACGCGAGCGTGTGGCAGGCGGTGCCGGGCCAGCCGAACACCGCCGGTACCCTGATCCTGCACGTGGCGGGCGGCACGCAGCACTTCCTGGGCGCGGCCGTGGGCGGCAGCGGGTACGTGCGCGACCGCGCCGCCGAATTCGCCCGCCGGGACGTGCCTCGTGCCGAACTGCGCGCAGAACTCGCCGCCGCCCGGCAGGCCGTGACCGCCGCCCTGACCCGCCTGACGGACGCCGACCTGGCCCGCCCGTACCCGGCCCGCCTGACCGACCATGACCTGAGCGGCCGCCTGACGCTGCTGCAACTCGCCACGCACCTCGCCTACCACCTGGGTCAGGTGGACTACCATCGCCGCGCCGTGACGGGCGATGCCACGTCCGCCGGCACCCTCGCTCCCCCGTCGGTGACGCCGTGACGTGGCAGGCGTCCGGTGATTGCTGCCGGGCCACCGGGCGGTGACGCCCCATGGCTGAGCCCGCGTTGACCGTCAGACCCCTCGAACCCGGAACCTGGGACGCCTACGCCCGGCTGATCGAGCGGCATGGCGGCGTGTGGGGCGGGTGCTGGTGCACGTGGTTCCACACCCCGCCGGCCGAGAAGACCCACACCGCCGAGGGCAACCGCGCCCTGAAGGAGCGGCTGGTATGTGAGGGCAAGGCCCACGCGGCCGTGGTCTTCGACGGGGACGCCGCCGTCGGCTGGTGCCAGTACGGGTCGCCGGCGGACCTTCCCAACATCCACCACCGCCGGGAGTACGAGGCCGCGCAGCCCACCCTGCCGGACTACCGCCTGACGTGCATCTTCGTGGATCGGGCGTACCGCCGCCGGGGCGTGGCGGACATCGCGCTGCGGGGAGCGCTGGAGCTGATCGCCGGGCTGGGCGGTGGGGTGGTCGAGGGCTACCCGCACGACACGCAGGGCAAGAAGGTGTCGGCGTCGTTCCTGTACAACGGCACGCGGCACCTGTACGAGCGCGCCGGATTCACGTACGTGCGGCCCAAGGGCAAGGGCAACTGCGTGATGAGCCGCGTGGTCGCGGGTGCGGCCAGCCGGCCCTGATGCTCTCCCGATACCCGACAAGGAGCTCCGCATGTTCCGAGGACTGAACACCGTGACGCACCTGAGCAGCGACCTCGACGTCGCCACCCACCGATCCACCGACCGGCCCGGCCACGCCGAGTTCCGCGGGGGCGACGACCAGCATGAACCAGATCTGATGAACGTCTTCCTCGCGCCTCGGCTGGGCGTCCTAACCGCACGCCCGGTGACAGCAGCAAAGACCACATGACCGACACCGACCCGCTGTTCGAGGCATTCCGCCGCAACGCCCGGATCAATACTCTGTTGCTGGACGACCTGACCGACACCGACCTCGCCCTCTCGGACGGCCAGGGCGGCATGACTGTCGCCGGGATGCTGTCCCACATGGGCGTGTCCCGTGGTGGGTGGCTGGCCGAGATGTCGCCGGAGCACACGGCCACCACCGTGGCGATCACCGGTACGACGCCCATCTGGAACTGGCGCTCGGACGACCTGGCCGCGATCCGGGCCATGCTGGAGGCCGGCGATGAGGCCGCCATCCAGGCGGTGCAAGCGCACGTCCGCAGCGGCGAGCCCTTCGCCGATCCGCGCGGCGTGGGCACGTTCCCGTCGAACCCCGCCCTGTTCCTGCTGTATATGATCGTCCACGACGCCAATCACCGCGGCCAGATCGTCGCCCTGCTGCGCCAGGCCGGGGCCTCGACCGAACGCCTCGACCACCTGGAAGACGGGTGGAACGTGTGGCGCGAGTGATTCTTCTTCCACCCCATTCACCGGAGACCCCATGACGGATCTGACCCTGCTGCTCGAATCCTTCCACCGCAACGCCCGCGTGAACACCTTCGTGCTGGACGCCCTGAAGCCCGAGGAGTACGACCTCTCGGACGGCCGGGGCGGACAGACGGTGGCGCAGATCCTGCGGCACATGGCCGGGTTCCGGGTGGGCTGGCTGTGGAACATCTCCCGCGAGCACGCCATGCCGCTGCTCGACCCCACCCTGAAGGATGCCGACGGCGACCCCCAGTGGCGCTGGCAGGGCAAGGCCCCGAACGAACTGCAGGGCGCCTTCACCGAGGGCGACGCCGCCGCCGTGACGGCCGTACAGAGCGCCCTGGACGAGGGCCGCACCTTTCCCGACCCGTGGAACGAGGGCACGTACCAGAGCAGTCCCGCGCACTTCCTGCAACACACCATCGTGCACGACAGCCACCACCGGGGGCAGATCCTGACCCTGCTGCGGGAGGGGGGCCGCAGCAAGGAGGACATGGATAAACTCGATGACCTGTGGGCCATCTGGCGCGAATAGGCTGATTTCATGCGGAATTGAGGCGCTGGGCGCAGGCTTTCCCTGAGCCGCCTGTGGCTCGGGAGGTGCGTTATGTCGCTGAGTGACCTGAAGGTTCTTCCCCGCCGCCGTCCCCTCAGTCTGGAAGCCCGGTTCCAGCGCTTCTCCCGTGGGATCGCCGATTGTACGGGAACAGCGACCGCCTTCAGTAGCGCCTTCCTGATCCTGCTGGTGTGGGCGCTGAGCGGCCCCGTCTTCCACTTCTCGGACGCGTGGCAGCTGGTGATCAACACCGGCACGACCATCGTGACCTTCCTGATGGTCTTCCTGATCCAGAACGCCCAGACCGAGGACACCCGTGAACTGCACGCCAAGCTGGACGCCGTGCTGGCCGAGCTGCGGGTGGGTCGCGGCATGGTGCACGACCCGGAACTCCTGACCCTGAGCCCCGACGAGATCATCGAGGACGTGCGCGCCGGCGAGGACTGACGTCACGTAGGACACGGCGCTCTGTCCGGGATCAGACTGCCTGCATGACGCCGCTGCTGTACGGCCCGCCACCCGAGACCCTGCTGCGGCTGCTGGGGCACGCCGAGTTCGCCGCGCCAGAACGGATTGTCGGTGGTCTGGATGGCCAGCAGGCGGTTCGGCGGCCCGGAGCGGCCGTGCATTCGGTGGCCGAGGTGGTGGCGCACCTGCTGTCCAACATGCGGTTCAACCTCGACCTGATCGAGGGTCGCCCGGCCAGTGGTCTGCCAGACTGGCCGACCGTCCGCGCCGAGGACTGGGATGACCTGGTCAGCGACTTCCTGGCGACGCTGGAACGGCTGATGACGCTGGCCCAGGCTCCAGAGGTGTTGGCCCGCGTCATCTTCCCGGCCACCGACACCGAACCGGGGTGGACGGCCGGCTACAAGCTGGCCGTGAACGTGGCCAAGCACAATGCCTACCACCTGGGGCAGATCGTGGTGCTGCGGCAACTGCTGGGCGCGTGGACGGACACGGCACAATGACCGCATGACGCCCCGGCTGACCCTGTCCGTGCTGCCCCTGACCTTCGCCGTCTGCCGGTTCGCGCCGGACGCGCCGCTTCCTCCGCTGGGCGGGACGCTGTTCAGCGTGACCCGCACCGCCGACGAACTCTCCCTGGTCTGTGAAGACACCCTGATTCCCGCCGGCGCGCGGGCCGAAGGTGGGTGGGTGGCGCTGAAACTCCACGGGCCGTTCGAGTTCAGCCTGACCGGCATCCTCGCCGCCGTGCTGAACCCCCTCAAGGGCGCGGGTGTGGGGATCTTCGCCATCAGCACCTTCGACACGGACTACGTGCTCGTGAAACGCGAGCGTCTGGACGCGGCCCTGGACGCCCTGCGCGCGGCGGGCCATACCCTGCTGGATGCCGGCGTGCAGGACGCGGCGGAGCTGGAATGAAACTGGTGCTCGTCCGGCACGGCGAGTCCGCCGGGAATGTCGCTCAGGTATTCCGTGGCCCGAGCAGCCAGCACGACGGCCTCACGGGTGCGGGCGAGGCGCAGGCCCGCGCCCTCGGCCGGCACCTGCGCACCCTGAACCTGCCCGCTCCGCGCGTGTACGCCAGCACCTATCGCCGCGCCCAGGCCACCGCGCGGGCCATCGCCGACGCCCTCGGGACGGGCGTGACCGTGCTGGACGGCGTGCAGGAGGTGGACTGCGGCGACTGGGCGGGCCGCCCCTACGCTGACATGCACACCTGCCGGGGTGAGGTGCTCGGGCCGGACGGCTGCCCCGCCTTTCCCGGCGGGGAGGCCGCGTCCGCGGTGGCCGCCCGCTTCCGCGTGGCCCTCGCGCCGCTCCTGGATGGCCAGGGCAGCGCCATCGTCGTGTCGCACGGCTTCGCCCTCACCGCCGCGCTGATCGACCTGCTGCACGCCGACGCTCCCGCCGCCTGGGCCGACGACCGCTACCGGCACGGGAACGCCGCGCACACCATCCTGACCCGGCAGGGCGGCGCGTGGCACGTCCAGACGCTCGCCGCACCGGTCTGAACATCCAGACCACGGCGCACTCAGGCACTATCCTGCCCGCATGAAGCAGAAGCTCTCCACGCTCGTGGCGCAGGCGCGCGGCGGCCGGGTGATCCGCACGCCGTTCGTCGAGGCCGACGAGATCGACCGCCGCCTCCTGCAGGACGACGAAGTCAGGCACCGCATCGCCGGGGGTTTCCCCGACGCCCGCCGCGTGATCCTGACCCTGCACCCCGCCCACATTCCCGAGGTGGACGCCGGCGTGACCGTCTACCGCCTCGACCCCGAGGACGCCGCGCCCGCGTGGGACATACAGGACTTCCTGGTGCAGCTCCGCCGCTTGGAGCTGGACGAGGAGCAACTCGGCGACGTCCGCGAGGAACGCGGCGCCTTCCTGATCGCCGCGACCGGCAAGGCCGCGCAGACGCTGGGAGCGCTCACCGAACTCGGCGGGCGGCACGTGGACGTGGAGGAGGTCGGCGAGACAGCCGGCAAGGGCAGCAAGGTGCGCGAGGTGGTCGTGCCGTCCATGCGCGTCGATGTCGTCGGGGCCAAGGGCTTCGGCGTGAGCCGCGCGTACTTCCAGCAGGGCATCGACGGCGGCAAGGTGCGGCTGAACGGCGCCCCCGCCCGCGCCAGCAGCGAGATCCGCGAGGGCGACAGCCTGGCCGCCGACGGCCTGGGCCGCATCGACTTCCGGCGCGTGCTGAACGAAACGCGGCGCGGCAACTACAAAGTCGAACTCGACGTCCACAAGTAGCGCGCGTGATCGACCTCACTGCCCGCCACCCCCCACCGGATCCACAGGGGCTCCTGGCCGGCCTGAACCCCAGCGCCCGTTTCGAGCACGTCCGCTTCGGCACGTACCGCCCGAACCCCGACTACCCGAGTCAGGCGGAGGCCCGCACCAGCCTCCAGGCCTTCCTGAAGGGCGCCCAGGTGCGCCCCGGCGGCTTCCGGCTCTTCCGGCGAGCCAAGCCCGAGGGCCGTGGCCTGTACCTTGACGGGGGGTTCGGCGTCGGCAAGACCCACCTGCTCGCCAGCACGTACCACGAAGCCGACGGCGACAGTTCCTACTCAACCCGCGCCCTGATGAGCTTCCAGGATCTGATGTACCTGATCGGCGCGCTGGGCATGGCGGGCGCCGTGGACGCCTTCCGGGGCCACGACCTGCTGCTGATCGACGAATTCGAACTCGACGACCCCGGCAACACCCACATGGCCAACACCTTCCTCGGGCAGCTCATGCCCGCCGGCACCAGCGTCGTCGCCACCAGCAACACCGAACCCGGTGCGCTGGGCCAGGGCCGCTTCAACGCCGCCGACTTCCAGCGCCAGATCCAGGGCATCGCCGAGCGCTTCGACACCCACCGCATCGACGGCCCCGACTACCGCCAGCGCGGCACCGCCCCCGCCGATGTGCTCAGCCCCGCCGAATTCGCCGTGTGGCAGGCCCGGCAGGACGACCGCACCCTCGCCGTCATCACGCACCGCGACCTCAACCGACACCTGCTGGCCATTCACCCCAGCCGCTTCTCGCAACTGCTGGACGGTGTGGGGGCCGTCGGCATCACCGAACTGGGGGCCATGTCCGACCAGAACGTCGCCCTGCGCTTCGTCCACTTCATCGACAAGCTCTACGACCTCGGGCTGCACGCCGCGTTCACCGGCCTGCCGCTCGGGAAACTGTTCAGCGACACGTACCGGCACGGCGCGTATGCGAAGAAGTACAGCCGGTGCCTGTCGCGGGTGTCAGAGCTGCTGTGGGAGGCGCGAGGGTAAGGGCCGCTTACGCGATCCCACGCCGCCCGCGATTTTCGGCCTCGATCGCCCGCTGGAGTTCCTGGATCTGCTTGAGCATGCCGAGCTGTTCGGTGGGCAGGGCGCTCCCGAGCTGGGTCTTGAGGAGGTTCACCTCGGCCCGCATAGAGTCTATCGACATGCTGACCTGAATGTCGTCCACGGCGCTGGCGGCGTAGGCACCGCGTTTCTGGTCGAACTGCTCGGTTCCCTCGCGGGAGATGGTGCCGGAATCCCGGCCCTCGAACATCAGGCGGATCAGGAGCTGTTCCTCGGGCTGGCCGCGGAACAGGTCGAGGATGTCGTCGGAACCGTGGGCCCCCTGCAGGGCGAGCATGACCTTGCGTACCGACTCGTTGCGCCAGGGCACCGAGCCGTCGAGTTTGGCATGCAGGGTGGGATCGACGAGCAGTTGCCGCAGCAGGGACAGCTCGCGGTCTTCCTCGCTGCGCACGGTGCTCATGCCGGCCAGGTGCGTGTCGGTCAGCTGGCGGCGCTTGGCCTTGCTGCCGATCCATTCCATCAGCGCCTCGGGCTTGATGCCCAGGGTCTCGCACGCGGCGGTGCGGACACCCTCGGCGATGTCGTCCAGGGGATCGAGGTTCTGCATGCGGGGCAGCAGTTCCATCAGGATGCGGCGTTTGCCCTCGGTGGTCTCCGTGCCGTGTTTCTCGATGGCGGCCTGCACCCGGTACCGCACCTCGTCCAGCCCGCCCGTGAGCGCGTCGCGCAGCGCGGCGTCGTCGCCGGCCAGTAGCGCGTCGGCCGGATCCTTGCCGCTGGGCACGCTGGTGGCGCGCACGCGGAACTTCGAGCCGATCACCTGATCCAGCCCCGACAGGGTGGCCTTGAGACCCGCCTCGTCCTGGTCGAACAGCAGGGTGACGCTGCGTGCCCCCAGGCGTTCGAGCAGCAGAGCGTGCTCGGCGGTCAGGGCGGTGCCCAGGGACGCCACCGCGCCGGTGAAGCTGTGCTGGTGCATGGTGATGACGTCCATGTATCCTTCCACCACGACCAGCTCGGCGCTGGCGTCTTTCAGGGTCGTACGGGCCTTGTCCAGGCCGTACAGCAGCTCGCCCTTGCGGAAGGCCTCCGTTTCCGGGGTGTTCAGGTACTTGGGTTTGCTGTCGTCCAGCACGCGCCCGCCGAAGCCCACCAGGCGGCCCAGGTGGTCGCGGATGGGGAACATCACACGCGCCCGGAAGCGGTCGTACACGCGCCCGTTCTCGGGATTCTCGGTGAGCAGCCCGGCGTCCAGCAGCTGCTTCTCGGTCACGCCCTTCACGCGCGCGTGCTTCAGCAGGCCGTCCCAGCCGTCCGGGGCGTAGCCGAGTTCGAAGGCGTCGATGGTCGCGTCCGTCAGGCCCCGGCGGCGCAGGTAGTCCAGGGCCGGCCCCGGCAGGTGCTCGCGGAAATACGTCAGGGCGAAGGCGTTGACGTCGTACAGGTCGCGGCTGCTCTTCTCGCCGTACTTCGCCTCGACCTGGATGCCCGCGCGGTCGGCCAGTTTGCGCAGCGCGTCCCCGAAACTCAGGTTCTCGGTGCGCTGCACGAAGCTGAACACGTCGCCTCCGGCCTTGCAGCCGAAGCAGTAGAAGTACCCCTGCTCGGTGTCGACCTGGAAGCTGGGGCTCTTCTCGTTGTGGAACGGGCACAGGCCCTTCAGGCGGCCCTTGCCGGCAGGGGAGAGGCGCACGTGCTCGCCGACGATGTCCGCGATGTTCAGCCGCGCCCGAACGTCTTCCTTGGTACCCACGTGTCCCCACCTCCCTCTGCCGGATCTCCGGGTGGCCGGTCACCATAGACCAAGGACACCCGACACACTTCCGGTAGTCTCCAAGTCTACTCCTGTCCGGGCCGGCATACCAGGGGCAAAAAGCACCGTCTGGCACGGCAAATTTCTGGAGCACTCGGGTGGGTGGGCTTTCCCTCAGTTTCCACTGGGCCAGGGGTGCAAGCTGGGTGCACACCCATGGCCACGTTCGGCGATCCACCCACCTACTCCACGCCCCGTACGCTGGGCCTCGCCCTGGTGAGCATCCTGGCGTCGCTCGCGCACTTCGTGCTGGGCGCGCTGGACTACGGCGCCGTGAGCCGCTACCTGGGCCTGGGCACCATGCTCCTGGCGGGCCTGCTGCTGGTGTACGGCATCCTGACCCTGATCCGCTACGCCGAGGCGCGCGACGCGATGGGCGACCCGTACGCCCGCGCGCCCATGTACGCCACGCCGCATGAACACCTGACCTTCGTGGTGGGCGTGGGCCTCAATGCCGCCGGACTGCTGGCCGCCCTGGTGTGGGCCGCCCACGGCACCTGGCCCGCGTGGCACACCCTGGCCGCGCTCGTGAACGCCTGGGCGGCCGTACTCGCGTGGCGCAGCCGGCCCACCGCCGAGCAGCCCTGACCCTGGCCATTCAGTCGAACAGGTTCACGGGACGCGCCGCGTCCAGCCAGCCGTGATCGCGCAGGAACGCCCGGAATTCCGCGAGCACCTCCCGCGCCTCGGGCTGCACGCCCAGCGGCAGCGACCGCGCCCACTGCTCCCCCGTGAGCGGCGTGTACGCCAACAGGGGGGCCGGGTAGCCCAGGAACGAATCCAGCGCGTCCAGCAGCACCTTCACCCGGCCGCGCCGCAGGGTCGGCACGCCGTCCATGAAGGCCTGGATCGCCAGGCTCAGGCGCAGCGGCCCGCGGTGAACGCCGGGCGCAATCCAGGAGGAAGGGGGCACCGGAGACATGCCCACCATGGTGCCCGGCCCCCGTCAGCGCACCTTCAGCCGCGCGTCAGGCGGAGGTCAGGGCCGACCACATGAAGAAGGCAGCAATTCACGGCCAACCCTCCCTTCAGCCGCGCATCACGCCTACTTCAGCCGCGCCGCGCACGCTGGGTGGCATGACCACACTGCAACTCCAGGGCAAGAAAGTCGCCATCCTCGCCGCCGAGGGCTTCGAGCAGGTCGAACTCGTGAAACCCCGTCAGGCGCTCACGGATGCCGGGGCGACCACCGAGATCGTCAGCCTCAAGCCCGGCGAGATCCAGGGCCTGAACCACATCGACAAGGGCGACAAACTCAAGGTGGACAGAACCGTCGATGCCGTTCAGGCCAGCGACTACGACGCGCTTTTGCTGCCCGGCGGGGCCGTGAACCCCGACACCCTGCGCCTCAGCAAACCCGCCATGGCCTTCGTGCGCGCGTTCTACGACGCGGGCAAGCCCATCGCCGCCATCTGCCACGCTCCGTGGAGCCTCTCGGAGACCGGCATCGTGGACGGCCTGAAGATGACGAGCTGGCCCAGCCTGCAACACGAACTCAAGCAGGGCGGCGCCCAGTGGGTCGATCAGGAGGTGGTCGTGGACAAGGGCATCGTCACCAGCCGCAACCCCGACGACATCCCCGCCTTCAACGCGAAGATGATCGAGGAATTCGCCGAGGGAGACCACAGCAGCAAACGCTGAACCGAGCACGCTCACGGGCGCCGGGAACCCGATGTTCCCGGCGCCCGTTTGGCCTGACCTTCACGCCTGAACTCCCCTGAAAGCCCGCCTCACCCCGTTTCATGCCCACCGGCGCACCCTGAACGCATGCCCACCACCGATACCCAGTACAGAGTCAGCCAGCGCGACACCACCCACGGCCCCGACGGCGAACACCACCTCGTGCGCGGCCAGCACGGCAGCATGCGGCTGTGGCACCGGGAAGAACCCGCCGACACCAAACCCGAGACCATGAACGAGTACGAGACCCTCGGCTACGTCCTTGAGGGCCGCGCGGAACTCACCATCGACGGGCAGACCATCACCCTGGAACCCGGCGACTCGTACTGCGTCCCCATGAACACCCCGCACACGTACCGGATCACCGAGACCCTCACCGCCGTGGAAGTCACCACCCCCGCCACCCAGAAGTAAGCCGCACAGGAACAGGCCCGCCCCGGTTCGTCCGGCGGCGGGCCTGCTCGCGTCCGTGAACTAGTGGGTGTCCGCTGGCCCCACGAAGGCGGCGCTGTCGTAGTACGTCCGGAACGCCTGCACCTTTCCGTCCGCAATCTCGATGATGCTTACACCCGGATACGAGATCTCGCGCCCGCCCTTCAGATGACCCGTGCCCACCCATTCCATGACGCCCATGCCCGCCGCCTCGTGGCTCTCCGTGAACTCCGACCCGATGTCATCGAAGTTCCCCAGGTACGCCTCCCAGAACTCGCGCGCGCCCTCCAGCCCCGACCACTCCCGATCCGACAGGTTCCGCAACGTCACCGTTTCGGCATGCAGGGCCAGCAGCCCCGACACATCACCCGAAGATTCCGCCGTACTCAGCGCCGCCATGAAATCATCCGTGATCGTCATGGTTCACTGCACCACACCCCACCGTGCCCAAGCGTACGCCCGCGCACCGTATGGGCGGTCGCTGAAGCCCCAGTGAAGCTGCCCGCCACGGCCTACACTCGCCGGAGATGCCAGCCACGCCCCGCACCATCACCCTGATCCGCCACGCGGAGAAACCCGACGAGAAACACCCCGATCATCCCCCCCTGGGCGTGAACGAGGACGGGCAGCCCAGCCCCACCTCCCTCACCGTGCGCGGCTGGCAGCGGGCCGGTGCCCTGACCGTCCAGTTCGGCCAGCACATCATGCCCCTGGCCCGGCCCAGCAGCCTGTACGCGCCCGCGTACCCCGACGGCCCCAGCCACCGGCCCCGCGAGACCATCACCCCCCTCGCCCGGCACCTCGGCCTGACCATCCACACGCCGCAACCCAAAGGCAACGAGGCCGCGCTCGTCACCGACCACCTGCTCAGGGAACCCGACGCTGACATCCTCGTGTGCTGGGAACACCACCACCTTCCTGCCCTTGCCGCCGCACTGGCTGCCAGTGTTCACGTGAGCGGCACGGCCCGCAATGCCGTGCTGTGGCCGGACGACGATTTCAGCAGCGCGCTGGTGTACTCGCGGAATGGGAATGGGGCGTACACGCTGGTTCAGGTCAGAGTGGGGTGACAGGCGCGAGGATTCCCGGCCACAGGTTCTTCTCCGAACTCGAAAGAACTGCGGAGTAGGGGAAGCTGGCGGACGGAACTGCGGTGGCCTCTGCACCCTGATAAACTGCATCCATGACCGTCCAGAACGCCAGAATGAACCGGCAGGCGCTGGACGTGACCACCTTCGACGAGCAGGAACCGGACTACGTGTACTGGCTGGTTCGCACGCCCGCACAGCGGCTGGAAGCGCTGGAACTTCTCCGGCAGGTGCACTATGGATACGATCCAGCTACCACCCGACTTCAGCGAGTTCCTGAACTTATTGAACCAGCACCACGTTGACTACCTGCTGATCGGTGGGTACGCCGTCAACCTGTATGGCTTTGTCCGCACCACCGGCGACCTCGACATCTTCATTGACCTCACTCCCGAGAACGTCGCACGGCTTGTTGACGTTTACCACGAATTCGGAGTGTCCAGCGTCACTGCCGACCTGTTCCAGCCGGGCAAAATCGTCCGCATGGGCGTGCCTCCGCTGCGGCTGGAGGTGCTGAACCGAATCAGCGGCGTGGAATTCGCGGAAGCGTATGCAGCGCGGGAAACAGTCGAGCTTGGTGTGTTGAGCGTGCCGGTGATCAGCCTGCGACACCTTCGGCAGAACAAGGCCGCAAGTGGGCGGGCGAAGGACTTGGGGGATTTGAGTGAGCTTCCGGAGGGGTGAGTTGTGCGGGCGGGATTCCCCACCCCCCAGCCCCCTACCCCAGAGGGGCAGGGGGAGCGGCGCTGCGCTGGGCATGTGGTCGCCCCTTCATTCGGGCTGGCCTCGCACGAAGTCTCGTCAGCGTGTGGCCGCGTCTCCGCCCCCTCACTCCCCGCCCCCACCGCCCGCGCGCTTCGCGCACGATGGCATTCGGTCAGGCGCATCGTGGAATGCTTCGTTTCTTTGCGCCTGCTCCAGCCCTGGCGAGTCGAGTGCATGGAATACCCCATCCCCCGCCCCGTTCAACAGCCAGAGGCTAAAGCGGGGGCCGGGGCAAAGGGCGGCTATCATTTGATGTACAAACGTTAATTATAGATTTAATTTGTCGAAGAGAACTTTATTCCTTTGTCGAGCCTCCACTACTACTGCATCAAAGGATATAACTTCAATATAAACTTTCAATTGCGGGTTAAAGCCATAGTATTTCATGCCGTCATAGCTGGGTTGAAGTCCATTCAAACTAGTTGCAAGCCGTCTAAATTCTGGTGTAAAATCGCAGACCACATAGGCATATATTGGAATATCTCGATTCGGGATCGGCCTTCCCCCAAAATCTTTGGCTTCTCCGAATCTTATAATATCTGCATATCCATAAACTTGGCGAATCGGATCAGAATCATCACCGCTATAGCTGCTTTTTCCCGGGCGTTTAAATTCTACAATCACCATTGACTGAAAATTTGTACGTCCTTCTGAGAAAGCATGGGGTCTGTCAAAGTATCCAAGTACATCAGGCTCTTTGAGGCTGCCTGTTTGAACTAAGGGGGAAGAATTTAGCTTCTTATCAGAAGCAAGATAGTTATGGTAAAACAGTTTTTCGTCGAGGAGCCAGAGATTTTGGTAGTCTTCGTGTATCTGATCTGATGATGCATTTAACGGGTGAATGATCTTGTGAACGCTTTCCTCAAGTGTGTATTTACCATCATCGTCTATTTCCAGACTAGCTTCCAATAAATCAATCACCATTTTCCTGTGAATAACATGTTGGGCAAGGTTGGCAATACTTACATCCCCAATTCTTTCGAGAATGTCTTTCGAGCGATTTTGAAACTCTTCGGGGCTAGTTAAATCTTTGCCGCGCTTACTCAAAATCTCGGCGCTCTCCGATTTAATTTCAATCTCAACCTCAGATAGTGCCTTATGTAGCTCGATCTCAAGGGCTTTGCCGTGGACATTAGGTGCAATCTTATCAATTAGATAAGAATATCTTTCTCGTAAAAGAGGTCTGTAACGGGGTGCCTCAGTATTAACGTACTCTCGGATTTTATCTTCTTTGGCTTTTTGAACTATTCTAATGTCATCGGAGAACGATCTCATCACGTCGGAGGAGATATTTTCAATAATTTTATCCAAAGATAGGGCATCACTGTCATCTGGAAAGTTGAACTGGCTCCGCTCTTGATTTGCGTGCCTATTAAGGTATTCCCCTTGCACGTAACCTTGTATGACATAGCCATCCTCTTCCCCAAGATCGTATTTCAGGTCAGGAATATATTTCTCTAGATTAATAGATTTTACTGACCGTTTGTTGGCACAAAAATGTACAGCATGCTTATTATCCGAAACATTCCTGTTCTTCAAGTATTTGACTTCAAATACCTGACCGTTAATGTTTATTTCATTGTCTATTGCTACGGAATCAAATTCCTCGTTAAATATAGATCTAATATCTATCGTTTCATTGTCATCTTGTACCAAAATCTCGGGGGCTGTGTCAGTTGCATAATATGTCAGCAGATGCTCTACAATTTTGCGGCCTATAGAGCGCGCTGTTTTCGGCATATAGTCAACATAGTCCATCTTGAGAACATCCAATTTGACTTGTGTTCCCGATGCGCGATCGCCATCGTAATCCACAATCTTGAAATTCTCGATATATGGTTCATCGACGGAAAAACCGAAACTTACTCTTTTTCTCTGCTTGCCAACTGCGTATACACTGTCAATCTTTATAATTGAAAAAGCCTTTAACCACAAGAAGCGACCTATCCCCTTGTTTCCCCTGCTGAGCTTTAAAGTTGAATCGGCAGTCATAAATGATTTTAAGTTTGGAGGCGTGAATCCAATACCGTCATCGGTAACAATGAAGCCGCTGACATTGCTGAAGCCACGGTTTGAATCGCTTGCAATACTTTGTGAGAGTGGACTCCGCAATATTTTGATGTGGATATGGCCAGAATCCATTCCACGGTCTTCTGTAGCTTGTAAGGCGTTGATGACGGTCTCGTACAGGGGTAGTAATGCCTGCGATTTCGGCAGACTCATGTTTGTGACACGCCCTAGGACATCAGCAACAAAAGTGTGCTCAGGTAGTGTCTGCGTCACAATTATCCCCTGATTGGTCTATAGTCGAAATTACTACGGATATTAGTCCATGAACAGAAAAATGTCCATAGTAATGGGTGGAGAACTCTCGCGGCGAGCTTCTACCATCAATCTATGCCTCCGCCCACTCCTCGACAGGTGGGCAGCTACACACGAAATTCCTGTCGCCGTACACATTGTCCACCCGGTTCACGCTGGGCCAGTATTTCCACTGCTTCTGCGTGGGCGTGGGGTACGCGGCGGTGGCGCGGCTGTACGCCCGTTCCCACTCGTCGGCCATCAGGTCGTCCTGGGTGTGGGGCGCGTGCTTCAGCGGGCTGTCGGCGGCGGCGATCAGCTCGTCCTGCACGTCCTGAATCTCGCGGCGAATACCCAGCATGGCGGCAATGAAGCGGTCGAGTTCCGCCCTGGGTTCGCTCTCGGTGGGTTCGATCATCAGCGTGCCGGGCACGGGGAAGCTCATGGTGGGGGCATGGAAGCCGTAGTCCATGAGTCTCTTGGCGACGTCTTCCTCGGTGATGCCCGTGGCGGCCTTGAGGGGTCGCAGGTCGATGATGCACTCGTGCGCCACGCGGTCGTTCCGGCCTGTGTACAGCACCGGGTACGCGCCCTTCAGGTGCTGGGCGATGTAGTTGGCGTTCAGCAGCGCGACCTGCGTGGCCTTCTTCAGCCCGACGGGGCCGAGCAGGCGGATGTACAGGTACGAGATGGGCAGGATGCTCGCGCTCCCGTAGGGGGCGGCGCTGACGGCTCCGGTGTGGCTGTCTGACGTGGGCCGCACGGTGTGGTTCGGCAGGTATGGCGCGAGGTGCGCCTTGACGCCGATGGGGCCCATGCCGGGGCCGCCGCCGCCGTGGGGGATGGCGAAGGTCTTGTGCAGGTTCAGGTGGCTGACGTCACTGCCGATCAGGCCGGGTTTGGTCAGGCCGACCTGGGCGTTCATGTTCGCGCCGTCCAGGTACACCTGCCCGCCGTGCTGGTGGATCAGGTCGCAGGCGTCCTTCACGCGTTCCTCGTACACGCCGTGCGTGCTGGGGTACGTGATCATCAGCGCGCCCAGGGTATCGCTGTGCTTCTCGGCCTGCACTTTCAGGTCGTCCATGTCGATGTTGCCGTCGGCGTCGGTCTTCACGACCACCACCTGCATGCCCATCATGGCGGCGCTGGCGGGGTTGGTGCCGTGGGCGCTGGCGGGAATCAGGCACACGGTGCGGTGGCTCTCGCCGCGCGCCTCGTGGTACTTGCGGATGGTCAGCAGGCCCGCGTACTCGCCCTGCGCGCCGCTGTTCGGCTGGAGGTTCACGGCCTCGTAGCCCGTAATGTCGGCCAGCCACGCTTCCAGTTCTGCCAGCAGCTCGGCGTAGCCTTCCGTCTGGTCGGCGGGCGCGAAGGGGTGGAGCTGCCCGAACTCGGGCCACGTCACGGGGATCATCTCGGTCGTGGCGTTCAGTTTCATGGTGCAGCTGCCCAGGGGGATCATGCCATGCGTCAGGCTGTAGTCCTTGTTCTCCAGGGCCTTCAGGTAGCGCAGCATGCCGTGTTCGCTGTGGTGCGTGTTGAACACCGGGTGCGTCAGGTACTCGCTCTCCCGTTTCAGGGTCTCGGGAAGCCCGTCGGCGGACACGCCGTCCAGATCGAGGTCGGCGGCAGGCCGAGTGCCGGTGATCGCGTGGATCAGGTCGAGCACGTCGGCGGGCGTGGTCGTCTCGTCCAAGCTGACCGTGACCCACACGCCGCCCTTGCCGTAGCGCAGGTTCATGCCCATTCCCAGCGCGCGTTTCCGCACGGCGTCCACGTCCTCCGGCTTCACGGTGAGGGTGTCGAAGTACGTGTCGGATCCCAGCCGCACGCCCGCTGCCGTCAGCGCCCCGGCCAGCGCGCCCGTGAGGCGCTGCGTGCGCTCAGCAATCGTCCGGATGCCCTTCGGCCCGTGGTACACGGCGTACGCGGCGGCCATGTTCGCCAGCAGCGCCTGCGCGGTGCAGATGTTGCTGGTGGCCTTCTCGCGCCGGATGTGCTGCTCGCGCGTCTGCATCGCCATGCGCAGGGCCGTCTTGCCCCGCACGTCCTTGCTCACGCCGATCACGCGGCCCGGCATCTGGCGCTCGAAGGTCTTCTGGCATGCCAGGAAGGCCGCGTGCGGCCCGCCGAAGCCCATTGGCACGCCGAAGCGCTGCGCGCTCCCGATGGCGATATCTGCCCCCATCTCGCCCACCGGCTTTACCAGCGCGCTCGCCAGCAGATCGGTCGCCGCCACCAGCAGGCCGCCCTGGGCATGCACGGCGTCCGCAATAGGCGAGAGGTCGTGCAGGTCACCGAAGGTACCGGGCGTCTGCATCAGCACCCCGAAGCACTCGGGCAGCCCTTCGGCCATCTGCCCGGCCTTCAGCTCGACGATCTCGAAGCCGAAGTATTCCGCGCGGGTCTTGATCACGTCCTTCGTCTGCGGGTGCACGTCGTGCGCGATCACGAAGGTCGTGCTCTTGCTTTTTCCGGCCCGCTTCGCCAGCGTCATCGCCTCGGCGGCGGCGGTCGCCTCGTCCAGCAGCGAGGCATTGCACACCGGCATGGCCGTCAGGTCCATCACCGTCTGCTGGAAGTTCAGCAGCATCTCCAGCCGCCCCTGCGAGATCTCGGCCTGGTACGGCGTGTACGCCGTGTACCAGCCGGGGTTCTCCAGCATGTTCCGCAGGATCACGCCCGGCGTGTGCGTCCCGCTGTACCCCATCCCGATGTAGCTGCGGAACACCCTGTTCTTCGCCGCCACCGCCCGCAGGTCGGCCAGCGCCTGCGCCTCCGTGACCGGCCCGCCCACCTGCAACCCACCCTGGAACTGGATGCTCTCCGGCAGGGTCGTGTCGCTCAGCTCGTCCAGGCTGCCCACGCCCAGCTCCGCGAGCATGGCGGCCTGGTCCTCCGGCGTGGGGCCGATGTGGCGGTCGGTGAAGTCGGCGGTCTGGAGCAGGTCGGTCAGGGGGGTGCGGGTCATGGGGGGCTCCTGGGTCAGTGGCTCTGGGCTCTGGGGAGTGGGGGCAACGGACGAGGACTGTGGGCGTGTTGCTCGTGGCCCACAGCCCGGAGGTCACCGCCCCTCAGCTGTTCGCGCTGGCGTACGTTCCGGCGTCCATCAGCTCGGCGCTTTCCTCGGTCACGTCCATCTTGAACAGCCAGCCACCCTCGTAGGGGCCGCTGTTCACGAGTTCCGGCGTGCTGCTCAGCTCGTCGTTCACGGCCGTGATCGTGCCGCTGGCGGGCGCGTAGATGTCGCTAGCGGTCTTGACGCTCTCGACCACGGCGACCGTGTCCCCGGCCTCGACCTTCCGGCCGACCTCGGGAAGCTCGACGTACACCACGTCGCCCAGCTGATCCTGCGCGAAATCGCTGATGCCGACGGTGCCGTCAGGGGAGAGCCATTCGTGCGAGGCGGCGTATTTCAGTTCGGTGGGGGTGTTCATGGATGTCCTCCGGGGGCGGTGCGCTGAGCTACGGGCAGGATAGGGAGGGCGGGTTGGAATCTCTGCGTCTTTTGCCCAATGACAGTTCAGCGTTTGTAGAACGGCAGGTCCAGCCGGGTGGCGGGGTGATCCTTGCCGCGCACCTCGACCTCGAAGGCGCTGGCGTCGGCGTCGGCCGTGTTCACCAGGGCCATGGCGATCGGGTGGCCCAGGGTGGGGCTGGTCGTGCCGCTGGTAACGTGCCCCACGACGCGCCCGCCGACCTTCACGGGGTAGCCCTCGCGCACGGGCACCCGGTCGAGTTTCAGACCGATCAGGCGGTGCGTGGGTTCCAGAGCGATGTGCTCCCGGCCCACGTGCGCCTTGTCTTTCACGACCCAGGTGTACGTGCTGCTCAGCGGGTGGATGGTGTCGCTGAACTCGTGCCCGTACAGCGGGAAGCCCGCTTCCAGCCGCAGCGTGTCGCGCGCGCCCAGCCCGGCGGGCGTGATGCCGATGGCCAGAAGTTTGTCCCAGATCGTCTCGGCCTCGCTGGCGCCCGTGAAGACCTCGAACCCGTCCTCGCCGGTGTATCCGGTGCGCGCCAGCATTACCTCAAAGCCGAAGAGTTTCGACGGGAAGAAGGCGTTCTTCTTCGCGCCGCCGAGGTCGGTATCCGCATGCGGTTGCAGCAGCGCCTGCGCCTGCGGCCCCTGCACGGCCAGCAGTGCCCAGCGGCCCGATTCGTCGGTCAGCTGCACGTCGAAGCCGGCCGTGTGGCGCTGGAGGTGCGCCCAGTCCTTGCCGATGTTGCTGGCGTTCACGACCAGCAGGTAGTTCTCCGGAGCCTGCTGGTAGACGTAGATGTCATCCACCAGCCCGCCCGTCACGCCCGGCAGCCAGTTGTACTGCGCCCGGCCGGGTTTCAGCTTGCTCACGTCGTTGGTGGTCACGCTCTGCAAGAAGGCCAGCGCGCCCGGGCCCGTGGCGCGGAATTCGCCCATGTGCGACACGTCGAACACGCCTGCGCTGCTGCGCACGGCGTCGTGCTCGGCCTTCACGCCGGCGTACTGCACGGGCATGTCCCACCCGCCAAAGGGCACCATCCGCGCCCCGGCCCGCAGGTGCGCGGCATGCAGCGGCGTGCGCTTCAGGGGCTCCTGCCCTGGATTTTCGGGGGACGGGTTCACACCAGAAACTGTACCGGAGCAGGGGAGGGGGCGTCCAGGCCGACTGGACGGCTGGCCCTCTTCCCCGTGCGCGGAGGCAGGCGGGACAGAGCGGGAATTCGGCGGCCGACACGGTCATTTCCACCACCGATTCCCTACACTCGTTCTGTGACTCCCACCTTCCTGCTCGCCCTCCTGCCCCCGCCTGAGCTGGCGGCGCGCGTACAGGCGTTCCGGACGGCGCACGCCCTGCGGGACGCGGCGGGGGTGTCCCACATCACCGTGAAGGCTCGCAGCGGCCTGGACGCCGATCTGGCGTGGGTACCAGTGGCCCGTGAGGTCGTGGCCGCGCACCCGCCCCTTATGCTGACCATCGGTGGCCCGCGCGTGTTCGGGAACGGCAGCGCCCTGTACCTGCGGGTGGACAGTCCGGATGCCGTGCGCCTGCACGTCGCGCTGCTGGACGCTCTCCAGCCCGCCCAGCGCTTCGGCTTCGAGGGGCCGCACCTGACGCTCCACCTGTCCGTGGCCCTGGCGAGGCGTGGGGTCGATCTGCTCGCCCTGCTGGCCGACGCCCGGCGGGAATTCGCCGATCTGGAGGCGGCCCCGTTGACCTTCACGGCCCACGCAGTCGCCTTCATGCGGAAGCCGGGGCCGGACGGGGTCTACGTCCCGCTGGAGGCGTGGCCGCTGGCCGGCCGGTAGAGTCAGCCGTATGCCGACCCTCGCGCAGCTCCGCGAACTGCAGTCCATCGCCCAGGCGGGCCTGACGTACACCCGCGACGACTACGACCGCGACCGGTATGCGCGGCTGCTGGTCCTGACCGGGGAACTGCTGGCCGAGCAGACCGGGCAGGAGGCCGCCACCGTCTCCGGCCTGCTGAGCGTGGAGCAGGGCTACCTGACCCCCAAGGTGGACGTGCGCGCTGTGGTGCTGAATGCGGCGGGCGAGGTGCTCCTGACCCGCGAACGGGCCGACGGCCGCTGGAGCCTGCCCGGCGGCTGGGCCGACCCCGGCGAGAGCCCCCGCGAGATAGCCGTGCGCGAGGTACGCGAGGAGACGGGCCGCGAGGTGCGGGCCGTGCGCCTGCTGGCTGTGCTGGACAAGGGCAAGCATCCACATCCGGCCGACCTGTGGGCGGTGTACAAGCTGTTCCTGTACTGCGACCTCGTGGGCACGGAGGGGGCGGGACACGTGGCGAACACGGAGACGACCGACAGCGGCTGGTTTCCGCTGGACGCCCTGCCGCCCCTGAGCCTGGGCCGCAACCTGCCGGAACAGGTGCGCCGCGCGGTGGCCCTCGCCCACGATCCGGCGCTGGGCGTGGACGTGGACTGACGGCACCGGCGCGCTAAGCTCGGCGTACAGGCGATCCGGCCTCTCGCCGCCGCGTGGCGCGGGGAATCAGGGGGTCTCGACGCGGTGGGGGAGGCGCTCATGGCAGAGGCAGGGCGGGTGGACCGCTGGGCGGCCGGGAACCGCTACGAGCCGTTCATCGGGCGGTGGAGCCGGGTGGTCGCGCGGGCGTTCGTGGCGGGACTGGAGCGGCCCCCTGGGCTGGCCTGGGTGGATGTTGGGTGCGGCACGGGAGCGCTGACCGGCGCGGTGCTGGAGCAGATGGCGCCGCGGTCGGTCGTCGGGGTCGATCCCTCGGCCGGATACCTCGAGTACGCGCGGGCGCACGTCCCGGATGACCGGGCGCAGTTCGTGGTGGCCGGCGCTCAGGCGTTGCCCCTGGAGGCCGCCAGCGTCGACGTCGCGGTGGCTGGCCTGGTGCTCAACTTCGTGCCGGTTCCGCTGGAGGCCGTGACCGAGATGGCGCGCGTCGTCCGGCCGGGCGGACGGGTCGCCGCGTACGTGTGGGATTACGCGGGCGGCATGCAGCTCCTGCGCGCGTTCTGGGACGCGGTCACCGCGCTCGATCCTGCCGCCGGAACCCTCGACGAGGGCCGCCGCTTTCCGCTGTGCCAGCCGCAACCCCTGGCGGAGCTGTTCAGGGCAGCCGGGCTGGTGGACGTGACCGTCGGGCCCATCGACGTGCCGACCCCCTTCCGAACCTTCGATGAGTACTGGACGCCGTTCCTGGGCGGTGAGGGGCCGGCGCCCGGCTACACCATGACCCTGGACGACGCCCGGCGGGACGCCCTCAGGGAACGGCTGCGCGCGGCGCTGCCGGTGCAGCCCGACGGCTCGATCCACCTGACGGCGCGGGCCTGGGCCGTGCGCGGCCGTCGGCCCGAGGCCTGACCCCAGGCACCCGGCTCGGTAGGGAGGCGTACCGTCCCGTGCCGCCGGGCCGGGGTCTACTTCGGGCATGCAGACGCTGATCATCGGGGCGACGGGCGGAATCGGCGCGGCGACCGCGCGGGTCTTCGCGGCGCAGGGCGACACGCTCACGCTGTCCGGACGGGACGAGGGGAAACTGACCGCGCTGGCCGCCGACCTCGGCTCGGCCTTCCGGGTGGCGGACGTGGGCTACGAGAGTCACGTGAAGTCCCTGCTGGACGGTCTGACCGCGCTCGACACGCTTGTGTACGCGGCGGGGGTGGCCCTGCCGGAACCCCTGAAGGACGCCGATCCGGGGCACGTCCGCGCGGTGTGGAACGCGAACTACTTCGGGGCGCTGTGGGTCATGAAGCACGGGCTGGCCCGCCTGAACGCGGGCGGGCGCGTGTACCTGCTGGGAGCGCGTCCAGACCTCGTGACGGTGCGGGGCTTTACGCAGTACGCGGCCAGCAAGGCGGCCCTGGCGACGGCCGCCGGGATCGCCCGCCTGGAAACGCGCGGCGCGGGGATCACGCTGGTGCTGCCACCCGCCGTGGATACGCCCCTGTGGGCACAGGTGGGCCGGGCACCCAGGGGAGCCATCTCGCCGGAGGTGGTCGCGCGGGCCATCGTGCAGGATCGCGGCGGGGACGCGCAGAACGAATTGTGGATTGGGGAGTGACGGCCCGCTTTACCAACGCGCTCAGGTTACCGGGAACACGCCATCCTCGGTCGCCAGCCATGCCACCGGGCAGTCGTGCGCCTCGCCGGGCAATCCGTCCACCAGCAGCCCGCTGGGGATGACGCCGACGGTCGCGCCGCTGAACGAGGGCAGCAGGCGGTCATAGAAGCCCCCGCCGTAGCCCAGGCGCCGACCGCGCCAGTCGTAGGCCAGGGCCGGCAGCAGGATCACGTCGATGCTGTCCAGGGCCACCTGCGGCGCGTCACCGGGTGGTTGCAGGGCGCCGAACCGGCTGATCTCGGTCGCGGTGTGCCAGGGGTGCAGCGTCAGGCGCGGTTCGGGCCGGAAGCGGGCGCGGGTGGTGTAGAGCTCGAAGTCGCCCGCCAGGGCGCTCGGGTCGGGCTCGCCATCCAGCGGGCGGTACGCGAGGACGTGCCGGGCCCCGTGGGCGTGCAGGAAGGCGCGCAGGTGCGCGGTGACGGCCTCCGAGACGTCCGGGAGCACCGCCCGGGTTTGCCTGGCCCAGTCACGCCACTCGCTTTTGGGGGCGGTGGCCGGGGGCGGGAGCATGGCCAGCATTGTGCCACCGGGCTAGCATGCGGGGAATCGACCGGCCGCGCCTGCGGGCCGCCCCGCGTGGGGTGGCCGTCTCCGGCCAGAGGAGCACACATGGATCTGGGCCTGACGGGCAAGGTGGCGGTGGTGACGGGCGGCAGCGTGGGCATCGGGCTGGCGGTGGCGCGTGGGCTGGCGGCGGAGGGCGTACATCTGGCCGTGTGCGCGCGGGACGCCGCGAGGCTCTCGGACGTGGCCGCCGCGATCCGCGCGGACTTCGGCGTGCGGGTGCTGCCCGTCTCGGCAGACGTGGCGGTGGCGGCCGACATCGACCGCCTGGTGGGAGCGGTTCAGGCGGAATTCGGCGGTGCGGACATCCTGTTCAACAACGCGGGCACCGGCAGCGAGGAGACCATCCTCAGCGCCCCAGACGAGAAGTGGCAGCACTACTGGGACCTGCACGTCATGGCGGCCGTGCGCCTCGCGCGTTCGCTGGCCCCGCTGATGGCCGCGCGCGGTGGGGGCGTGATCCTGAACAACGCGTCCATCTGCGCCACGCAGCCGCTGGGGTACGAGCCGATCTACAACGTCACGAAGGCGGCGCTGGTCATGTTCTCGAAGTGCCTGGCGAACGAACTCATCCCGCAGGGGATCCGCGTGAACACCCTGAATCCGGGACTGGTGCGCACGCCCGACTGGGAGAAGACCGCCCGGATTCTCACCGAGGGCCAGGCGCAGACGTGGGAACAGTATCTCCAGAATATCGCCGACGAGAACGCGCCCATCGGCCGCTTTGCCACTCCAGAGGAGATCGCGGATTTCGCGGTGTTCCTGTGCTCTCCGCGCGCAAGTTACTCGGTCGGCTCGACGTACTACGTCGATGGCGGCTGGCTGCGCGTCACCACCTGAACGCCCGGGTCAGCCGACCCAGCCCTGGCCGTCGTGCAGGACAGTCCAGGGTGTGCGGTCGATCACGCGGGTGTAGCTGAGCAGGCCGGTCTTCTCGCTCCAGCTGTGCAGCAGGCACAGGGGCGGCTGGTACTGCACCACCAGGCGATCCGGGTGGCTCAGGTCCGGCTGGAAGGTGCAGTCTGTACCGGGACAGGTCATCAGGGTGCTGTGCCCGAAAGTCGTGGTGATCGCCATGTGCAGGTGCCCGGCCACCAGCCGGGCCACGTGCGGGTGGCGCAGCACGATGTCGCACAGCGCCGCGCTGCCCCGCAGGCCGATGGCGTCCATGATGTCCAGGCCGCTCACCAGCGGTGGGTGGTGCATGAACAGCAGCGTGGGCCGATCCCGCTGCTCGTCCAGGCGGGCGTCCAGCCAGTCCAGGCGCGTGTCGTCCAAGTCGCCGCTGCCCTGGCCGGGCACCAGCGTATCCAGGCCGATTAGGCGCACTGGCAGGTCGTCCACGGTGTACTGCATGAAGTCCGGCAGGGCGTCCTGACTACGCGGAAACAGGGCGCGCAGGCGGCCCCGGTCGTCGTGGTTGCCGGGAATGACGTGAACGGGCATGTCCAGGGGCCGCAGCAGGGTCATGAACTGCGCGTATTCGTCCGGCTGGCCGTGATCGGTGCAGTCGCCCGTGATCAGCACGGCGTCCGGCCGCATGGGCAGGCCCTGGATGTGGGCCACGGCCTGCGCGAAGGCGGCGGCCTTCTCGGGGCGCGTGCGGTCGATGTGCGGGTCGCTGAGCTGGGCGATGAGCATGGAATGGATCACCTCGCGGTCGGCGTGGGGCGGCAGGAGAGGAGGGCGAGTTCGGAACAGGGAAGGTGGTCGGAACCGAGGGGCTCAGGGCTCCAGTATCCTCCCCGGCGTGCTTCGATGTGTCCTGACCTGCCCCACCCCCCCCGACCTGCTGGGCTTTCTGCGTGACCACCTGCATGGCGGGGCGACGCTACACCTAGCGGGGGAACTGGAGGTCGTGTACCAGGGCCGCGCCGCCAGCATGGCCGAGGCCGGCGACCGCCTGCTGCTGATCAAACCCGACGGGAGCGTGCAGGTGCACGGCCCGAGGGGCGTGAAGCCCGTGAACTGGCAGCCGCGCACGGATCACCTGTCGGCCGCGCTGGAGGACGGCTGCGTGGTGCTGCACGCCGAACGCCGCAGCCCGGTCGAGGTCGTGCGGGTGCGGGTGCTGTCGTGTGCGCTGGCCAGCGCGCTGGATATGGTCGAGGACGCCCGGCTGGTGTTCAGCGGCACGGAGGCGCAGATGCAGTCGGCCCTGGCCCGCGCGCCGCACGTGATCGAGCCGGGCCTGGTGGTGCTCGACCGGGAACTGCTGGTCGGGGTGGGCGGCATCGACCTGTACGCCCGCGACCGCGCGGGACGGTACGTGGTGGTGGAACTCAAGCGCGGCAAGGCCGGGCACGAGGCGGTGCACCAGCTGGCCCGCTACGTGCAGGCGGTGCGGACTCAGGTGCCGGGCACCGTGCGCGGCATCCTGGCCGCCCCAGACATCACCACGCCCGCCCGCGTCGCGCTGGAGGCCGCCGGGCTGGAGTTCGTGGAGGTCAGCGCCCTGCCGCTGCCGGAGGAACGCGACTTCCAGCCGCTGCTGTTCTGAACACGGCAGGGGTCAGGCGTCCTGCGGGTCGCCCAGCAGGCGGCTCTCGATGGCGCGAGCGTGCGCCTCGAGGCCCTCGGCGCGGGCCAGGGTCACGCCCGCCGGCCCGATGCGCCGCAGCGTGGCCTCGGTCACGCCCACCACACTGATGATCGTCTGGAAGTCCCGGACGTTCACGGGGCTCATGAAGCGCGCGGTGCCGCCGGTCGGCATGACGTGGCTGGGTCCGGCCACGTAGTCCCCGAGGGCCTCCATGGAGTGTTCCCCGATAAACACACCCCCGGCGCGCGTCACGCGGCCCAGCAGGCTCCACGGATCGCGGGTCAGCAGGCACAGGTGCTCGGGCGCGTACAGGTTCGAGAGGGCCAGCGCCTCGTCCAGATCGGCGGCCAGGATGACCTTCATGCGGGCCGCCACGCTGTCGCGTGCCCAGCTGCGGTTCGGTTCCGGCAGGGCCTCCAGTTGCCCGTTCAGTTCGGCCTGCACGCGCACCAGCAGCTCCCTGCTGGTCGAGACGAGCACGGGTTCGGCGCCCAGGTGCTCGGCCTGCGCAAGCAGGTCTGCCGCCACGAACCGCGCGTCGGCGCTGTCGTCGGCGACCACCAGCGTCTCGGTCGGGCCGGGCAGGCTCTCGATCCCCGTCACGCCGTACACCAGCCGCTTGGCGATGACCACGAACAGGTTGCCCGGCCCCGCGATCTTGTCCACGGCAGGAATGCTGGCCGTGCCATACGCGAGCGCCCCGATGGCCTGCGCACCTCCCACCCGGAACACCTGCGTGATCCCCAGTTCCCGCGCCGCGACCAGGATCGCGGGGTGGATGTTCCCGCCCCTGTCCGGCGGGGTGGTCACCACGATCTCGGGCACGCCGGCCACCTGCGCGGGCACCGCCGTGTGGATCAGGGTACTGATCAGCGGGGCCAGCCCGCCGGGCACGTACACGCCCACCCGGCCGATGGGCCGCACCAACTGCCCCAGCGCGCCGTCCGGGCCGTGGTTCAGGAAGCCGTGCGCGGGCTGCTGCGCGTAGAAGGCCCGCACGCGGGCGATGGCCGTGAGGATCGCGCCGTGCAGGTCAGCCGGAACGTGCGCCTGCGCGATCTCGGCCTCACTCACGGCCAGGTCGCCCGGCCGGGTGCCGTCGAGTTTCTCCGTCCAGTCGCGCAGGGCGTCGTCGCCGCGCGTCCGGACGTCGGCCAGGATGCGCCCGGTGACCTCCTCGGGGCTCAGAGGCTCGCCGAACATGGCCTCGATGCGGGCCAGGACGGCCTCCGGAACGGGAATTTCACCGAAACTGCGGGTCAGGGCGGCGCGGGCAGAGGGGCCTTCGAGGACTTGCATGGGAACTCCAGAAGCGGGGGCGGGGCAGCGGCGGGGAAGCCGCGTGGGTTCAGTGGCGGCGGCGGCGGCGTTCCGGCCGTTCCGGGCGGCGGCCCGCGCTTACCTGGGCGTCCAGGTTCGCCTCGACCGGGCCGAAATCGGTCGGCTGGATCAGACGCAGCAGCCGGTGCGGCGGCGCGGCCTCCACGTACACGTAGGCGTTGCCGGGCCGCAGGAAATAGCCCACGGCGGCCTCTTCCGCGATCTCGGTGTCCGGCAGGCGCTGGATCAGGACGCGCCCGCCGGTAAGCTGCGCGTACAGCCGGTCGGAACCGTCCGGGCCCAGTGAGCGCAGCCACAGCAGCAGGCTGACCGGATCGTGGTAGTCGGTCGTGAGGGGCTGGGTGGCCTCGTCGCGGCCCTGGCGCAGCGTGACCAGGCCTCCCCGGCGGTCGAAGGTCGCCTCGAAGGTGGCGCGGCCCCCACGCCCGTCGCCCTCGCTGTAGCCCAGGCTGTGCAGCGTGCGGGGGTGCAGGCGGCTGGTCTGCGCGCGGCGGATGTCCGGCAGCACCCCGCCGAAGTCCGTCTGCACGCGGGCCACCAGGGCGCTGCGTTCGGACTGCACGGCCCAGTGCTGCTCGCCCGCGTAGCGGCCCCCCAGCGTGAGGGTCATGGAGAAGGCCTCCGCACCGGGCCGGTAACCGCCGGCGGCGACTTCACCGTCCCCGGGCAGCGGGCTTTCGGGGGTCATGCGATCCGTGTCCAGAAGCTCTCACCCGGCCCGGTCCACGTGGCGCCCAGCGCCTCGGCGGTGGTCGCGCCCACGTCCGCGAAGGTCTGCCGTTCGCCCAGATCCACGCCTGCCGGGCCGCCCGCCACGAAGCCCAGCAGCAGGCCGTACTCGCGGGTGTGATCCGTGCCGTGCCACGTGGGATCGTTCCCGTGGTCCGAGATGATCAGCAGCGCTCCGTCCGGCGGCAGCGCAGCCAGAATGTCCGGCAGCGCCGCGTCGAAGCGGGCCAGGCATGCCGAATAGCCCTGCGGGTCGCGGCGGTGACCGAATTTCGAGTCGAAATCCACCAGGTTCGTGTAGATCAGGCCGTGCGTGCCCTCCTGCGCCGCCCGCGCGATCCGGGCCACCGTTTTCGCGATGCCGTCGGCGTTGTCGTCGGTATGGATCTCCTCGGTGAAGCCCCGGTGGGCGTAGATGTCCGGGATCTTTCCAATGCCCACGACGGCGTGTCCCGCGTCCTTCAGGGCGTCCAGCACGGTGGGGGGCGGCGTGAGGCTGAAGTCGCGGCGGTGCTCGTTCGCCCGCTCGTAGGGGAAGTCCCCCCGGAACGGCCGGGCAATGACGCGGGCCACGGCGTCCGGCCCCTGGAGCAGGTTCCGGGCCGCCTGACACCACGCGTACAGCGTCTCCAGCGGCACCACGTCCTCGTGCGCGGCGATCTGGAACACGCTGTCGGCGCTGGTGTACACGATCGGGAAGCCGGTCTTCACGTGCTCCGGCCCGAAGTCCCGGATGACGTCCGTGCCCGAGTACGGCCGGTTGCACAGGTGCCCGCGTCCGGTCGCCGCGTCGAAGGCCGCCATGATCCGCGCCGGAAAGCCCTCGGGGAAGACCTGGAAGGCGTGCTCGAGCTGCACGCCCATGAACTCCCAGTGACCGGTGCTGGTGTCCTTGCCGGGGCTGACCTCGCGCAGCCGCCCGAAGGCGCCCTGCGCCGGGACGTCCTGCACGGTGTCCGGCGTGGTCTGCACGCCGGGGATGTGCCCCAGGCCCAGACGCGACAGGTTCGGCAGCGCCACGGGCGCGGCGGCCAGGGTGTGGTTCAGGGTGTGTGCCCCCACGTCGCCGAACGCGGCGGCGTCCGGCAGCTCGCCGACGCCCACGGAGTCCAGCACGATGATGCTCAGTAGCATGCCGACAGTCTAGGGCCTGCGACAATCCGTGGCCCGCGCCCACCCTCACCGGTGTCGCGGGCTGGAACCCGAAAACGGCTCCCGGTGCCTCAGGCAACCGGGAGCCGTGGAAAGGTCGGGTTCAGACGACCGGGTTCATGGGCGTCACGCTGTCGGCGGCGTCCACGATCTCTCCGCCGTGCTGGGTGGCAGCAGCCATCACGTCGGCAGGAACCGGATCCTGCACGGCGATCACACGGCCCCCACTGTTTACCGTGGAATCCATCCGGTCGTAGTAGTCGTCGTTGGCGGCATAGGCCGTATTTCCGGCGTCGGCCGTGCGGCCGTCCGCGTTTTCATCGATGCCCATCGCGCCGCCTGTGGCCCCCACGGCTGCGCCCACGCCGGAGCCCAGCGCCGCGAAGCCCAGGATGACCGGAATCGCGAGCCCACCGGTGGCCACCGCGCCCGCCGTGGCGAGCAGGCCCGCCGCTGCGCCGACCACGGCGCCCACGCCAGTGCCCTTCACGGCGCCCGCACCGGCATCCTCGGCTCCGGCCTCGGCGTCGGCCACGGTGCCGTCGGTGGTCGTCGTGCGGCGGGTGTAGGTGGCGCTGCCCAGGGTGGCGCCCTTCTGCTGGACATCGGCGAGGAAGGCGTCGGCGTCGGCGGCGGTCGGGAACATGATGTGTTTCATGGATCACAGTCTGCGTGGGGTTCCGGGCAGGGCTGTGAGAGTCCCTGAAAGCCGCCTTTGACTGACCCTGAGACGGTCAAGACCCTCCACTCATGGTGGATTGGTAAAGGCTCAGGCGAGCGGCTCGGCTGCGAAGAGCTGGGGCGGCCCCACGAGGTCATCCTGGGCGGCCACCAGCTGGATCTCGCGCGTCCCCGCCGCGTGGGTGCGCTCCAGCACGGCGTACAGGGCGCTCATGGCCAGCGACAGGGCCTCATCCACGCGCCCGGTGCGCAGGTACTGCCCGTAGAACAGCGCGGCGATGGCGTCCCCGGTGCCGTTGCGTGGCGGATCGAGCGGCAGCAGCGGCGTGCGGCACAGCCACGCCCCCCCACCCGTGACCGCCAGCGTCTCGATGGTGTTCGCCGGCGCATCCGCGCGGGTCAGGCTGGTGACCAGCACGATCCGGGGGCCGCCCGCGTGCAGCCGCTCCCTCAGCGCGTGGGCGGCGTTCAGCGCGTGCTCCAGCGTTTCCACCGCCATCCCCGTCAGCAGTTCCAGTTCGAACTGGTTCGGCGTGACGATATCCGCCGCCGCGATGGCCTGCGCGGCGATCAGGGCAGGCAGCTCCGGATGCACAAATACGCCCCGGCCCACGTCCCCCATCACGGGATCACAGCAGTACAGGGCGGCCGGGTTCGCGCTCCGCACGCGGCGCACCGCGTCCACGACCGCCGCCACCGTGCCCGCCGAGCCCAGGTAGCCGCTGAGCACGCCATCGCACCCGCCCAGCGCGCCGCGCGCCTCGATGCCGTCCAGCAGCTCCGCGATCAGCTCCGGCGCAAACACGCTGCCGGTCCACGCGCCGTAGCCGGTATGGTTCGAGAACTGCACCGTGTGCATGCCCCACACCTCGAAGCCCAGGCGTTGTAGCGGGAACATCGCCGCCGCGTTGCCCACATGGCCGTAGGCCACCCATGACTGGATGCTCAGGAGGTTACGCGGCAGGGACGCAGGCTGTCCGGTCATGCCAGGAGCATACCCGCCAGACCTTCCTCAGCTGCGTTGCAGACGCTGGTATTTCACGCGGTAGCGGCTGCGGCTGGCCGCCTCGACCAGTTCGGTCGGGGAACGGATCTCCGGGCCGGTGCGGGCGGCACCGACCGAGGCGCGCAGCGGCACCTCGCGGAAGCTCAGGGCGTCCAGAGATTCCTGGATGCGCTGCGTGATGGTCGCCAGTTCCTGAGGCCCGGCGTTGTCGAGCAGCACCGCGAACTCATCCGGGCCCCAGCGGAACAGCAGGTCGCCCCGGCGCTTGTGCTGCCCGATCCGCGCCGAGAGGTCGCGCAGCAGGTCGTCGCCGGCCGCGTGCCCGTACGCGTCGTTCACCTTCCGGAAGCCACTGAGATCCACCAGGATCAGCCCCAGCGGCCGTTCCGAACGCCCCTGCCAGCGCTGCTCGACCGCCCGCGTGAAGGCCACGCGGTTCCCGAAGCCGGTCAGCGGATCGCGCATGGTCAGGGTGCGCAGGTTCCACCCGCGTTCCCCCATGACCAGCGCCGTTCCCACGATCGCGCACAGCGACAGGGTGACGCCGGGCAGCAGCACGTTTCCCAGCCACAGCGGCGCGCTCAGGGCCAGCAGCAGCAGCGCCAGCGCGAAGCCCCACAGGCCCCGTGCCAGCACCGCCGCCACGGCCGACAGCGCGCCCAGCAGCATCAGGATGCCCCAGTGCAGGCGCAGGAAGGGCGCGTCCAGCAGGCTGCTCACCGCGCGCGCCTGCATCTGTACGGCGGGCACGACCTGCCCGGACACGTCGCGCACGGCCGGGCCGCCCAGGCCGTCGGCGGTCAGGCCCAGGATCACCACCTTGCCCTGTAGGTCGCCGTAGCGGACGTTGCCGTTCACGACGTCCCGGAACGACAGCACCGGCAGCCGTTGCGGATCCGGCTGCCGGTAGCGCAGCAGCCTCGGCGTGAGCGCCAGGGGGGCGCTGCGGCCCGCCGCGACCGCCACCTGCCGCGCGAAACTGGGCACCAGCACGTCCTGGCCTGCGTCGCCCGCCGCATACGCCGTCTGGAAGGTGCGCACCACGCCATCGGGGCTGATGTTCAGCAGGCTCACCCCGGTCGGGGACGTCCAGCCGGGCCGGGGCGGGCCGGTCGGGTCGCCCGGCGCGGTCGCCAGCACCACGTTCGGTCGGCTGAAGATCGTCCGCAGCCGCTCGTCGCCCACCGCCGGGTCGCTGAGCAGCACGTTCACGCCGATGGCGCTCACGCCCGCGTCGTTCAGGGTGCGCAGCGCCTGCGAGTACAGGTCGCGCGGCCACGACCCGATCCGTCCGTAATCCCGCAGGGACGCCTCATCGATTCCCACGACCAGCACCCGTGGATCCGGCGGGGCGGGCAGCGCGCGGTTCAGCGCGTCCCACAGCCGCTCGTTGTCCGGCGCGGCCAGGGTCAGCAGGGCGGCCAGGACGGCGGCCACCGGGACTGTCAGCGCGGCCAGCGACCGCTCAGGGGATGATCGCACGGCTCTCGTTTCCGGCGGCGTCCCGCACGGTGAGCTCGACCCTGGCCCCAGAGTCCGGATTCGGCAGCAGCCAGCGGAAGGTTCCGGCCGCGCCATCCACGTAATGCGTGGCGGTGCTGGTTCCAGCCGTCACAGTCACGGTCAGCCGGGCCGGACTGGCATCCCGCAGCGTGCCGGACACGACCAGCAGGTGCCCGGTTCGCTGTATCCGCACGTCACCCAGGGCCGGCGGCGTGCGGTCGATGTTGATGACCTGCGTGCGGGTCAGGGTCTGCCCGGCGCGCCGGGCCTGCACCTGCACGCGGTACATCCCCTCGGGCAGGCGGGCTTCCAGCTGGCCCAGGCGGTACTCGCTGCCCTCGCCGGAGAGCGGCAGGGTGCGCCCGGCGATGGTGACGCTCAGGCCCGCGCCCGGCTGGCTGCGCGCCTGCACCGCAAGGTCTTGCAGGCTCACCGCCAGGGGGCCCAGATCCAGGGTGAGCGGCTGGCGGCGCTGCACGTCCAGCGTCTGGTTGAAGCGGTCCGTGGAGTCCGGCACCAGCGGCGCGACCGGCCCAACCGGGGGGCGCTCCTGCCCCTGCGCGACCGGCTGATCCCCCTGACTGGGCAGCGCGACCTGCCCCTCGAAGACCTTCACGAGCCCGCTGGCATCCACCCGGAAGACCGTGCCGCGCACCGCCGTGCTCACGACCGGCGTGTCGATCCGGTATCCGCCCTGGCCCTTCTGCACGACATTCCACGCGGTGCCGCGCGCCAGCCGCAGCAGCACCTCGCGCCCATGGCTGGTCTTCTCCACGCTCAGCACGCTCAATTCACTCTGCTCGTTCAGTCGCAGGTACCCGCCGCCCGTGAAGCCGATCTCCGCCCAGGCCGCCGCGCCGGTCTTCAGTGCGTCGCCGGGATTCAGCGTGTCGCCCACGAGGGCGTTGTGCTCGGGGGCCGTGCCCGCCAGTCGCACCGGGCCGCGCGTCGCCTCGATCGCTGCGGCGCCCTCACCCCGGAACTGGGCGTCGTACCACGGATCGGTCTCCTGAAAGGCCGCGACTCCTCCGCCCCGGAGCGCCACCTGCTGTCCGGCCCTGAGCTCGATCAGCTTCCCGTCGAGGTCGAGCCGGAGCGCCCCATCCAGCGCCGCCACCCGCTGCGTCGCGTCTGAGAGGTCCACGCGCACCCGGCCCGGCCCCTCCATGACCAGATGGTGTCCCTGGACGTGCACCGCCAGCGGGCCGCGCAGCAGGAACTGTCCGCGCGTCAGGTCGGCCTCATCCTTGTAGCGGCGCAGCTGTGAGGCGCTGCCCATCACGATCTGCCCCGCAGGCCCGCTGCGCAGGGTGGCGCGGCCGGTGCCGGTGCGCAGCGCGGTGCTCAGCGCGAGGGGGCCGGTCTGGGGTGCCCAGCTGCCGCTGTCGGCCTGGACTTCCAGCCGCCCGAGGCCCTGCACCAGCGCCAGCGGCCCCCCGGCGGCCTGCGCCCAGGCCGTGGTCAGCAGCGTCACCCCGAACGACAGGGCGCGCCGCAGCAGACGGCCGGACGGGACGACACGGGAACTCACCCGAGCAGTTTACGAGAAAAATCTGACATTTTGGGCCGGCACCGTATAATCGGGGGCGTGCTTGTTGCCGTGCAGGACGCCAATAAAGAGTATGGGCCGCTCAGCGTGCTCAGCGACGTGACTTTCGCCGTGCAGCCCGGCGACCGGGTGGGTCTGGTGGGCCGCAACGGAGCGGGAAAGACCACGCTCTTCCGGCTGCTGACCGGCAGTCTGGTTCCCGACGGGGGCACGGTCAGGCGGTCACCGGGGGTGAGGGTGCGGGCGCTGCAACAGGATCCGACCTTCCCGGCCGGCGCGACCGTCGACTCGGTGCTCGACGCCGCCTTCCACGACCTCGACCTGCTCGAAGCCGAACTCCAGCAGGCCGCCGAGGCCATGCACACCGGCACGCCCGAGAGCATCCTGCACCACGAGGCCGTGCTGGAGCATTACCAGCGCCGCGGGGGCTTCGAGCGCCGCAGCCGCAAGGACGCCGTCACCCTGGCCTTCGGCTTCCGGGGCCGCGAGCAGACCGAGGTGACCGGCCTGAGCGGCGGGGAACGCACCCGCCTGGGCCTCGCCGCGCTGCTCGTCGAGAACCCGGACGTGCTGCTGCTCGACGAGCCCACCAACCACCTCGACATCGTGATGGTCGAGTGGCTGGAGAATTTCCTGAGCCGCTACCCCGGCGCGGTCTTGCTGATCAGCCACGACCGCACCTTCCTGGACGCCGTGACCAACGAGACCGCGTACCTGCGCGGCGGCACCCTGCGCGTGTACACAGGGAACTACACCACCTTCCGTGAGACGCTCGCCGCTGAACTCGAACAGCAGGCCGCGCGGCACGCCATCGAATCCCGCCAGGTCGCCTCGCTCCAGGCCAGCGCGGACCGCATGAAGATCTGGGGCCTGGGCATGAGCAAACTCGCCCGCCGCGCCAAGGCCATGCAGGCCAGGGTCGACCGCATGCAGGCCCGCGCGACCGCTGCGCCCCCGCCGGATCAGCGCACCACCCGCATCGTCTTCCACGCCCCGGAAAGCGGCGAGGTCGTCCTTGACGCCCGGCACATCACCCGGCGCATCGAGGGCCGCACCCTCTTCGAGAACCTCAGCGTGCAGGTACGTCGGGGCGAACGCATCGCCATCATCGGCCGCAACGGCGCGGGCAAGACCACCCTGCTGCGCGCCCTGCTGGGCATCGATCCCAGCGACGATCCACGCGGCCGGGTGCTGACCGGCGCGCGCGTCACGGTCGGGTACTACGACCAGGCGCTGCGCGGCGTGGAACCGGAGCAGACCCTCTATGACGTCGCCCGCGAGTACGTGCAGAAAGACCCGCAGGCGCACGACCTGCTCGGTACCTTCATGTTCCCCTACGACCAGCACGACAAACCCGCCCGCATCCTGTCCGGCGGGGAACGCGCCCGCCTCGCGCTGCTGAAACTCGCGCAGGAAGACCACAACCTGCTGGTGCTCGACGAGCCCACCAACCACCTCGACATGGAGATGGTCGAATCCCTGGAAGCTGCCCTGGACGACTTCGACGGCACGCTGCTGATGGTCAGCCACGACCGCGCGTTCATCGAGGGCCTCGCAGACCGAATCTGGCTGATCGAGGACGGCCAGTTCTACGAATACCCCGGCTGGGAGGACTACAAGGTCAAACACAGGACGGCCGCGCAACTCCAGGCCGAGGCGGAGGCCGCCGCGCCCCGTGTTCAGACCGCGCCCGTGGCCGCCAAAGGCAAGGGCCTGTGGCACCTGAAGCGCGAGGTCGAGGCCCTGGAAGCTGACATCGCCACCCTGGAAGCCGAGCTGGACGCCGCCCACACGGCCCTGGGATCAGCCGGAGCGGACGCCGACTACGCCGCGCTGGGTAGGGCAGCCCACGACCTGGAAGGCAAGCTGGAGCAGAAGATGCACACCTGGAGCGAGAAACAGGCCGAAGTCGAGGCGAAGGGCGGATAGCAGGCAACACGGAAGCAGCGCCCCCAGGTGAGTGGGGGCGCTGCTTGTTACCGCCGATTCAAATCAGGGGGCGGGAACGATGTCGATGTAGTTGATCTTGGTGTTCTTGCCGCCGATGGCGTCCACGGTCAGCATGCCGTCAGCGACCGTCACAGGAACGGAGGCACTCGTGAAAGGCTTCGCAACCGTGGGAACGAACTTGTCGATCACAGTCGTGCCTTCCAGACGGATGGAGTGCAGGCTGTTCAGGTTGGATTTCGTGGTGCCGTCATCGGCGGTGGCAGCATCGCCCACGCTGACCGTCACAGTGTACTTGCCGTTGGCAACCTTGTACTCGAAGGCTCCCGAGACCAGATTGGAGGCCACACCGTTGACAGCAGCGCAGTTCTTCCCGTCTGTAGCGGTTCCGCACTGCATGTTGATCTGGGTATAGAGGCGGGCGTCTGTGGTGCTGGTCGGGTTGGTGGCCGTGCGGTCACGGGCGTCAGTGCTCATGTCCAGCGGCTTGAGGGTGCCGCTCAGGCTCGCTTCCTCGACCCAGCCGATCCCGGTCGCGGCATTGTAGGCAGCGCCCGTATCATTGGTGTAGACCACTCCACCGACGGTCACCGTTCCAGCAGCTTTGGCGAAGTTGATGTGCGCAGTGGTTAGGGTGCCGCCGCCAGTGCCGCTGGTCACGGTCACGGTGGCGGTGCCGCACTTGGTGGTGTAGCTGGCCAGCGTGGAGCAGGCGGTGATGGTGGCCGTACCAGCCGTCTTGCCAGTCACGATGCCGGCCGAGCTAACGGTCGCAATGGCGTCGCTGCTGCTCTTCCAGCTGACGGTCTGCGCCGGGCTGTTGGTTCCGGTCACCGTGGCTTTCAGGGTGGTGGTGGCACCCACAGCAACCGACGCGGTGGTGGGAGCCACGGCAACACTGGTCACGGTTGCGGGCGTGGTCGTCTTGTTGCAGGCCATCATGCCAACGGACAGGGTGGCGGCGAGAACGGCGAGGGCAGAGCGGCGGAGCGTGTTGGATTGCAGCATGGGATACCGAACCTTTCTGAGAGAGGGCGGGCTGTGGATGCAGACCTCGATCTGATTGATCGTCCCTACTGTGACCCGCAGAGCGTTACTGGAACGTGAAAGGTCTTGCCACGAATCGTTTAGTTTCGGTGGGCAGCCAGTGGAGGCCTTGACCATGGTAGATCCGGTGTCCTGGTCAGTGGTGGCGGCCATAGAGAGCGCTAATGCTGGCTGACTGAAATCTGAAGACCGCTAGTTCTTGAGTGCTTCCTCGGAGACCAGGGGTGCGCCGGAGTCCCACCTTGACTGCGTCCTGCTAATCGCTTTCGCGGATAGTCATACCTCTACCAGTTGTGTCCAGTAGGGCAAGGTCATGGGGGTCGTCTGCGAGTCGCTGCGACGTTCCCGCCAGCTATACGCAGTAGACACTGGGGTTGGAACTCGGCGAGACTCGCTCGTCCCGCTCCTTCGAAGTCAACCTTGGTACGCTTGGCGTTCAGTCCACCCTTCAGGGGAGGCCGACCACGCCCGCGTTCCCCTGACTGGGGTGACGTTCACATGCACGAGCCGCTGGTGGCATCCTCCGGCATGCGGCTGCACGAGCAGCGCCCTGACTTCCCACAAGGCGAGCCGCCCCATGCTTGACCGCCTCCTCGCTGACGCTACTGGCTCCACCCGCTACTAGGGGAGTGGTGGCTACAGTAGACGGGTGACCCCCACCATTCCGTTCCGTCTGGCCACCGCGCAACTCCCAGTCAGCGGGGACGCCCATGTGAACGGCCGAAACGTGCAGGCCGCCATGCGCGAGGCCGCGGCCGGAGGTGCCCGCCTGATCCATTTCCCGGAAGGCGTGCTGTCCGGGTACGTGAAGCATCCCATTCAGGACTGGGCCGAGGTGGACTGGGAGATCGTGCGGGAGGAACTGGAGGCCGTGATGGCCCTGGCCGCTGACCTGAAACTCTGGGTGGTGCTCGGTTCGGCGCACCCGCTCACGCCGCCGCGCTGGCCGCACAACAGCCTGTACGTCATCTCGGATCAGGGCCACGTTGTCACCCGCTACGATAAGCGCATCTGCTCGCACACCGAGGTCACGCGGTTCTACACTCCCGGCCACGCCCCCACCGTGTTCGAGGTGGACAGCTTCCGCTTCGGCTGTGCGATATGCATTGAGGTCAACTTTCCCGCGCTGTTCATGGAGTACGACCGGCTCGGCGTCGATGTCGTGCTGCTCAGCGCGTATCCGGTCGACAGTATCTTCCTCGTCAAGGCCCGCTCCCACGCCGCCATTCACAACGTCTGGCTCAGCCTGTCGAGCGTGACCGAGACCGACCACCTGTTCCGCTCAGCCCTGATCGATCCGCGGGGCGAGGTCGTGGCCGAGGTGCCCGGCGTCCAGAGCCTCGTGATCCACACCCTCGATCCCGGCGCCCCGGAACTGGACATCGCCCTCACCAAGGCACGGCCGTGGCGGGCGAGCGTGGAGGGTGATCCTCGCTATGACACCGCCGGGCTGAACGATCCGCGCAGCACCGACCGAACCGGCGTCTAGCTCAGAGCTTCAGTTCACCCTGCGGCGTGACATTCAGATCCTGCGTCAGTTCCCGGGCGACCTGCTGGCGTTCGCGATCCAGGTACGTCTGGGCCTGTCCCACTTCCTTGTCGAGCACCTGCATGGTGTCCTTGAAGCGCTCCAGCGCCTGCTGCCGGTACGAGCTGATGGCGTCCAGGGCCCCGTAGACCTCGCGAAAGGCATTCTGGATGATCTGCGGATCGACGGTGGCGCTGCCCGCCTGCCGCTGGATTTCCGTGCTCTGCTCGCGCAGGAGCTTGGCGGTACTGCCGATCATCTTGCCGGTGGTGTCGTTCAGCGCCGTGACCTGCCCCAGCACGGCCTGCTGCGTGCCCAGCGCCTGCGAGACCATCAGCGCGGTTTTCAGGGCGCTGACCGTGGTGGTCGTGGCCCGATCCACGCCCTTGATGAGTTCCAGGTTGTTGCGCCGCACCAGGTCGAGCGCCAGGTACCCCTGAATGCTCACGGCCAGTTGGGTCAGCAGATCGGTCACGCGCTGGCGCACGGCGAACAGCAGTTCCTCGCTGACCATGCGCGCCTTGTCCGGATCGGTCTGCTGGAGCACTGCCAGGCGCCCGGTCAGCGCCTCATCCACCGCCTTGCCGACGTGCGCGTACTGCCGGAGTTTCTGCATGGTCTCCCACAGGTGCACCTTCTCGGTCTCGATAGTGGCGTTATCGCGCCGCAATTCATCCTGGCCGCGGTACAGCGCCTCCAGGATGCCGTTCAGGTGGCTCTGGGCGCTCTGGTACTTGTCCATGGCGTTCTGGACTTTCTTGCCGCCGGGCAGCATGCCCAGAAAGCGCCGGGGCGTGGGCGCGCGGCTGGGGTCGAGGCCCTCCACCGTGCGGCGCAGTTCCGTGAGGCCCTTCAGAATGTCGCTGCCCTCGGCCAGGACGCCCACGCGGGTGGCGCGCAGCGGCCGGTCGAGCATGCGGTTGGAGCTCTGCGCGGCGGCGCGCTGCTCGGGCAGGCCCAGGTCGTGCACGGCGTCCAGCTTGCGCTTGAACTCCGGGGTGTGGGTGCCTGCCGTCAGGACGTCCTCGGCAAAGGCGCGGGCCATGGTGTCCAGCCGCGCGCGATCCTCGTCCGAGAGGGGAACCATTTCCGGCGCCTGCTGCGGCTGCACGCCCGGCACGGCGTCCGGTGCCTTGAGGACCTGATCGGGTGGGGTCAGCGGGCCGGGATTGCCGTCACTCATTCTTCCTATTACGCCGCGTGTTCATGAAGGGTTGCATCCGGCAAAAGGCGGATCAGGAGCGAGCCTGCGGGACTGCCCCGCACGTCGGCCGGACGGGTTCAGAGACGGGTACCATGCCGACATGAATTACGCGGCGCGCTGGAACGGACGTCTTCACCACTCGGGTGCCTGAGATGCCCCCGCCCACCCTCTACGTGATGGTCGGCCTGCCCGGCGCCGGAAAGACCACGCTTGCCAGGCAGCTGGAGCTTGAACACGCCGCTCTGCGCCTCACCCCGGACGACTGGATGATGCCGCTGTTCGGCTGGGGCCAGTCCGGTGACAAGCGGGAGGTGGTCGAAGCGCTGCTCTGGGGCGTCGCGGCCCGCACCCTGACCCTGGGCGTGAACGTGGTGCTGGACTACGGGCTGTGGGGTCGCAGCGAGCGTGACGACTACCGGGCACGGGCGGCGGCCCTGGGCGCGCGGGTGCAGATGCATTACCTGGAAGCACCATTTGAAGAGCTGTGGCGACGGATCGAGGCCAGGAACTCGGCTCCCAGGCAGGGAGAAGTGCCGATCACGCGCGCCCAGCTCCAGGACTACTGGAACATCTTCGACCCCCAGCGCCCGACGCCGGACGAACTGGCCCTGTCCTGAGGGCTACTGAACCGTCACGGTCAGTGTGGCGAACTCACTGTGCATGCCGGCGCCGTTGAACACCGCGCGCAGCGTGTAGGTTCCGGCCGGGAGGGCCTGACCGGACGCGCCCCGCCCGTCCCAGCGGATCTTCTGCACTTCCGCCGTCTCTCCCGCACCCACGCTGGTGTTCACGATCTGCATGGTGCACAGCGTGTCCTTGGGATCCGGCCGCACGATCTCGCCGGCCGCGCTGATCACCTCGAAGCGCACGTCGCAGGCCCCGTGGGCGAGGTTCACGGCCGCCGTGCCGGTGTTCGACAGGGTGAAGCTCCAGGTGGTGGCGGTGCCGGCGCGCAGCGTGCCCGGCCCGCTCAGTGCGGCGCGCAGCGTGGGCGCCAGCGGGGAGCCCTTGATGGGCAGCGTGGTCGCGTCCGGCAGGCTACCGGCGGGCACTGGCGCGGGGGTGGTCGGGCCACTTCCGGTCGCGCCCGTCTTGTCGCCCACCTGGTAGTCCACGATCCCGGTCGGCAGTCCCGCCTGCCGCAGGCGCACCAGCAGCGTCAGGCGATCTACTGCCGAGAGGCCCACCACGACCACGCGGCCCTGCGTGAGGTCAAGGCGGCTGGATTGCAGGGTCTTCAGGTCACCGAGCAGCGGCGTCACGGCGTCCAGCTGGGCGCGCGTGTAGCCCGATGGGAAGGCGCTCATGGTGGTCGTCTGGGCGACTGCGGCGGTGAGCGGTGCGGCCCCGAGGGACAGCAGGGACAGGGTCAGCAGGACTCGCTTCATGCTCCTACCCTGACGTGAAGTAGCTGACGCTGGGTGAGGACACCTGACGTGGTTCCCTGGGGAACCGCAGAGGCGGTTAGGTCGAGAACGGGAAGAAGGCGCTTGAGAGGGCGACGGACACCCCCTGTACGGCGCCGCGCTGGCGGGCGGCGGCCCCTCGCGGACTGGTGTTCATGCACGCGGATACGACCCTATACTTCCCGTCATGATTGACGCGGCGCAGATCGACCACCTCGCGGCCCTGGCCCGGCTGCAGCTGACCCCTGAGGAGCGGGTGGACATGCAAGACGACCTGGGCCGCATCCTCGGGTACTTCGAACTCCTGAACGAGGTTGATGTGGACGGCGTGGAGGAGATGCAGCGCCCGGTCTCCCTGGTGAACGTGCTGCGCGACGACGTGCCCGGCGAGGCCTTCCCGCGCTCGGTGGTGGAGGCCCTGGCCCCCGAGATGCAGGACGGTCAGGTACGCGTGCCCCGCACGGTGGAGCAGGGCTGATGCTGGATCTGAAGTTCATCCGCGAGAACGCCGGCGCTGTCCGGGACGCCATCCGCGTCAAGTACGTGACCCTGGATCTGGACGAACTGCTGGCCCTCGACCGCGAACTTCTGGGCGTGAAACAGCGCGTGGAGGCCCTCCAGACCGAACGGAACGCCAACGCGAAACTCGTGCCAAAGGTCACGCCGGACGAGCGGCCCGCGCTGATCCAGAAGGGCAAAGACCTCGCCGAGGAGCTCAGGGGGCTGGAACCCGCCCTGCGCGCCCACGAGGAACAGCTGCGGCAACTGCTGCTGCGCGTGCCGAACATCCCTCTTCCCGGCGTGCCGGTGGGCCGTGACGACAGCGACAACGTGGAACTGCGCCGCGAGGGAACCCTGCCCACCTTCGATTTCACGCCGCTCGATCAGGTGGAGTTGCTGGAAAAGCAGGGCTGGAGCGACTTCGAGCGCGTGGCCCGTGTGAGCGGCAGCCGCAGCTATCTGCTCAAGGGCGAGGGCGCGCTGCTGGAGATGGCCGTGCAGATGTTCGCCATGAGCACGCTGGCCGGGCGGGGCTTCACGCCGCTGTCCACCACCGCGCTGGTGCGGCCCGAAACGCTGGTGCACTCCGGGCACTTCCCCGGCGACGAGGACAGCGTGTACAAGCTCGACGGCGACGAGCTGATGCTGGCCGGTACGGCGGAGGTGCCCGTGAACAGCCTGTACGCGGGCGAGCAGCTCACGCTGGAGCAGCTTCCCATGACCTTCGCGGCGATCAGCGGCGCGTTCCGGCGCGAGGCCGGGTCGGCGGGCCGCGACGTGCGGGGCCTGATCCGCGTGCACGAGTTCCGCAAGGTCGAGCAGTACGTGATCTGCCGCGCCGACGAGGCCGAGGGCCTGAAGTGGTTCGCGGCCCTGCTGGAGAACGCCGAGGTGATTCTGCAGGCACTGGAGCTGCCGTACCGCGTGGTGCAGAACTGCACGGGCGACATGGGCGCCGGCAAGGCGCTCATGTACGACATCGAGACCTGGGTGCCGAGCGAACAGGTGTACAGGGAGACGCATTCCTGTTCGTATCTGGGCGACTGGCAGGCCCGCCGCACCGGCCTGCGCTACCGCGACGAGGACGGCCGGCTCGTGTACGCGCATACCCTGAACAACACCGGGATCGCCACGCCGCGCATCCTGGTCCCCCTGCTCGAAAACCACCAGCAGGCCGATGGCACCATCCGGATTCCTGAGGCGCTGCGGCCCTATCTGGGGGGCAAGGCCGTGATCGGTACGCCCGTGCGCTCTGCCTAAATCGCGGAACAGGTGGTCTGAGGCGGGCCGACTTCCCCTGGCCCACCCACAGACCCGTCACGTCCGCGCCCGCCAGCGGCCCACGGGCAGGCACCGGGTTCTAGACTGCGCCCATGACCGCTGACCTGCCTCCCCGGCCCGAGAAGGGCGTCCGGGGGTTTGAACTGGACATCCACGTCGCCTTCGTGCACCCCCTGCCGGACGCGCAGGCACGGGCGGCGCTGCGCGTGCTGGACGGCCTTCGCGTGGAGCTGTACCGTCCGCACGCCTCACCGACCCGCGCGCTGCCGGACGGCGAGGACGGAGTGACCGGCGAGCCCGTTCCGTCAGCGCGCGTGACCGGGCCGCTGCGAGACCCGGAGGCCGTGCGGGCCGCCGTGGCCGCGCTCCTGCAGGATCGAGCGCGGTATGTCGAGGTCGGCGTGCGCGGTTTCCTGCGGGGCGCCGACGGCCGCACGGACTGGGTGCCGTGGCGGCGCAACACGGTGCTGCCCCGCACGGACACGGCCCGCGTGGCCTTCGAGCAGGGCGTGAAATACATCCTGGAATGATCCGCCGGCAGGGGCGCTCAGGCGCTCAGGGGCAGCACGCGGGCGCGGGCCTTCTCGCCCTCGGCCTGCGGGTGCACGGCCAGCACCAGCACATCCAGCCCGGCCGGGAGTAGGTAAGGCAGCCAGTGCTCGTTCAGCATGCGCAGGGCGCGCGTCGCGTCGGGCACCGGCACATCCCGCAGTACCAGCACCGCGCGCGTTCCGCCGTCGTTCAGCCACAGCTCCAGTACGCCCATGCGGTCGATGCCGCCGGCGGAACGGTACTCGAATTGCTGGGCTTGCCTGAGCGGCTTCATGCGGCGGGCCTCCTGTGATCCGGCACTGTGGTGTGGGGCCAGTGTACGGGCGGGCACTCTCCGGATTGTCCCGCGTGCTCCACCGTGCGCCGGGCCGGTGAACTGGGCGTGAATGCCCCGTGGCCGCCCGGTAGACTGCCCGCATGGACAGCGTCCGTGACCTGCTCGGCGAGTACCAGGGCTACGTGCTCGCGTACCGCCTGCGCGTGGCCGTGGGGGGTCGCGTCGCGCCGCCCGGTCCGCTGCTGAGCGTGGACGGCTATGCCGCGCGCCGCCTGGAACGCCAGAGCCTGGCCCGATCCCTGGTCACGCAGGGCATGGACGCCGGGCAGATGCGCCGCTTGGACGACCTCTCGGGCGAACTGATGTTCGGCTTCTGGTTGAACCCCTCGGAGGTCGCCGCCTTTCTGCGCGCCGCGATCCGCGAGGGCAGCCACCCCGCGCTGGGTGACCCGGCGGCATTCGCGGCCCTGCTGACCCCGACCGAACGGGCCCGGCTGGGCCGAGCTGGCCTCCAGCGCGTGTGCGCGCACCATCTGGCCTGCTTCACGCTGGCCGCCCCGATGCTCGACCCCGACGGCCTGACGGACGCCTTCCAGCTGATCGAGGCGACGCGCCCACCCCTGTTCCTGGACGGCCTGCCGGAGCAGGATGTCTGAGACGCCCGGTGTCCTGGGCCGCTGGTTGCGCCGCCTGCTGCCGCAACCCTGTCCCGGCTGCGGCGTCCAGCTGGGCCAGGAGGTCGGCCTGTGCGCTGCATGTCGCGCCACCCTGCGCCCGCGTGTGGACAGCCACAGTCCACTGCGCGCCCGACCGCAGCCGCACCTGGTCACGCTGGGCGAGTACCGGGGAGTGCGCCGCCGCGCGGTGCGTGCCCTGAAGTTCGCCGGAGCGCGGGATCTCGCCGGGGTACTGGGCGGGGCACTGGCGACCGGCGTTCCGACAACGTGGAACGTGGTGGCCGTCGTGCCGGTGCCGCTGCACCCCTCCCGGCAGCGCCAGCGGGGGTTCAACCAGGCCGCGCTGCTGGGACAGGCGGTCGCGGCCCATCTGGGCGTGCCTTGCGTGGACGCCCTGACCCGCACGCGCGCGACGGGACAGCAGGCAAAACAGCACGCGGCGCAGCGCGATCACATGCACGGTGCCTTCCAGGCCCGGCCCGGCGCGCTGCCACCGGGAGCCGTCCTGCTGCTCGATGACGTGTTGACCACCGGCGCCACGCTCGTCGCCTGTCAGCGGGCCCTTGAGGACGCGGGCGTCCTCGACGTCTACGCGGCCGTCATCGCCCGCTGAGGACGCAACTTACAGCCTGAACAGCACGAGGATGAGCAGCGCGACCAGCACCAAGATCGCCCACATCACCAGCGGTGAGCCGGAGCGCTCCGGCGCTCTGGACTGTCCCACGTAGATGCGCGGCGCGGAGCCCCGCAACCGGGTTCGTTCGGTCACTCCGGTGAAGATGGGCCTCGGCATCGAATGTCTGCTCATGCATCCCTCCCACGGCCTGCTACGGTTCGATCCAAGTGTACCCCCACCGGGGGTCAGTTCACCCCCTGCTGGCGTAGCCACAACATCAGCGCCTCGGCGCTCGCGGGATTGGTCGCCAGGGGGATGTCGTGCACGTCGCACAGCCGAACCAGGGCGCTCACGTCGGGCTCGTGCGGCTGCGCGGTCAGCGGATCGCGGAAGAAGAACACGGCCAGCACGCGCTCCTCGGCCAGCCGGGCGCCGATCTGCTGGTCGCCGCCCATCGGGCCGGACAGCACCCGCTCGACCTCCAGGCCGGTCTGCTTGGCCAGAATGCCGCCGGTGGTGCCGGTGGCGACCAGATGGAACTGCCGCAGCACGTCGCGGTGCCCGAGGGCGAACATGGCGAGTTCCAGTTTTTTCTTGTCGTGCGCGATCAGCGCCACCTGCCGCTTGCTGTCAGACCCGGACGTCATGCCCGCATTGTTCCACGCGGGTCGAGTTCAGCCCTCCACGCGGATGCGGCGGTACACGGCCTGAACGATGCACCACGCGCCGTAGCACAGCGTGCCCACCGCCACGGCCGCCAGCAGGACGTTGCCCTGCGGCTGACTGTGGAGCCACGTCAGCGCGCCGGACACGCCCACGACCTGCCCGGCCGAATCCTGCCATGCGGCGACCAGCAGGAACCCGCCGATGATCGCGCTCAGCACCCCACGCGACGCGATGCCCAGCTGCCCCACGCGCTTCAGCGTTCCCTGGTACCGCGCGCCGATGTCCCGGAAGGCCATGCGCTTCATGAACTTCGCGCCGTACGCCGTGTACAGCTGACTGCCCGCCAGGGCGAACAGTGCCACTGCCCCCAGCCCCAGCAGAACCTGCCCGCCCGGAACGTGCAGAACGGTATTCGCCGCGCTGGCCGTGCCGTTCTGCGTGTGGCTGGCTGTGCCGTGGGAGGCGACCCGCGCGGCGAAGATGGCCAGCGCGATGTTCGCGCCGCCGCTCAGCAGGTACCCGGTGCGCTTGACCATGGCGCCCGGTTTCGTGCCCTGGTGCTCCGGGTCAAGAAACGCTCGCAGCACCTGCCACAGCGCGTACCCGATGAGGCCCAGTACCAGCAGCCACATCAGTACCTGACCGCCGGGCAGATCCTCCAGGCGCAGCAGGCTGCCCTTGGTGTCGGTCGTCTGGCCGCCCCGCCCGAGGGCCACACTCAGGGCCAGAAACCCCAGCATGCCGTACACCACGCCCTTGCTGGCGTACCCGAACCGCGCCAGCGCCTCCAGGCCCGGCGCGGCGTGGTGGGTGGCGGTGCGGGCGGCCTCCTGCACCTGGCCCTGAACCTGCTTCCCGACCTGCTTGATATCGGTCATTTGCCCCAGTGTGCGGCGCGTGGAGTCGCGCCAGATGACGGCGCCTTTGCGGTCTCTTGAGGCGTCCCCAGGATCAGGGGAGTTTCGCTCCGTAGTCGCGCACGTCACTCAGGTAATCGGTCATCCAGGCCTTCAGGGCGGCGGCCGTGTACCCGCCGCGCAGGGGCATGGTGGAATCCAGGTAGTAGCCGCCCTCGTAGGTGTAGGCCTGCGTGTAGTAGTTCGCGTTCCAGTCGTTCACGACGCCCGTATCCAGATCGCCCTGGTCGGAGTAGTCCCAGCTGCTGCTGGCCGTGACGCGCGCGCAGGTGCCGGCCTTGCAGCCGCTGAGCCAGACGTCCATCTGGTCGTCCCCCAGGCGGATGGTCATGCTGGGATCCTTGTCCGGATCGGCGGGGTTCATGGTGACCGTGTACCCGGCGGCGCGCAGGATGGCGGCCACGGCGGCAGGGGTCGCCGCCTGTACCTGTCCACTGCCGGTCGCAGGCGCGCCCGCACCACCGGCCAGGGCGGCGCCAGTGAGAAACAGGGCGGTGGTGAGGGCCGACAGGGCAGACAGGCGCATGTCACCACCTTAATCATTTCCGGGCACCCGCGTGAGGCATCTGCGCGCCAGAGCGATTCTCATGTAACTCAGGCTGCGGGCACCAGAAAATGAGAGACATGACGGCCCCTCTCCCCGGCTCCCGCCGCCGCCGCACCTTCGGCGTTTACATCGGCCGCTTCGAGCCGCCCCACACCGCCCACCTGGAGGTCATGCTCGAGGCGCTGAGAAGCGTGCAGAAACTCATCATCGTGATCGGCTCGGCCCGCGCCGCCCGCACCCCCAAGAACCCGTTCACCGCCGAGGAACGCCAGGACATCATCGCCGCCATGCTCCAGGAAGCCGGAATTGCCCGCCCCCGCATCCTGTTCGTCCACGTACGCGATTACTTCTACAACGAGACCCTGTGGCTCAGCGAAGTCCAGCGCGGCGTGCAGGCCCACACGCGCGGCAGCAGCGACGTCGCCCTGATCGGCCACATCAAGGACGAGAGCAGCTACTATCTGCGCTCCTTCCCCGCCTGGGAATTCATTCCCACCCACGTCGTCAGCGACCTGTCGGCCACCACCGTCCGCCGGGCGTACTTCGAGGATCGTCTGGGCGACGTCGCCGACATGGTTCCACCCGCCGTGAACGCCTTCCTGAACACCTTTCACCGCGCCGCCGAGTACGCCGACCTGCGCGCCGAATACGACTACCTGCGCGAGTACCGCGAGTCCTGGAAGGACGCGCCCTTCCCCCCGGTGTTTCTCACCGCCGACGGCGTCGTCACGCGCAGCGGCCACGTCCTGCTGGTCCGCCGCGACGGCCTGCCCGGCCGCAACCGCCTCGCCATGCCCGGCGGCTTCGTCGGTCAACAGGAAACGCTGCTGGAATGCGCCATGCGCAAGGTGCGCGGCGAGAGTGGCCTGAACACCGCCATTCCCCTGGACACCCAACTGCGCAGCCAGAAGGTCTTCGACTACCCGGACCGCAGCCTGCGCGGCCGCACCGTCACGCACGCCTTCCACTTCGACCTCGGCATCGGGCAGCTCCCGGTGCTCAGCGAACCCCACGCCCTGTGGATGCCGCTGGGCGACGCCATGGAACGCCCTGAGCTGTTCTTCGAGGACCATCACGCGATCATCGAACACTTCCTGATGCGGGGATGAGGCAGTGCAGAGCGTGTCAGTGCGTCACACTGTCGTCATTCGATGACTCAGGACACCTCGTACTACGTGTACGCCCTGAAGGATCCGCGCACGTCGCCTGCGGTGCCCATTTATATTGGCAAGGGCACGGGTGTCCGCTCGCATGACCACGATGCCCGACCCGACGGCACGCTTAAGGGCCAGCGCATCCGGGAGATTCAGGAGGCTGGTCATCAGGTCTTGATCGCACGGCTGGTTGAGGGACTCACTGAGGCTCAGGCGTTACGGATCGAGGCGGAATTGATCGCCGCGTTCGGCACCGTGGCGAGTGGCGGCCTGCTCATGAACACGGTCATGCCTGCTGGGCTGGGCGCTAAAGCCCGCCTGCAACTGGTCGTACCGTCCGGTGTGAAGGAGAAAGCGCAGGTTGGCCTGGGTCTGGTGAAAGACGCTGTGCTGGAGCTCGCGCAGGCGAACCCGGCGGGCATCACCAACTCCGAGACGGCCAGCCTGCTCGGGCTGCGCAGCGACTAAGGGGGCGGCTCCAAGGATTACCTGTCCTACTCCGTGCTGGGGCTCCTGATGCGCGAGGGCAAACTGGTCCGCAAGGCCGGCGGCAAGAAGCACATGGCACAGGTGCGCTGATTCCCTCAACGTGACGCATCTTCCCCGCGTTCCCGTGCCTGCGCGCCTACACTGAAGCCCATGCTGCTGGCCCGCTCCCCCACCGCCCATCTGGAGGGGTTCCTGCGGGACACGCTGGGCGGCGGCGCGGCACGGCTGCATGTCGAGGACGCGGCCCCGGCCCAGACGCTGGGCGTGGGAGAACTGGGCTGGTCGCCGGCGGTGGCACGCGGCTTCGGCTTCGACCGGGTGTACGCCCATCAGGCCGAGGTGTACCGCCTGATGCGGGACGGGCAGCACGTGATCGTGACCACCCCGACCGCGAGCGGCAAGACCGGCGCGTTCTTTCCCGGCGTGTTCGAGCGGCTGGAGACCGACCCGGATGCCACGGCCCTGTTCGTGTACCCGCTGGTGGCCCTCGGGCAGGATCAGCGGGACAAGCTGCTGGCCTTCCGGGAGCGCGGCGGCTTTCCGTGGGGGATCGGGACGTTCCACGGGGCGGCGCAGGTGCCGGAGGTGTTCGCCGATGGCGTGCGGATGGTCACGGCCACGCCCGACAAGCTGCACTGGTCGCTGACGCAGCCCCGCGTGCGCGGGTTCCTGTCGAAGCTGGCGTTCATCGTGCTGGACGAGGCGCACACCTACCGGGGCGGGTTCGGGTCGGAGGTCGCGGGGATGCTGCGGCGGCTGCTGGAGCTTGCGCGGGCACTGGGCGCGACCCCACAGGTGGTGCTGAGCACCGCGACCATCGGCAACCCGGCCGAGTTCGCGCGGGAATTGGCCGGCGTGGACGCCGTGGAGGTCAGCGAGTCCGGTGCGGCGAAACCGGGGAAGCTGTACTACCTCGCGGATCACCGAGGGCAGCCCCGGCGGTTCTGGAACGCCGTCATGGACGCCAGCGCCCGGCATGGCCTGAAGGTGCTGGCCTTCTTCCGGGGGCGCTCGCGGGCGGCGCGGCTGTACTCCACGTACCGGGCGCAGCCGCAGTACGCGGGCTGCGCGCACCTGTACATGGCGGGCACCAGCGACCGCGAGGGCCGTCTCAGCGAGTTCCGCCGCGCGAAAAGTGGGGTGATGTTTGCCACGAACGCCCTGGAGGCCGGCGTGGACATCGGTGACCTGGAGGTCGTGATCATCGACGGGTATCCGGGCTCGCGCATGGCCTTCCGGCAGATGGCGGGCCGCGCTGGGCGGGTCGCGCCGGGACTGGTGCTGTACCTTCCCTCTCTGAACGAGCAGGGCGTGCCGCAGCCCGCCGACGCCTTTTACAGCAACGCCGGAAACTTCCTCGACCTGCTCACCGGTCCCATCGAAAAGGCCGTGGTGGAGGCGCAGAACCCGTACCTGTCGCCCAAACACCAGGCCCGCGCAAACGAGGAATTCCGCTCGGCGGGCCTGCCGGAGCCACACCTTCCGGAAGTGACCGTCCAGAAGTACTGGAACCTGCGCGGCGAGGGCAGCCAGAAGTTCGTGGTGATCGAGGCCGCCGACTGGGAGAAACACGGTGTGAAGGCGCTGGAACTGCCGCTCGAATCGCCCAGCCAGCACTACGCGTACACCGAGAAGCACGAGGGCGCGGTCTTCACGCTGGACGGGCAGGGCTACAAGGTGATCCGCTGGGAGCGGCACCGCGACGGCACCGCGATCCTGGTCGAGCGCTTCGACGCCGCGAACCTGTTCACGCGCGGGCTGTACGCCACGACAGTCACGCCGCGCGGTATGGGCGAGTGGCAGCGGCGCGGCCCGCTGGCCTTCCGGCACGGCGAGGTCGTCATCCGCCGCCGGTACACCGGGTACCAGATGCTGCGGCAGGTGTTCGAGCGCGTGTGCGTGGGCTGCGACCGTGAGCCCGGCGAGACCGAGCGCGTCTGCGCGAAGTGCGGCGGGCGCATCCAGGACCGCATGCAGGATCACAAGCTGTCCGAGCACCTGTACGACGACCCCATCGAGCTGCCGCCCTTCCGCACCAGTGCCCTGGAGATCGGCATCGACGCGCGCAGCACCGAGCGCCCCACGGCGGTGGCGCATACCCTCAAGCACCTGCTCCAGAAGGTCACGCCCGAACGCGTCGCCTGCGACGAGAACGATCTCGCGGGCGCGTTCCGGGACGGCCACGACACCTACTTCTACGTGTACGACGACTGGCTGGGCGGCCTGGGCGTGTCGCGGCGCGCGTACGAGCACCTGGACGACCTGCTGCACCGGGCCCTGCACCTGACCTCCAAGACCTGCTGCAAGGCCCCGGAGGGCTGTTACGCGTGCATTGCGGTCAGCCGCTGTTCCGCACCGTTTCTGCCCAGCGGTGAGCGTCGGCCCACCGACAAGCACGCCACCCGCGCGTTCCTGGAGGCCGTGCTGGGCGTCACCGCCGTGCCAGACGAGGGCAGTTCAGCCGATCTCATTCCGGACACCCTGCCGGACCTGCCGCCCTCGTGGCCGCTCCAGGCGCGGGAACTGCTCGACCTGCACGGCCTGTCGCTGCCGGAAGTCAGCGCCCGCCTGGGCATTCCCAGCCGCGAGATCCAGCGCATGGTCGATACCACCACCCCGCTGCGTCTGAAGCACCCGAAGTTCGGCGAGGGCGTGTTCCTGTCGGGCTTTCACCAGGGCGAACGGCGCGAGGTGCTGGTGTACTTTCCCGGCGTGGGCCAGAAGCGGCTGCTGCTCGTGCATGCCAGCCTCAGCGTGACCGAGGGGCCACCCGCTCCAGCCGGTGCGTGACCCATCAGCAAGTTGACCCTCCTCGCGGGGCACGGCTATACTCCCGATGCGCTGAACGCGGGCGCAGCACAGGGATATGGTGTAATGGCAGCACAACAGATTTTGGATCTGTTTGTCTAGGTTCGAATCCTAGTATCCCTGCCACAGTGGCGGCCTCCTTCACGGGGGCCGTTTTGCTGTGGGCGCGTCAGAAAGCAGTCATGAGGGAAAACGTCGCCGGACTCACGTTCCGTCAGCTCCCATTCACCGGGCGTCAGGTGGCGGGGACTACCGTGAAAGGTATGAAAAAGCCCTTCGTCCTGCTCGCCCTGACCGCCTCCCTGCTGGGCCTGGGGGCCCCCGCCCTCGCCGCGCCCAGGATCAGCGCGCAGAGCATCATCGTGAACCCGGTGCCCACCAGCCTGAGCGTGCAGGTCTGGGTGAACCGCGATCCGTACGGCAACGGCACGCCCAGCTACCGCATCGGCGAGAACATCAGCGTCTCGGCCCGCGTCAGCGAGGACGCCTACGTGTACCTGTTCAACATCAACCCCGACGGCACCACCGATCAGATCCTGCCCAACCGCCTGGGCGGTGGCAACTACGTGCGCGCCGGACAGGTCCGCACCTTCCCCAGCGCCGGGGACAACTTCCAGTTCAACATTGCCGGGCCGTACGGCCTGAACAAGGTGCTGGTCATCGCCAGCCGCCACCAGCTGAACCTCAGCGAACTCAGCTCCTACAGCGGCGGCGGGGCCTTCGCCACCGTGAAACCCCAGGATCCAGGCCGGCTCGCGCAGGCGCTGAGCATCGTGGTCGATCCGGTCAGCCAGCCCGTGCCACAGCAGGACTGGACGAGCGACGCCGTGCAGTACAACGTCGCGTACTGAGCACAGGGCTGTACAGGAGGGCGTCCGGACACTCGACAGTCCGGACGCCGCTACTGTGCCGGACGCTCAGGGGTGTGGGACAGCGGGTACGCGCCGCGCGGGCCACTGGGCCAGTCCGGCCCCGGCGAGGATCAGCACGCCGCCCAGCAGCGCGCCGCTGCCCAGGTGCTCGCGCAGCAGCAGCGTGGCCAGCAGCACCGTGAACAGCGGTTCCAGGGTGCCCAGCAGACTGGCGCGCGTGGCCCCCAGGCGGGCGATGGCGCCGTACAGGGCGGGGACCGCCACGATGGTCGGGATGAGGGCCATGCCCAGGATCACGCCCCAGGAAGGAAGGTCATGGGGAACGTGCAGCGTGCCCCTCACGCCTGCCAGGATGCCGAAGGTCACGCCGGCCACGAGCGCCATGTGCGCCGTCGCCGCGACCGGCGTGACGCCGCCCAGGAAGCGCTCCGAGGCGCTGAGATACAGGGCGTACAGGACTCCGGCCGCCGCGCCGCACAGCAGGCCCACCGCGTCGCGGTCGGCACCCCCGGGCAGGCCGATGACCAGCCCCAGTCCCAGCCCGGCCAGCGCCACCGCGCCCAGCTGCGTCCGGCGGGGGGCCTGTCCCTGCAGCCAGCCCAGCAGCACCACGTAGGCGGGGGCCGAGTACAGCAGCAGGCTCGTGGTGCCGGCCGTCACGCGGTCCAGCGCCAGGAAGTACGCGAGGGTGGCCACCGTGTACAGCGCGCCCACGCCGATCAGGCGGGCACGCACGGCCCACCCGAGCCGTCCGGACAGGGGAAGCAGGATCAGTGCCACCACGGCGAAGCGCCACCCCAGGGCCGCGTGGCTGTCCAGGCCCAGCCCCGCCGCCAGCTTGCCGAAGATGCCCAGCGTGCTGAAGGCCAGGGCCGCCAGCACGCCCAGGCCCACCCCGCTGCGCGTGTCGGACATCGGCGGGTGGATGGCAGGTGAGGTCACGCGCGCCAGTGTAGGGGAGGGCCGCGCCCGTCCGTTCGTGACGTCCGGACATCGCGGATTGGGCCCGCCGCGCTAGCCTGCGGGTTGTGACGCCGCCCGCCGCCCCACTTCCCGGACCGTGGCAGGTGGTGGTGAACCTTCCCGTGCCCGCCTACGATTTCGGCGTGCCTCACGGCTTTACGGGGCCGGTGCCGCTGGGCTGCCGGGTGCTGGTGCCGTGGCGCGGTGAACTGGCCGTGGGCCTGGTGGTGGGCGAGGGAGACCCGCGCGGAGGCCACCGGCTGCGGGAAGCCGTGCACGTCCTGGATGACCCCGCCCGCCCCTGGGTGCCGCCCGCCACGGTGCAGGGCCTCACCGGCTGGGCGTTCGATGCCCGTATTCCCGCCGGACTGATCTGGGGTGACCTGCTCGGCACCGGCTGGGACGCCGCGTACACGCACATGATCCGTGCCGTCGAGGGAGCCGACCTGAGCGCCTTTTCCCGCAAGGCCCCCACCGAACGCTGGACGGACGCCGGAGCCTTCTCGCCCTCCCTGCTGGACGCCATCCGCGCGCAGGGCCTGCTGGAGGAACGCTTCACGCCCCGGCCCCGCCTGAAGACCGTGGTGGAGGCCAGGGCGTTGGAGGACGTGCCCCCGGCCGCCCGCCTGGGCACCGTGATCCGGGCGGTTCCCGAGTCCACCGCCCGCCTGACGCCCAAGCAGACGCAGGCCGTGGCATGGCTCGCGGAGTCCGGCCCCGCCGAGACCCTCAGCGCCTGGGCGAAGGGGGCGGGGGTGAGCAATGCGGTGGTCACGGCGGCCCTCAACGCCGGCGGGGCCGAGTACGTCCGGATCGAGACGCCGTCGCCGACCGCGTGGGAGTGGCTCCGCGAGAACGGCCCGCTGGACTCCTACGCGGCCTGGGCGAACGGGGCGAGCGCCGAGGGGATTCCCCTCTCGCCCACGCAGGCGGGCACGCTGGCGCTGCGCGGCTGGGCGGACACCGTGGACGTGCCCGCGCCGCCCCCTGCCCTGCCCGAAGCGGAGGCGCTGAGCGTCGATCCGGAGCTGTCAGACCGGCTGCCCGAAGGCCCCGTGTGGCGGCTGCATGGAGGCCGCGCCGCCACGCGCGCCGGGATTCTCGCGCCGCGGGTGGCCCGCCTGCTGCGGCGAGGGTGCGGCGTGCTGGTGCTCGCCCCGGACGCCGCCACCCTGCGCCGCGCGTGGGAAGGACTGTCGGGCCTCGCGGCCGCCTGCGGCACGCGCGCCGTGCAGGTCAGCGGACAGCTCGGCGAGGCGCAGCGCGAGCACACCTGGAGCCTGCTGCGGGAGGGCGAGGCCCGGCTCGTGATCGGCAGCGGCCACGCCCTGACCGCCCCACTGACCGACCCGGCCCTGCTGATCGTGCTGGAGGAGGCCAGCGACGCGCACAAGCTCCTCTCGGGCAGCCGCGCCTTCCTGCCCGACGTGGCCGCCCGGATTGCCGCCGCCCATGACGCGTCCCTCGCCTACGTCGGTGCGGCCCCGGCCGCCGAGAGTGTTCCGCACCCCGGCGCGGTGCTGCCGCCCCCGCGCACGCGCCTTCACGTCGTGGATTACGCGAACCCGCCCGAACAACCGGAACTCGGGCCGCTGTCCGGCGTGCAGCACCGGCAGGGTGACCTGGGCTATCCCCTCAGCCACGACCTCGCGCGCGTGCTGCGGCAGGTACGGGAACGTGGGCGGCAGGCCGTGCTGCTTGCGCCCAGGCGCGGGTACAGCGCCCTGCTGCGCTGCCCCACCTGCGAGCACACCCCGCATTGCCGCAACTGCGACGTGCCCCTGCGTTTTCACCAGGAAACCCGTCAGCTCACCTGCCACCAGTGCGGTTACCACGAGGTCATCCCGGACCGCTGCGACAACTGCGGCGACCGCATGTGGAAAGCGCGCGGCCCCGGCACCGAATGGATCGCGCAGGAGGTGCAGAAACTGCTCCCCGGCTTTCCCGTGTTCCGGCTGGACAAAGACAGTCAGGATGACCTGAGTGCCCTGATGGACGGTCAGCCGGGCATCGTCGTCGGCACACAGCTCCTACTCTCGATGGAACCTCCGCCGAACCTCGCCCTGATCGGCGTGACCCTGGCCGACACCTGGCTGAACGTGTCCGACTTCCGCGCCAGCGAGCGCTACCACCGCCTGCTGCGGCAACTGGCCGAGTGGCACCCCACCCGCGCGCCCATGCTGCTCGTGCAGACCTTCCAGGCCGACCATCCCGCCCTGAAGGTCATGGTCGAGGGCCGCGACGCCCTGGCCTACCCCGCCGCCGAGGAACGCGCCCGCAAGGCCCTGGGGTACCCGCCGCATGCCCGCCTCGCGCAGATCGAGGTCACGGCCCGCGAGGCGAACAAAGCCCAGGCGGCCGCGCAGGAACTCGCCGACGCCCTGCACGGCGCCGGGGCCACCGCCCAGGAAGTCCTCGGCCCGGCCCCCAGCCCGGTCGCCCGGCTGCGCGGCGTGTACCCCTACCACCTGTTCCTCCGGGCCCGCCACGATGCCCGCCTGGGGGAACTGCTCCGCGTGCTGGACACCCGGACGTGGAAGGCGCGGGTACGGGTGGACGTGAACCCGCGGGGGGGGCTGTGAACACCCTCCCGAAGGGTGCACAGCCCTGCGTTCACGCCTCCGTGCGCTTCGCGGCCAGCTTCCATTGAGAGGTCGAGGGGCCAGGGAATCGCCTTGCCTCACGTTCAAGGGGAGGTGACACAGAGCGCCGCAGGAGTCTACTAATAGCGGCTAAAGTCCGTATCGGTGTTCCGGATCATATGACCTCTGATACCCGGCCAGGAGCGACTCCCAGTTTTTGAGTGCTGTACGAACTTATGCCGTTATCAATAAACAGCGGCAGACTCCCGCTCTTCTCAGTCCACCGCTTCCCCGACCTCGATCCCGGCTGCCGCGCGTTCCAGCGCTGCGTACGCGCCATCCCCGGCCCGCAGGCGATCCGGTGGCCCGTCGTCCACGATCTGCCCACCGGCCAGGACGATTACGCGGTCGGCGGTGCGGGCCAGGCTGAGGCGGTGCGTGACGATCAATGCCGTGCGGCCCCGCATGAGTTCGCCCAGCGCGGCCACCACCTGGGTCTCGCTCTCGGCGTCGACGGCGCTGGTGGGCTCGTCGAGCAGCAGCACCGTGGGCCGCGCGAGCAGCGTGCGGGCAATCGAGAGCCGCTGGCGTTGCCCGCCGGAGAGTTTCACGCCACGTTCCCCGACCACGGTGTCCAGGCCCTCCGGCAGGGCGTCCACGAAGGCCAGGGCGTGGGCGGCGGTCAGGGCGGCGCGCACCTCGTCGTCGCCAGCCTCCGGGCGGGCGTAGCGGACGTTGCCCCCCACCGTGTCGTGGAACAGGAAGGTGTCCTGCGCCATGCTCACGGCATTCGCGCGCAGGCTGTGCAGAGTCAGGTCACGCACGTCCATGCCGTCGATCCGTACGGTGCCCTCTTGCGGATCGAAGGTGCGGGTCACGAGACCCAGCAGGGTGCTCTTGCCGGCGCCAGACTCGCCCAGCAGGGCCACACGCTGCCCGGCGGGAATGTGCAGCGTGACGCCGCGCAGGATGGGCCGCGCCGGGTCGTAGCCGAAGGTGACGCCGTCGAAGTCGATCTGGCCCCGCGCGGGCTGCGGCAGGGGGTGGGCAGCGGGGCGTTCCTGCACGCCAACGGGCGCGTCCAGCACCTCGAACACGCGCCGCCCGCTCGCCTCGGCGCGTTGCAGCAGGTCCCCGATGTTCACGAGGTCGTCGATGGGGCCGTAGAAGTACCGCCCGTATCCCCGGTACGCGAGCAGGCCGCCCAGCGTGAACTGCCCCGCCAGGATCAGCCACGCGCCGCCGCCCAGCATGATCACGTTCCCGAAGTTCCCCACGAAGCGCGCCAGCGGAAAGGCCCGGTTGCGGATCATGACCGCCTCCACGCCCACGTCGTACAGCGCCCGGCCCAGCGCCTCGATCCGCGCCGTCTCGGCGGCCTCGCGCGCGAACCCCTGCACCACCCGGATGCCGCTCAGGCGATCCGAGATCAGCGCGCTCAGGTCACCCAGGCGGTTCCGGGCCGCGCGGTACGCGGGCTGCACCGTTCGCCCGTAGCGGCGCAGCATGAGCCCCACCGCGATCATCGGCAAGGTGGTCAGCACACCCAGCAGCGGTTGCAGCCAGATGAAGATGCCCACCACGCCCACCAGCCGCAGCGCGTTCGCCAGCACGGCGTCCGTGCCGCGTACCAGCACGTCCTGGAGCGCGTCCACGTCCCCCGTCACGCGGGAGATCAGGTCGCCCGTGCGCTGCGACTCGAAGTACGCTGCCGACTGGCCCTGAAGCGTGCGGTACAGCGCCAGCCGGATGTCGAGCGTGAACGCCTGCCCCGCGCGCTCCAGCAGCACTCCGCGCCACGCCGACAGGAGTTGCTGCACGGCGAACACGCCCACCAGCAGCGCCAGTTGCCACCCGATGAACGCCCAGTCCTTGTGCGCGATGCCGTGATCCACGACCTTGATCCACACCAGCGGCGGGTACAGCTCGGCCACCACGCTGCCCAGCAGCAGCGCCAGCCCCAGCGTCACCGTGCGCCGGTAGGGTGTGAGCAGCCCGTACAGGCGGCGCAGCACGGTGGGCGAAGAAGCGGTCACGCTGCCGAGGGTAGAGCGTCCCTTACGGTGAAGCGTGGGGAACACCCACTATCCTTCCCTCATGACCATGCCCGAGTCCCGCCCCGACGACCGCGTTCCCGTCATCGTCGTGGGCGGCTTCCTGGGGGCGGGCAAGACCACGCTGGTGAACCACCTGATCCGCTCGCTGCCACACCGGCTGGGAATCATCGTGAACGAGTTCGGGCAAGCCGGTGTGGACGGCAGCCTCATCGAGCGCCTTCAGGACGACGTGACGGAACTGACCGCCGGGTGCCTGTGCTGCACGGGCCGGGACGACCTGCTGCGGGCGCTGGTCACGATTGCCATGCGCGACCAGAAGCCGGACGCGGTGGTGGTGGAACTCTCGGGCGTGGCCGACCCGACCCCGGTGCTCACCACCCTGCTGGAACGCTCGGTGCGCGCGGCCTTCCGCGTGACGACCCTGGTGGCCGTGGTCGATGCCCGTCACGTCCTCCAGACGCTGCGGGAACACCCGGAAGCGGCGCGGCAGCTCGCGTACGCGAACGTGGTGGTCTTGAACAAGACCGATCTGGCCGACCCGATCCTGCTAGACCATGCCGAAGACGTGCTGCGTGGCGTGAATCCTCTGGCCGAGATCAAGCGCGTGGAACGGGGGCAGCTCGATGCGGACGCCCTGCTCGCCCGTGACGACTTCGATCCCCGCGTGCTGGACGGTGTGGACGACCGCGCCCAGCACACGCCGGGCCTGAAGTCCTTCACGCTGCGGGCGGCGCGACCGCTCGACCCCTACCTGTGGCAGCGGTTCATGACCGGCTTCCTGCTGTCGCGGCCTTCGGAGGTGCTGCGGGCCAAGGGCTTCCTCGACCTGCACGGCTACCCGCAGCGCATCCTGTTCCAGGCGGTACGCGACCTGTTCACGGCAGATGCCTGGGACGCGGGCGACGGCAGCTCGGAACTCGTGGTGATCGGGCGCGGCCTTGACCGGGCCGAGTTCCAGGCGGGCTGGGACGCCTGCGTGGTGCCCGATCCGGCCGACCTCATCCCGGACTGAGGGTCTAAATGCGCCTCAACCCCCTTCCCATGCCGGGCGGAGGTGGGGCGTCTAGGGTGACTCCAGTACAGGAGGTTCGCCATGGTCAGCCTGCTCCACCGCCCACCGCCGGCCCACATCGTCGAGGACGCCGTCAGCAACCACGACACGGTCGAAAGCGTGGCCGACACCCTCCAGACGCTGCTGAAAGGCGCGGAGGCCATTATTCCGGCAGGTGTCCTCGACCTGCTGCACGGCGAGCCAGTCGGCCACCCGATCCACCCGCTGCTGGTGCACGTGCCACTGGGCGGCTGGGTGATCGCGGCGGCGCTCGACCACCTGCCTGCGAAGGCACCGGGCGGCAACGACCACGCCGCCGATCTCGCCCTGACGCTGGGCACGCTGGGCGCGGTGCCCACCATTGCCACCGGGTGGCTGGACTGGAGCAACACGCGCGGCGAGGCCCGGCGCAGCGGCCTGATCCACGGCGCGCTGAACGAGACGGCCTTCCTGCTGAATGTCGGCTCCCTGCTGGCACGCCGCCGGGGCCAGCGGGGGTTGGGCAAGGCGCTGTCGGGCGCGGCGCTGGGCCTCGCCGTGGCGGGCGGCTTCCTGGGTGGAGAGCTGGTGTACCGGCACGGCCTGGGCGTGGGACGCACGCTCGCGCACCGGCAGGGCTGACACGGCCGGAGCTACCAGCGTAGGGCGCGGGCAAAGCTTTCGGAGGCGCGGAGTTTCATGTCCTCGATGGCGCTCCAGTCGGGCGCGGCGCGGCGCAGGGCTTCCTCTGTAAGCGCCGCCGGGTCGGGCTCGGTGGAATGTGTGGGGGCGCCGGCATCGTCCGCGAAGCCCTGCACCTTAGGGTCGTAGGCCACGGCGCTGAAGGAAACGCCGGCGGCGGCGGCCAGGATGATGGCATGCAGCCGCACGCCGATCACGTGCCCGCTCTGCGCGATGGTGTCCAGCGCAAGCTGGGGGTCGCGGGTGCTGATCACCTCGTCGGCCCTCAGGGCGTGCGCGGCCACGTCGTCGTGATCCGGCATGAAGCTCAGGGCGGTCACCCTGCGCCCACTGGCCTGGAGGCGGCGGGTGACGTCCCGGAGGCGATCGGTGGCGTCGGTCACGTCGCCGCGCGGAGCGATGACCACGCGGTGCGCGTCCTGCGTGAGGCCGGGCGTGGGTTCCAGCAGCAGCGCCGGGTCACCGCCGATCTCGGCCCGGACGTTCAGGGCATTCAGGGTGTCCAGGCTGCCGTGGTCGCGCACGATCACCCGCAGGCCGCGCAGCGCGCCCGCCACCTGCTGCCCGCCGGCAGCGCTGAGGGGCCCGACGCTCTGGTTGAACACCACCACGCGCTTGCCCATCGTGCGCGCGGCGCGGATCACGCCCAGGTAGTACGCCAGGGTGCGGCTGCTGGTCTTGTCCTGCAGCAGGCCACCCCCGCCGGACAGCACCACGCGCGACCGCAGCAGCCCCCACAGCAGCGCCCCCGGTTTCATGCGCGCCGCGCTCTCGCAGCCGTACAGTGCGGCGCTCTCGGCGGGCGTGTTCGATAGCAGCAAGGGCGTGTGCCCCAGTTTCTTCAGTTCCCGCGTGATCGCCAGCGCGATCGCCTCGTCGCCGGTGTTTCCAAAGCCGTAATATCCGCTGACGGCGACCCTCATGCGCGGGCGAGGTCCCGCCGGGGCGCCGCCCAGGCGCGCAGCACGAAGCGCAGCAGGGCGGTCATGGCCACGCCGAGTGCCAGGCCCAGGCCCAGGCCGATGAAGACGCGCGCGGCGCTGATCAGGAACGGCGTGTGGAAGTGGCTGAAGGTGTTCAGGATGCTCGACTGCCCGACCACCCCCGCCAGGATCAGCAGGCCGCTGAAGTAGCCGGGCAGGGTGCCGGTCAGGCCCAGCAGGCCCAGCGGGTGCGCGAATACTTCCTTGAAGCGCGGTCTGATGATCGAATCCTGCACGTCGCGGCGCAGGGAATACTCGAAATCACTCACGCTGCCGCCGGTGGCGTTGCCCCGGCGCTCGTAGACCAGTGCCACCAGCGCCAGCCCCAATGCCATGACGGCCACGTCGCCCAGGCGGATCGGCGCGGCGTAGATGTCGCCCAGCGTCTTGCGGATGTCCTGGCGGGGCAGGAAGCTCAGTGCGACCAGGGTCAGCGGCAGCAGCAGCGTCAGGCCCACGCCCCGGAAGGGTTCCAGGCCCAGCGTGCTCTCGCGGCTCGCGCCCAGCGCCGAGACGAACAGCACGCCCACCAGGCTCAGGCCGGTCGCGAGGAACCAGTCGGTGACCTTGCTGCGCCGCAGGATCAGGCCCAGCGCGGGGAAGGTCACGGCCGCGACCAGCGCCGCGCTCTCGAAGGGGTGCAGGGTGTTCAGGCCGAAGGCGATCAGCACAGTCACGCCGGCCGCGATCATGCCCAGGCGGGCCAGCGGGAAGCTCAGGCCCAGCAGCAGCAGCGCCGCCAGTGGCCCGATCATGCTCAGCGCCTTCAGGACCGGGCTGGGCGTGAAGAACTGCACCGTGGGCGTGCCGATCTTCACGCCGGAGCTCTTCAGCAGGCTCTGGGTGCGCGTCAGCATGTCCACGGTCTCGTTGATGGTCGGGTAGGGCCGCAGGTACATCAGGCGCATGCCGCGCTCGCGGCCCGCCAGGTTGTACTTGCTGGCCACGTCGAGCGGATCGAGCTGGTTCTGCCAGCTGGGCGCGAGCGCGAACAGCCGCGCTCCACCGTGATCGATGACCAGCTCTTCCAGGCCCTTCTGGATGTTGCCCTCGATGATGGCGGGCATGCGCGTTCCGATCGCCTTGTCGACCTGCGCGAGCAGCTCCGGCGTGCGCGCCCCGATCACCTCGTCGCCGGTAAACGCGATGAACGGCACGTCCGGCCAGTCCGTGCCGACCTTCGCCGTGGGCACCGCCTCGTCCTGGTACGGGCGGTAGACCAGCACCAGGCCCTGGGCCTTGAAGGCGTTCACCTTCTGCGTGTCCGGCCCGGCCGGCAGGTAGCGCGGATCGCTGGGCCATTCCACCCAGGTCTTGCCGTCCACCGTGACGTCCCGCGTGGGAATGGTGTAGCGCTGGCGCAGCGCCTCGGCGATCGCGGGCGTGGCGGCGCGCATGTACACGGCGTTGGTCTTCACGCCCTGGTTCGGGAAGTCGGCGGCCAGATCCGAACCGTTTTTCAGGTACACCTCGCCGCGCTGTTCCAGGCTGGCGATGGTGTCCTCGTACAGCGCCACGCCATTCACGCCGAGGGCCCGGTACTTGTCCAGCAGCGCCTGCGGATCCAGCCCGAAGCGCCGGGCCTGCGTGACCAGCGCCGGGTAGTCCATGACCAGCGCGGTCGTCTTCTGGGCCTGCTCGTACGCCACGCGCTGAACCGCCAGGATCAGCGCCGGGATCAGCGACAGGGCGATCACGATCAGCAGCGCGGACGTCCAGGGATGGCGGGTGGCGCGCGGCAGGCCCGCGGGCGTCAGGGCTCCCGGCGGGCGGGCGGACGGGGTGGAATCAGTCACAGGGCACATCCTAAAGGGGGAACGTGGAGCGTGGGCCGGGCGCGGCCACGGGCGGCCAGCCGGTCATGCTACTCGGTGGCCGTGCGGGCCACGTCCGTCCAAAGGTGGGGAGGATCAGACGGTCGCGCGGATCCGGGCGGCCAGCATGTCCAGCGCGGGCTCGTTCATGCCGCCGTGGGGAATGATCACGTCGGCGTAGCGTTTGGTGGGTTCCACGAAACTCAGGTGCATGGGCCGCACGAACTCCAGGTACTGCGCGATCACGCTCTCGGGGGTGCGCCCGCGTTCCTGCGTGTCGCGCTGGAGCCGCCGGATGAAGCGCACGTCGGCGTCGGCATCCACGAACACCCTCAGGTGCATCCGCTCCCGCAGGGCCTCGTCGTACAGTGCGAAGAACCCCTCCAGCACGACCACGCTGCCCGGCAGCACGGTGGTCGTCTGCGGTGATCGCGTATGGTGCGTGAAGTCGTACTCCGGCATGTCGATCGGCACGCCGGCCAGCAGCGCGTCCAGGTGGGCGCGCAGCAGCGTCCAGTCGAAGGCCGCCGGATGGTCGTAGTTCGTCTTCAGGCGCGTCTCGAAGGGAATATCCGACTGGTCGCGGTAGTAGTTGTCCTGGTTCAGCACCGCCACGCCCGCATCGCCTACCGCCTCGATCACGCGCCGGGTCACGGTCGTCTTGCCGCTGCCGGAACCGCCCGCCACGCCGATCACGAAGGGCTGGCCGTGCGCGCCCGTCAGGAGGGGCAGGGTGTCGCTCACACGCGCCCCAGGCTGCCGATCAGGTCGATGCGCCGCTCCGCCATACGCCGCGCCACCAGATGCGGCGGCTTGTCGTACTGCTCGGCCACCTGCGTGATCCGCGTGACCGTCTGGTACACCCGTTCGGCCGCTTGGTTCATGTCCGCGCCCGTGGCCGCCGAGATGAGTCCGGCCGCGTTGATCGCGAAGTCGGGCATGTACACGATTCCCGCTTCCTTCACGGCCGCCTCGCCCCGCCGGGTCAGGGGATGGTGCTCGCCGCCCGCGATCAGGCGGCATTGCAGCCGGGGCACGTCTACCGAGCGGATCGAGTGCCCGTACGCGCAGGGAGCGACAATGTCGCAGGGTACGTCCAGCAGCGCGTCGCAGCCCACCGCCTGCGTGCCGTCCAGATCGTGCGCCAGGGCCTCGGCCTTTTCCAGGCGGGCGTCCGCGACTGTCAGTTTCGCGCCCTCACGGTGCAGATACTGGGCCAGCGTGCGCCCCACCGCTCCCACGCCCAGGATCGCCACGCGCACGCCGCGCAGGCTCTCCGCGCCCAGGGCGTGGCGGGCGGCGGCCTTCATGCCCCGGTACACGCCGTAGCCGGTCACGGCGCTGGTGTCGGTGTTCATCCCCAGCGTGGCCGGCGTTTCCTGCGCCACGAACGAGATGTCGGCGGGCGTCACACCGATGTCCTCGGTGAGCACCACCCGCGACGCCAGGGGCCGCATCTGCCGGCCCAATGCGCGGAACAGCGCCTCACGGGCGTGCGGGTCGTCCACGCCGGCCTCGGGCATCATCAGCACGCAGGCCCCGCCGCCGTAATTCAGGCCCGCCAGAGCGGCCTTCAGGGTCAGGCTCTCCGACAGGGCCAGCGCGCCCCGCACGGCCAGCGCCTCGTCCTGCTCCCGCAGGCGCACGCCCGCGATGGCCGGGCCCAGCACCGTGGAATGCACCGCCAGCGCCGCCCGTAGGCCGCTGGGCGCGTGGTTCAGCAGTGAGAGGGATTCATGCCCCCGTGACTGCATCTCCTCAAGTATCAGCATCATGACTCCTGTCGCCCACGCCGCAGCGGGGGACGCTGTGCCGCAGGCTACCACCGCCCGTCAGCAACGTCACAAAGAAGTGCGTTTCTGAAAGAACGCTGTCAGAGCTGGCCCGTCAGGCTGACCGTGGACACGGCCACATCCGGTGCCTCACCGGTGCTCGGCGCCCACGCCATCCACACCATGAGTACAATGACGTCACACTTGACATTGGGCGCTGAAAAGGGGAGAAGGAATGGAACGGATTGCTCCGCTGGCCAAGATTCTGGCAGAAGCGAACGGGATTGACTGGCAGCAGCTCAGAGGGACTGGCGACGGCGGCATGGTCGTCGAGCAGGACATCCTCAATTACCTGTCGCGCATCATGAGCGGCGAGGAAGAGCCGCCCTCTACGCCGGTCGACGTACCGCCCCCCAACTGGAACGGCGACGTGAACGCCATGCCGGACCTGAGCGGCATCAGCGCCGACCAGATGGCCCGCGCGGGCGTGGAATCCGACATCACCGCCCTGCTGGGACAGGCCGCACCCGCACCCTCGCCGGAGGTGCCCGCCACCGCGCCCGCCGATCTGGACGATGACCTGGAATTCGAGCTAGACGACGCGGAACCCGAGCCTGTCGCGGCGGCCCCCATCCTGCCCCCTGCACCCGCCACGCCCTCGCTGGGTGGCTGGGAATGGAGTGCGGCCAGCACCCCCTCGCCCGCCAGCGTGTCGGCGCCGGCGGTACCTGAACTCGAACTGCCGAACGTGGATCTGCCCGCCGTGACCGACGACAGGCCCGCGGCCAGCGCCCCGGCCTTCCAGTTCGGTCAGCCCGCCGAGGCGATCCCGGCCCAGCCGGAACCCGCGCCCGTCATCCCGGCTCCTGCCGCCGAGGTGGCCACGGCGGTCGGCCTGGGCAGTCTGCTCTCCAGGCTCTACCAGTCGCCCGCCCCGGCTTCCAGCGAGCCGGCCCCGGTCGAGGCCACGCCCCAGCCGGCCCTGGACACCCCGGCCTTCCAGGCACCCATGGACACCGATGCCGGCGACGTGAACTCCGGCCCGGTGCTCGACACGGGAACGTCCTGGCCCGCGCCCAGCGCCGTGGAGGCCCACGCCCCCGAAGCGAGTGCGCCGGAAGCCTCAGAAGCGGAGGTGCCCGAAGCCACCAGCCCCGCCGTCGCCGCGCCCGAGCCTGCGCCTGTGGTGGCCGAGGAACCCGCGCCGGTGGCCGAACCCGAAGTTCAGGCAGCCGCGCCTGCTCCTCAGGAGGAGCCTGCGGCCCCGGCTCCGGCCCCCGCTCCTGAGCAGCCCGAAGCCGTGACGGCCCCCGCCGCTCCCGCCCCGGACGCCGTGTGGTTCGGCACATACCTGCGCCGGGACACGGACTTCGGGGCGCTGAGCGCCCTGCACGGCCAGCTGGTTGCGGCCCTGGGCCGAGAGGTGCCGCTGGCCCTGCTGGTCGCCCGCGCCGCGCAGCGTCACGCCGCCGACCTTGGCGTGGCCAGCGTCGCTCTGCAGGGTGCGGGCGGGGCCCGCAGCGTCGCCGGTGACACCCTGCGCGCCGCCGCTGACGCCGTCAATTACGACTACCAGGGCACCCCGGATCTGCTGGTCGTGGACGCTGGCGCGCATGGTTTGGACGACCTGCACTACCCGCACACCGCCACCCTGTCGGTCGGCCGCATGCAGGATGGCCGCGCCGCCCTGAGCCTCAACGGCACCATGGACGCCGCGCAGGGCGCCGCATTCCTGGCGGCTGTGGCCCAGACGCTGGGACAGCCCGTGCTGCTGCTGCTGTAGCCCGGAGAGTCGATGCGAGCGGGGCACCCGATCCGGGTGCCCCGCTCGTCTTCACCAGTTGCTCTCAGGCCTCGGTGCCGAGGTGCTCCTTGGCCCAGCCATAGAATTCCGGTTTGTAGAACTCCAGCCGGATCTTCTTGTACTCCTTGGTGGAGTACAGGATGGCGTGGTCGGTGCCGGGCGCGACTTCCTCCTCGATGGCCTTGATCTTCCCGAAGGCCTCGTCCTTGCTGCGTCCGTGCACCATGGTGAAGATCGTGTACGGCCACTCCGGGTAGGTGGGCCGCAGGTAGCAGTGCGAGACCGCCTTGAATTCCGCCATCTTCCGCCCGACCGCCGCCACATCGTCCTGCGGCACGGCCCACACGCCCATGGCGTTGAAGGTGAACCCTGCTTTCTGGTGCCGGAATACAGCCGACACGCGCCGGAGCGCGCCAGCCGCCTTCATCTTCTCGGCGTGGGCAGCAACCTCGTCGATGCTCAGGCCCAGCGCGGCGCAGGCGTCCGCGTAGGGTTCCTCGGTGATCGGCAGGTCCTTCTGGAATTCCACCACGAAGGCTCGGTCAAGGTCCGTCACGGCGTACCCGATGTTGCGCTGCTCGCTGGTGTACTGCGGCGTGGCCTTGGCGTTCCAGTCCTCCTGGCCGGTCATGTCGAATTCCACCCCGATCTTGAACAGGTGCAGGGTCGGCATCAGGCGCGTGAGTGTCGCGCCGCTCAGCTCATGGAGCTTCTGCACGTGCGCTTCCAGGTCGCTTTCGGGCGGCACGGCGATCGTGTACCACAGGTTGAAGTCATGGTTGCGGCGGTAGTTGTGGCTCACGCCGGGGTGGCCGTTCACGATTTCCGCACCGGCATCCAGTTCGTCCTTGTTGTACACGGCCGCCACCAGTGAACTCTGGTAGCCCAGCGTGCGCGTGTCGAAGATGGCGCTCACCTGCCGCAGCACGCCCTCGGCCTTGACCTCACGCAGGATCTCCAGGGCCTGGGCCTCCGTCAGCCCCACATCGAGCGCGATGACCTGGTAAGGGCGCTGCACGATGGGAATATCACGCTGGATGCGGTTCAGGAGCTGTTCGCGCGGCGTGGGCGGCACGGCGGGCGTCGGCGGAACGGTGGCGGTCATGGCCGCACCATACGCCCTGAACGCACGGCAGAACGTCCCCGAACGAACGGTCAGGATGGCCGCGATCTGCGCGCCCGGCCCACGGCGCACAATGGCCGGTATGGTGACCGCAATTGTGATGGTTCAGGCCGAGCGCCACAGCATCCAGGAGACCGCCGAGGCTCTCGCGGGGCTGAGCAGCGTGCGCGAGGTGTACTCCGTGACGGGCGAGTGGGACATCGTCGCCATCCTGAAGCTCAGCCGCTACGAGGATCTCGACGATGTCGTCACGGGGGGACTGCGCAAGGTGCCGGGCATCGCGCGCACCCAGACCATGCTCGCCTTCCGCACGTATAGTGAGAACCTGCTCGACCAGGGCTTCGGTGTGGGCCTCGACGAGGGCCAGAACAGCTGAGGTTTCCCCAACCCTTTTTGAGGAACGTGATGCGGGTTGATGTAACAGACCTCCCGGTAGTGCGAATCGTTCTTTGATTTGCCCGGTTGGCGAACATCGGCGGATCCGCCGACTGCACCCATTCAATGGGCTACGCCGCCCGAGATGTATCCGTGAATCCACTCGAAACGGCGGAGTTAGAGGAAGCTCTGTCTTCGTGCCATGTCCTGACGGCCGATCAGCAGGGGAGAGTGTCATGGGCCTGCCAGAAGTCAAGGGTGGCGTGGCGGTTCAGATGACATCGTCCGTCGATAGATAGACGGCCCACATGCAGATGCGAAGGCCCGACGCAAAGGTCAGGTGGCAGGCGTGTCCAGTAGTTGGAATAATTCCCAGTGGCTCTAAGGCACTGCTCATTTCAGGTAGGCGGAGGCCCTCTCTTTACAGCGGGACTGGTTTGTGCTCATACTCATTCTCGGAGGATTGACAACATGGCTTACCGGAAATTGAGTGAACAGGTTCATAAATTGAGCAACGCACAACGCAGTGATTCCTTCGTGAAGGCCTTCCGTGACGCGGTGCGCGACGGTCAGTTCGAGGCGGCGTACATGCCCGAGCGCTTCACGCTGCCCAAGCAGTTCAGCCGTCGGGGTGCGGAGGGCACGTACCAGCGCGACGCGAAGGAAATGCTGTTCGACGCGACGCCGGCGTTCGAGACGTGGTTCGAGCAGACGAACCGCGACCTGGCCTCGGCGCGCAAGGGCGGCACCATCAAGCCGACGCTGGAAGCGGTGGAGGCGGGACTGGTGGACTTCAAGGTGATGGCGGCGGAGACCCGGAAGAAGATGCAGGCCAGCTACACCAAGGGCCAGGCCCTCGGGAAGAGCCGCGCCAAAGGCAGCACCAAGAAAGCGGTCACGTCCAAGCGCAAGTAAAGTTCGGCTTCAGGCGGAATGGTGCTCCTCGGGCCATTCCGCCTGTTCTCATTTGTGCCCCCGGCGGGTATTGTCCCTTGCATGATGCCCGACTCGCCCGCCACTCCGCTCCACCATTCCGCCCGCCGGGGCCTGTTGATCGTCATGACGGGCGCGTCCGGAGTGGGTAAGGGAACGCTGCGGGAACAGTGGCTGGCCGGTCAGGACGTGTTCTTCTCGACCTCTTGGACAACCCGTGAGGCTCGGCCTGGCGAGCGCGACGGCATCGACTACGTGTTCGTGACGCCGGAGGCGTTCGAGGCGAAGGTCATGGCGGACGGGTTCTTGGAGCACGCGTCGTTTGTGGGCAACCGGTACGGTACGCCCATCGAGCCGATCGAGGCGGCGCTCAGCCGGGGGCAGGACGTGGTGCTGGAGATTGAGGTCGAGGGGGCCATGCAGGTCAAGGCCCGCATGGGCGACGAAGCGATCCTGGTGTTCATCATGCCGCCCAGCCTGACGGAACTGCGTCGCCGCCTGGAGGGCCGCGCGACCGAGACGCCGGAACGCATCGAGAAACGCCTCGCGCGGGCCCGTGAGGAGATCCGCGAGGCGCACGAGTTCCGCTTCGTGGTCACGAACGACGACCTGAACCGGGCGGTGGAGGGCCTGCATGCCATCCAGACCGCCGAGCGCGCCCGGCAGATCCCGGAGAACGAGTGGACGCCTGAAGACCGTGCCGCCCGCCTGAGGGCCGACATGCTGCGTTCGTACGCCCTGAGCGACGCGGACCTGCGACGCGTCATCGAGTCGTAGGTTCGGAGCATGCCGCTGATCCTGGTGCAGGGCGACATTGCCGCGCAGACCACCGACGTGATCGTGACGGCCGCCAACAAGGAACTCGCGGGCGGCGGCGGCGTGGACGGCGTGATCCACCGCGCGGCCGGCCCAGAACTGCTGCGTGCCATCCGCGCGATCGGCGGCACGCCCACGGGCACGGCCGTGATGACGCCCGCCTTTGGGCTGGAGCGCCAGGGCGTGAAGGCCGTCCTTCACGCGGTCGGCCCCATCTGGCGTGGTGGGCATGCGGGTGAGGCCGACCTGCTGGCCGGAGCGTACCGTCACAGCCTCGAACTCGCCGTGCAGGCTGGATATCACTCCGTTGCCTTCCCGGCCATCAGCACGGGCGTCTACGGGTATCCGCTGGATCAGGCAGCGGCCGTGACCCTGAGGACGATCCGCACTGTCCTGATCGACCATCCAGATCTGGAGATCCGCGTGGTGCTGTATGACTCCGTAAGCCTGAACGTGTTCAGACGCGCGCTGGCACGCCTGGACTCGGAGTCGCATGCATGAATTGACAGGACGTGCATACCGCGCTATCCTTCTTCCATCACCGCCTGAGAAGGGCGGATTTTTTATGGCAACACCTGATCCACCTTCGCCCGGGCTGCGTTAAGGTGCCCTGAGGCGCCCAGCATCCTTCCCCCTCCACCCACGCGCAAGCTGTGGACATGAGCGACGAGCAGAAGACCGGCTATGACCCTGCCAATACGTCCCCCGCCGAGGGGCAGAGCCACCCCATTCCCGAGGCGGATCGCGGCAAGGATCCAGACATCGACCCCGCCGCGAAACCGGAACCCGCGGAGGGTGGCCGGGACGAGGTCGAGGACACAGATACCCCCGCCGGTCAGTGAGGCGTGACCACTGAACCCCTCCTCAACGTGGCCCGCCCGGAACCGGAGCGGGCCGAACTGCTCGTCTGGATGAAGACAATCCTGCGCGGCGAGTACGGCGAGCGGGCTCTGGATCCACGCCGCGAGCCCATGCACGAGCTGATCAGCACAATTCTGTCGCAGCGCACCACGCACGCCGACGAGGAAGCCGCGTACCACGAACTGCGCGGGCTGGGCGACTGGGACGCCATCATCGCCGCGCCCACCGCGCAGGTCGCCCACGCCATCCGCCGCAGCAACTACCCGGACAGCAAGGCCCCGCGGATCCAGCAGACGCTCATGGCCATCCGGGATTCCCCCAGCGGTTACGACCTGGACTTCCTGCGCGACCTGCCTGTAAAGGACGCCGTGAAGTGGCTGACGGATCTGCCCGGCGTGGGCATCAAGACCGCGAGCCTGGTGCTGCTGTTCAACTACCACCGGCCCGTGTTCCCGGTAGACACGCACGTTCACCGCGTCACGACCCGCGTGGGCGCCATCCCGAAGATGGGCGAGCAGGCCGCGCACAGGGCCCTCCTGAAGGTGTTGCCCTCCGACCCGCCGTTCCTATACGAACTGCACGTGAACCTGCTGCGACACGGCCAGAGGGTCTGTTCGTGGACGTCCCCGAAATGCAGCGTGTGCGTGTTGCGGGAGCGTTGCGACGCCTACGCACTGTTCGATGGCAAGGTGCCCAGCTGGAAGGAATGAGGCGACGGGCCAGAACCGTCTGACCAGTGCGGGGCTATTCCACGAGGTTCAGGTTCAACCCCGTTCGCGTTCGCGCAGCACGAGCTGGATCAGGCCGAGCAGCACGAGTTCCTCGTCGGCTTCCCGGCGCGGCTGGAGTTCCTCGATGGTGAAGCGGCGCGAGAGGAAGGATCGTTTCTTGTGCACCCGGTACGCCGCCGCTCCGGCGGTGTCCGTGACGGTATACGTGGGATTCACGAGGTAATTGAAGGCCGCGCCGATCAGATCGCCCACGAGCGGGATGACGTCGAGCAGCCCCTCGACGACGCCCAGCCATGGTTGATCGTCGCGCAGCGTGAAACGCGGGGCGCCGCCAGGGCCGACCAGATCGTAGGTGGCGGCCCACAGGGTTCGCAGGCCCTGGGCCTGGAGCGAACCGACCTCGGAGCCGTCCGCGCGGGTGATGAAGCGGCGCGCCTTGAAGTCGAGCGCACCGGCCAGGAAGCCCTGGGCTTTCATGGTGTGCGTCTGGCGCTGGCGGCCCTCGTCGGCGTAGACACGCACCTCGTCGCGGACGCTGAATTTCTTCTCCTTCACCACCGCGATGAGCTGGCCTCCGGCATCGTGAACCCGGAGTTCGGTGAACAGACTGAATTTGAATTCCAGCGTCAGCGGGTAGGTGAGGGTCACGCAGGTGGGTACGCCCTCAGGGCGTGGGAGGTTCCCACACGTCCAGGCGCGTGCCGGGGGTCACCCCGGCGGCCTGGGCCCAGACGAGCGCGGGCTGGGCCTTGCGGGCTTCGGGCTGGACGGTCTGGATGAGCACGGCGGCGTCCTGCGTGGCGACGGTCAGACCGGTGTCGTCTATGCGCAGCACCTCGCCGGGCGTGCCAGAACCGTCCACCACTCCCAGCCCCGTGAGCTTCAGGCGCGCGCCGTGCAGGAAGGCGGTCGTCTGCGGCCACGCGGCAACGCCCCGCGAGCGATCCACGATCTGGCGGGCGGTGTCGGTCCAGCGGACGAAGCCGTCCTCCTTGACGAGCATGGGCGCGTGCGTGGCCTGCGCGCCGTCCTGCGGGGTGGGCGTCAGGGTGTCCAGGTGCGTCAGGGCGTCCACGATCAGCCGCGCGGCCTGCACGCCCAGGGCATTCGCGAGTTCCACACTCGTCCATGAGGGATCGATGGGCAGGGCCTCTTGCAGCAATATGGGGCCGGTGTCCATGCCCGGATCAGTCTGCATGATGGTCGTGCCCGTAACGGTCTCGCCGTTGATCAGCGCCCACTGAATCGGCGCGGCGCCCCGGTAGGCGGGCAGCAGGCTGGTGTGTGTGTTCAGGAACCCGTGGCGGGGCACGGCCAGCAGCGACGCCGGGAGGATCTTCCCGTACGCGCAGGTCACGGCCACGTCGGCCCCGGAGTCGCGCAGGGTCGCTCCGAAGGCGGCGTTCCCGCGCAGTTTCTGCGGCTGGGCCAGCGGCAGGCCCAGGGTGTGCGCATGGGCCGCCACGGGTGGGGGCGTGAGCTTCAGGCCGCGCCCGACCGGCTTGTCCGGCTGCGCCACGACCAGCACCACCTTGAACGCTGCCCGGATGGCGTCCAGCACCGGCACCGCGAAGGCCGGGGAGCCGAAGAAGGCGACGCGCGGATCGCTCAAAGGTTCTCCTCGACGCTGTGCGCCTGCTCACGCCGTACCAGTTCGTTCAGCAGGGCCTTGGACTTCTGCTGGATGGCCAGCAGCTCCTTGCGGTACTCCTCGGTCACCTCGGCCGGCAGGCGATCCAGGAACAGCACGCCGTCCAGATGGTCGGTCTCGTGCTGGAAGACCCGCGCGAGGTAATCGTCGGCCTCCAGCACCTTCTGGGCACCGTCCAGATCCGTATAGCTGACCTGCACGGCGCGCGCCCGGGCCACGCCCTCCTCGTAGATGCCGGGAATGCTCAGGCAGCCCTCCTGGTAGGACTTGTCCTTTTTCTTGTCAGTTACCTTGAGCACCGGGTTGATCATCACGAACTCCCGCAGCACCCGCGAGCGCAGCGGCTTGTCCTGGCCCTCGTGCTCCTCCTCGTCGTCCTCGTACTCGACCGCCACGAACATCCGCACGGGCAGCCCGATCTGCGGCGCGGCCAGTCCCACGCCGCGCGCCTCGAACATGGTTTCCAGCATGGCGTTGGCCACCTGCCGGACGGTCTGCGGGCCGACGCCCGGTACGGTCAGCGTGTCGGTCACGCGCAGCGGTTTGGCTTTGCGGCGCAGTACCGGGTCACCGTACAGGCGCAGCGGGTACACGCGGGGGGAAGCAGGGTCACTCACAATGCCCTCTGTTTTACCAGACGCCGCCCGCAACGCCCATGATCCTTCGCTCCATTCTCACGTCCGCCGCACTCCCCACCCTTAGGGTCAATGAACCAGGAGGTTTACCATGCCCACACTTCGTCTCACCCTGAGCCTGACCGCCGCCCTGCTGGCCGTGCCGACCGCCGCCGCGCAGGACACGACCACCCCGCCGGGCTCGCAGGTCGCGCCCGCCCCCGCGCCCATTGCCGACGGGGCCACGGCCGCGTCGCAGGCCCGCACGCTGGCCGACCAGGCGCGGAGCACGTACCCCAAGGGCAGCGCGAACATCGACCAGACCCTCTGGAAGCAGGCCGCCGCCGCCGCCGAGGCCGCCGTGGCCGACGAGCCCAAGAACACGGATTACCTGCGCCTGCGCGCCCAGATCTACACGGAAGTCGGATTCTGGAAGCAGGCGGAACGCAGCTGGAATGCCCTGTTCGTCGTGCAGGCCCCCACGCCCGGCGGTGACGACCTGAAGGCCGCCGCGACTGTGCAGTACAACCTCGGGTACGCCGCGTACACCCTGAACCTGCCCGCCCAGGCCGCCGCCGCCTTCAAGACCTGCCTGGAGTACGACGCGCAGAACCTGCCCTGCCTCACCTGGGCCGCCCGGACGGCGCTGGAAGGCGGGAACTACACCGACGCCGTCAGCCTGTATGACCGGGCGTTGGCCCTCACCCCGACCGACAAGACCCTCACGTACTTCCGGGGTCTGGCACAGGGAGCCGGGCGCTACGGCCCGGCCGCCGTCCGAGCCTTCAGCCGCGCCTACGGTGACCGCGACACGGGCCGCAAACCCCAGGCCCTGGCGGGCTTCCAGGAGGCCGCGCAGAGCGCCCCGAACTTCACCGAGGCATGGCGTGAGGCCGGGCGGCTGGCCCTGGAACTGAACGATGCGCCTGCCGCCCTGGCCGCCTTCCAGGGAGCCGCCGCCCTGCCGGGCGCGAACGCCGCCGACAAGTACAACCTGGCCCTGGCCCAGGAGGCCGCGCAGTACGGTCTTGGCCCCGTGCAGGCCTTCCGTGCGGCCTACGCGAAGTACACGGCGGGCGACAAGGCGGGGGCCGGTGCGGGCTTCCAGGACGCCGCCACACAGAACGTGAACTATGCCAAGGCCTGGGCGTGGCTGGGCCGCGTCCGGTACGAGGCGAAGGACTACCCTGGCGCCATCGAGGCCTACGGCAAGGCGGTGGCGCTCGATCCCAACGACAAGACCAGTGCGTACTACCTGCACCTGGCGCAGGTCGGCAAGTAAACCCAGGGGCCAGGGCTGGGGGTGCTCCGTCAGCCCACGTCCGTCCAGATTCATTGCCAGCTCCCGTCCACGTGGCGGGAGTTATCCACATCCCCGCCCACTTGGGGGGTGTGGATAACTTCAGGGGCCTGTGGATAACCCTGTGGACGGGGGGCGGCTTGCGCTAGAGGTGGTCGTTTAAATCGCGTCCTGGAGCAAGAAAATGGCCTACCGCATTCTCGGGCTGTAGTCGTGAGGTGTGCCAGGACTTATCCACAGGAGTTTGTGGATAAGTCGAACAGGCTGGCCGGGGACTTCCCTACCGGCCAGCCTGCGGCGCGATCACCGTTACTGCGCGCCGACGACCACGTTGTTCGAGCCGAGCTGCCCTTCCCAGTCCGTGACGGCCCGTTCGATGATGTCCGGCTGGCTGCGCGTGATGCGCTCGTTCGTCGGGGCCACCAGCGTATTGCCCGACTGCTGCGCCAGCGGCTTGCCCTGCCCATTCGAGGCCACGTACAGATCGTGTCGCTGATCCGGATCACTCGCGGTGGGCTGCCCGAACCCCACCGTGTTCCTCGTGACCGAGTTGTTCCCCAGGTTCACACCCATCTGGCTGCAATTTCTGGCCCAGCGGACATAGATTCCGTTGTCGGCCCCGCCCGCGTGCTTGCCGCCCGCCAGCAGGCCCGTGCCCAGCACGAGGTTGTCGTGAATGGCGACATTCTCGCCGTTGGCAATGGCAATCCCGTGGTTGCTGGTCTCCAGCACCGTGTTGTTCCCGATGTCCACGTAGCGTGACACGCACCCGTCCGTGATGATGCCCCCGCCGCTGTACCCCTCCAGATCCGGCGGGTACGCGTAGGCTCCCCGGATCAGGTTGTGCTGAATGCGGATCGGGTGTCCCGGCGTGCCCGAGGACACGTAGATGCTGATGTTGTCCTCCACACGGCTGTACCCCGGCTCGTTCTCCACGCGGTTCCACGCGATCTCCGCGTCCGGCACGGCACGCACGTCGTTGAGCTGCACGAACTGCGCCCGGAAGAATTTCTCCTGCATGTCCGACGGCCCCGGCGTGAGCCAGCCACCCTCGCCGTCGCTGCGCCGTCCATCGATGTTCAAGGCCCGGTTCCGCACGATCTGCAGGTGCGCCAGCGGATTGTCCTGGCCGCCCTGTACGTAGATGCCGCCCGTCTGCTTCATGAAATTGTTCTGCACGGTCACGTTCGCTGGCCCCTGCAGGTGCAGGAACCTCCCCGGCTCCCGCATCCGCACGTCCGGGTTCAGGCCGTAGCCCCGGCAGTTCTGTACGGTCACGTTCGCCTGTGTGGTGAACGACCCCTGCATGCGGGTGCTGATCAGGTGCCCACGTCCCGCCAGCACGCAGTTCTGGATCACGACCGGCTGCGTGGTGCTGATCTTGATGGCCGGGACGTCCGGATCGTCACTGCGGTAATTCCCGCTGATGGTGATGGGGCCGCTGCCGTAGGGCATGACCTCGATCGGCGCCTTGTAGACCACGCAGCCGTCCAGTTTCGCGTCAGCCCAGTCCGCATGGTGCTCCGGGCCGGAGCCACCCTCGACGACCAGATTCAGGGTCTCGCCGCCCTCCACGTTCACATTCACGGCCCTGGCCGCGCCGGCCTTCAGGGGGCCGGAATCGAACACGGGCCGGTTATCGACCAGCACCTTGAAGGTGGCGCTGCCGGATGCCCCGGACTCGTCATCCACGCCCACGCGGGCCGTGAAGGTGCGGCACTGGGCTCCCAGGTCGTAGGTCAGGGTGGACGGCGCACTGACGCCCAGGCCGCGCGCCGACGTGACGCCAGCGACCTTCAGCGCCGCTCCCCCGGCACTGCGATCCTTGCTGAACGACGCCTTGCCGGTGGGCATGACGGCGCTCAACACGGTCGTGCCTGCCGTCATGGTCTGCGAGGTCAGGAAGCCGTCGGCGCTGCGTGAACGGTTACCGCCCAGCGTGCAGGCTGTGAGGAGCAGCAGGCCGCAGGCCGCCAGCAGGCTCGGCTTCAGAAAAGGCAGGAGGGGTGGATTCATGGAGTGACCTCGGAGAGGATGGGCACGTGCCCGGAACGGTGCAGGGGAACAGGCGCGGGTGTGGCCTGGATCGTGCTGCGCACAGGGTAAGTTCCCGCGACGGATTGCGCTGGAGAACCGTACTTTATGGCCCGCAGATCAAGGAACCATGAGCCGGGCTGGTCAGGCCGCGCCCTCCCGTGTGCGGCGGGTGAGGGCAGCTGACCGCGCCACCACCGTTGCTCCTCCGCCTGGAGCATCCCCTGACGCGTGGGCGCTACCCTGACCCGCATGACTCCCACCCGCAAGAGCATCCTCGTCGCGAACGACGACGGCATCTTCAGCCCCGGTATCAAGGCCCTGGGCCTCGCCATGGCCTCCCTGCCCGGCGTGGACGTGACCATCGTCGCCCCGGACGTCGAACAGTCCGCCGTCGGGCACGGCATCACCATCCGCCGCCCACTGCGCTTCAAGCACACCGCCAGCGCCGGCTTCGGCGAGATTCCCGCCTACCGCGTGGACGGCACGCCTGCCGACTGTGTCGTCCTCGGCGTGCACCTGCTCGGGAAACCCGACCTGATCGTCAGCGGCATCAACCTCGGCCCGAACCTGGGTGACGACCTCACGCACTCCGGCACGGTCGCCGCCGCCATCGAGGGCCTCGCCATGGGCGTACCGTCCATTGCCTTCAGCCAGCAGGGCAGCGCCGACGGCGAGTACGACTTCGCGCCCAGCGCCGCCTACGCCGCCCGCCTGGCCGTCCAGGTCATGGAACGCGGCCTGCCGTCCCGCACGTTGCTGAACGTCAATTTTCCCCGCGTGGCCCCCGGCGGTGTGCGCGTCACCCGCGTGGGCGAGCACCGCTGGGAGGACACCATCGTCACCCGCCACGATCCCGAAGGCCGCGAGTACCACTGGGTGGCCGGCACCAGCACCGCACCAGACCGCGACGACCCGGACACCGATTACGGCGCCGTGCAGGCCGGGATGATCAGCATTACCCCGGTGCGCCTCGACCTGACCGCTCGCAACCTGATGGCCGAGGTGCAGGCGTACGTACCGGAGGTGTAATCAGGGCGGACGGATCGGCACACTCCCGACGCTGGTGCGCCTGATGTGCTCCTCAGCGTTCGTCTACCGTCTCGAACACCCAGCCCCTGACGTCCTCGGGCACCGGCATCTGCGGTACGCGGCCGTCCCAACGGCTCATGACCAGGTACAGGCCCGGCTGTTCCTCCGACCACAGCAGCTCGGCGCTCACGAAGCCCGGTAGGGTGGGAAGGCCATTCAGGAATCGGCGCAGGGTCGACAGGGCGTCGTTTCCCTTGCCCTCGGCGTAATGCACGTGAGAAGCCATGGCGTGCAGGCTAGAGCACCGGCCTCAGTACAGGCTGAGGGGATCGTGCGGAGTCCAGCGCAGGTACGTGCCGAAATGCAGGTGCGGGCCGGTGCTGCGCCCGGTGTTGCCGACCCGGCCGACCGGCTGGCCCTGCACGACCAGTTCTCCAGCTTTCACCAGATTCATGCTCAGGTGCGCGTAGCGCGTGATCCAGCCGTCCGGGTGTTCCAGCACGACCGTCCAGCCCCAGCCCCGCTCGAAGTCCGGGCCGGATTCCAGCACCCGCCCAGACCTCGCCGCGTGGACCAGGGTACCCTCCGGCGCGACGATGTCCACGCCGTAATGCGTTTCCTCCTGGCCTTCCAGCGTGCGCGCGCCGAAGCCGCTGCTGATGGCGTGATACCCGGTGAGGGGCCACCTCCAGGTACCCCGCCCTGGGACTGGATTGCCGGTGCTGGCCGTGCGGACGGTCACGTGCGAGGCCGCCGCTGGGGCGGCGCGGCCCCCGCCTGTGTGCGCCGTCCGGGCCGGAATGGTCAGCACGGCCCCCACCCACACCGGCTTGCCGCCCCGGTACTGCGGGTTAGCGTCGGCCAGCTGGGTCAGGGTAAGGCCGTACTTGCGGGCGATCACCGTCAGGTTCTGCCCGTCCGTGACGGTGTGCGTGGTGGCGGGCAGCTTCCGGTCGGGAATGGTCAGGGTCCAGCCGGCCTGCACGGCCGTGGTGGTCTTCAGGCGTGCATTGGCCGAGCGGAGGGCCGCCACGCTGACGCCCGACCGCGCGGCGATCTCGCTGAGGGTATCGCCGGGCTGTACGCGGTACGAGGAATCGGCTCCCGCCCCCGCCCACAGCAGCGCCACGGCCAGTCCAGCCCAGAAACGACGTCTCACAGCGAAAATGATACCCGGTCAGCTGCGAAGTCCGTGAGAAACCTGCGCTGCACGGCCCGCGCTACCCTGAAGGGATGAGCGCCGAGCCCCGTGAATTCCGCCCGCCCGACGGATACCGTCGTCTGCGCCTGGAAGTCGCGTGGGACGGCGCACCCTACGCCGGGTGGCAGTCCCAGCCGAACCTGCCGAGCGTGCAGGACACCCTGCACGCGGCCGCGGCCCGCCTGACGCCGGGGGCCTTTCGCCCGGTCGCCGCCGGCCGCACGGACGCGGGCGTGCACGCCGAGGCCATGCCCGTGCACGTGGACGTGCCCCAGGATTTCCGGGTGCCCACCGAGAAACTCGCCCGCGCGCTGAACGCCTGGCTGCCGTCTACCATCGCCGTGCTGCACGCGCAGGACGCCCCGCCCGGCTTCCATGCGCGCTACTCTTGCACGCAGCGCCAGTACGTGTACCGCCTGCTGGCCGCCCCGCAACGCCACCCGCTGTGGCATGGGCGGGCGCTGCACGTGCCCGGGCCGCTCGACGCCCAGGCCATGAACGCCACCGCAGCCCACCTGATCGGTACGCACGACTTCGCCGCCTTCGCCACGCAGGAGGAACGGCAGACGGTGCGGGAACTCCGCAGCCTGCACGTCACTCCTGGCCCGCTGGTCTGGGAGGTGCACGTCCAGGGCGAGAGTTTCCTGCGGCACATGGTGCGCGGTCTGGTCGGCACGCTGCTGCTCGCCGGACAGGGCAGACTCGACCCGGACGGCGCCGTGGGCATCCTCCACAGCCGCAGCCGGGCCCGGGCGGGCGCGAACGTGCCCGCGCATGGTCTGTATTTCTCGGGGGCAGCGTACGCGGGATCTGGAGAGAGTACGGCCGGAGCGGGCACGCCGCTCGAGCCGGACGCGCCTACCGCAGCAGGTCGCCCGCGATGATGATCTTCTGGATCTCGCTGGTGCCCTCGTAGATCCGCAGCAGCCGCTGGTCGCGGTAGTAGCGCTCGACCGGAGAGTCCTTCATGTAGCCCATGCCGCCCGCGACCTGCACGGCCTTGTCGGCCACCTGCGAGAGCATCTCGGTCGCGTGGTACTTGGCGACGCTGGCCATGCGCCGCACGTCCTGGCCGTGGTCGACCATCCACGCGACCTTCTGCCACAGCACCCGGCTGGTCTGGATGGCGATCTCCATCTCGGCCAGCATGAACTGCACGGCCTGGAACCCGGCGATGGGCTGCCCGAACTGCTCGCGGGTCTTGGCGTGCGCCACCGACAGGTCGAGCAGCCGCTGCATGGCCCCGGTACTGCGCGCCGCGATGCCGACCCGGCCGTTCGTGAGGATGCCCAGCGCCTCGCGGTAGCCCAGGTGCTCGGGCCCGAGCAGGTTCGCGGCGGGAATCTCGGCGTCAGCGAAGATCACCTCGGCGCTCAGGGCGCCCTTCTGGCCCATCTTCTCGTCGATCTTGCCGATGCTGACGCCGGGCGTGCTCTGCGGCTCAACCAGGAAGGCGCTCATGCCCTTCGTCCCCTTGCTGGCGTCGGTGATGGCAATGACGGTGAGCAGTCCGGCAATCGGCGCGTTGCTGATGTAGTGCTTGGTGCCGTTCATCACGTACACGTCGCCCCGGCGCTCGGCCTTCGTGCGGATGTTCGCGGCGTCGCTGCCGCTGCTCGGCTCGGTGATGGCGAAGCCCGCGATGCACTCGCCGGTGGCCATGCGGGGCAGGAAGCGGGCCTTCTGTTCGTCGGTGCCCAGCTTCACCAGCCCGCTCGTGCCGATGCTGGCGTGCGCCGAAATCACGCCGCCGAAACCCATGTGGCCCATGCCCATGGCCTCGTAGGCGGCGCAGCGACCCAGCATGCCCAGGCCTACGCCGCCGTACTCCTCGGGAATGCTCAGGCCGAACAGGCCTAGCCCGGCGGCCTCCTGCAGCAGTTCCGGGGGAACGCGGTTGGTGTCCTCGATCTCGTGGGCGCGGGGCTCGACGCGGCCCAGCATGAAGTCGCGGATGGTCGCCTGCACGTCGCGCAGCTCTTCCGGCAGAGTGAAATCCATGTACGTGCAGACTACGCCCCACCCGCCTGCCGAGTCGGCGCGTTCCGCGCCTGTGGACACCGGGTGGGGCCGGGGGACAGCGGTCGGCCCGCCGGAGGCGCACACTGTGTGCAGGAGGTCACCATGACGGCCACCACAAGAACCGCTGTACACACCCCACCGCCGGCCCTGCTGCTGCGTTCCCTGGGCCAGCCGGACGTGATCGTGGATGGCCGGAGTGTGACCTGGCCCGCCCACAGCGCCGAGGAGCTGCTGTGGTTCCTGCACGCCAATCCGCAGGGCGTCCACCGGCATGAACTGCTGGACGCCCTGTGGGGCCTGGAGGACTCGCCGGCCAGCGCGAACCGCTTCCGGGTGGCGCTGCACCGCCTGCGCTCCGTGCTGGGCCGCCCGGACGCCGTGATCGAGGACCGGGGCCGTTACCTCCTGCACCCGGACGTGGTGGCGGCCAGCGACACGGCCGCCCTGCACCATGCGCTCGTGGCGTCGCGGGTCTCCGGGAACGTGCAGGAACGCGAGGCCCTGCTGCGGCAGGCCGTGGCCAGCGCGCAGGGCGAGTACCTGCCGCACCTGACCGGCGAGTGGGTCGAGGCCGCCCGCAGCGCCCACCGGGCCGCGATCGTCGAGGCGAACCTGACGTTGTCGCTGCTGCACTGCGAGGCCCGCGAGTGCCCGCTGGCCGCCCAGGCCCTGCTGCGCGCCGCCGCCGCCGACCCGCTGATCGGTGAGGATCAGCACCAGCGCCTGATGGCCTGCCTGGCGACCACGCGCGGGAAGTACGCGGCCATCGAGCACTACCGCCGATACCGCGCCTTCCTGGCCGCCGAGGTCGGGGATACGCCCATGCCGGACACTGTGGCCTTCGCCGAGCGCCTCAAGGCCGGTGAGCAGCCCTGCGCGAGCACGGCCTTCGTACCCGAGGGCCAGCCGGGCACGCCTCCGCCCGCCGCGTCCTGACCTGAAGTCATGCCGGCCCGGTACCGCCGCGTACCGGGCCGTAATGCTGCCGTAATGGGTGCCGACGACCCTCCGAATCAGGAGGACACCATGCTCGTACACGAACTCATGACCAGCCCGCCCGTCACGGCCCCGCCCTCGCTGCCCCTGCCGGACGCCGCGCACCTGATGCGCTCGCGGGGCATTCGCCGCCTGCCGGTCGTGGACGGCACCACCCTGGTGGGCATCGTCACGGACCGCGACCTGCGCGAGGCGCTGCCCAGCCGGGTCAGCACGCTCTCGCCGTGGGAGGCGACCACGCGGCTCGCGGCGGTCAGTGTGGCCGACGTCATGCGCCGCTCGGTGCTGACCACCACCCCGGACGCCGAGGCCCGCGACGCCGCCTCCACCATGCTCAGCCACCGCGTGGGGGCGCTGCCGGTCATCGACGAGGCCGGGCAGGTGATCGGCATCATCAGCGTGACGGATGTGCTGCGCGAGTACGCCCGCCCGCCCGAGGTGAGCGCGTGACACCACCCACAGGTTCGCACGAGGAGCGTGGCCGTCCCCCCCTGGGCACGCTGGCCGTGGTCGGAGTGCTGCTGCTGACCATCAGCACCCTGTGGCTGCTGGTGCTGGGCATCCTGGAAGGCCGGGCGTAGGCGTGCCCGCGCCTCCTTCTTCCGGCCTCGACCACCGCACGCTGGAGAAATACGAGTCGATCTGGGCGGGCCTGTCCCTGGTGCTGGTCGTGCTGCTGTTCGTGGGCGTGCTCGCCAGCATGATCAGCGGCACCTTCCCGCTGCTGCGCGGCGGCGGGCACGGCGCGGCGCCCGCCAGCGGCCGGATCGATCCCACGAAGCTCGGGGTCACCGCCTTCGCGCATCCTGGCCTCGTGCGGACGGACAGCGGCCTGGAACTGTACATCGTCGCGCGGGCCTTCACGTTCACGCCCGCCGTGGTGCGCGTTCCGGCCGGGACGCCCATCACCCTCCACGTCACCTCGGCGGACGTCGTACACGGTTTCCAGGTCACGGGCACCACCCTCAACGACGAGATCCTGCCCGGCCACGTCTCGAGCTTCACGGTGACCTTTCGCCAGAGCGGCGAGCAGCACGTGATCTGCAACGAGTATTGCGGGGCCGGCCACCAGGACATGATCACGCGCTTCATCGTGGAAGCGCCGAAGAAGGAGTAAGCCTTGACCGCCATCAGTTCCATCACGCCGCCCACCGTGCAAGGCGGGCTGGACGCCGCCACGCTGAGCGGCCTCAAGAAAGTCACGCAGTATTACGTCGTCACGGCCTTCCTGGCGCTGTTCATCGGTGTGATGATCGGGCCGCTCCAGGCGCTGAACTACGCCGGCATCGACGCGTACCCGGCCATCGCCAGGATTCCGCTGCTGCGCAACATCATCAGCTCGTATTACCAGGGGCTCACGCTGCACGGCGTGCTGAATGCGCTGGTGTTCACACAGTTCTTCACGTCCGGCTGGCTGCTGTACCTGCCCCTGCGCGACCTGAACGTGCGCCCCAACCTGAAATTCGCGTGGTTCACGTACGGCATGATGCTCGCCGGTCTGCTCATCGCCGCCGTGCCGCTCCTGATGAACAACGCGACCGTGCTCTACACCTTCTACCCGCCCATGGAGGGCAGCCCCGTCTTCTACATCGGCGCGGCCATCATGGTCGCCGCGAGCCTGCTGGTCGCCGGACAGGTGACCGTGGCGTGGCTCGGCTGGAAACGCGCGAACCCCGGCCGGGTCACGCCGGTCGTCGCTTACATGAGCGTTGCCACGTGGCTGATGTGGTGTATCGCCGCGCTGGGCCTGGTCGCCGAAGTGCTTGTCATGCTGATTCCGTGGTCGCTGGGCCTGACTTCCGGCGTCGATCCCCTGCTGTCGCGCACGCTGTTCTGGTGGACGGGCCATCCCATCGTGTACTTCTGGCTGCTGCCCGCGTACGTCTCGTGGTACGCCTTCCTGCCCCGGCAGACGGGCGGGCGCCTGGCCTCCGAGGGCCTTGCGCGGCTGGCCTTCGCGCTGTTCTTGGTGTTCAGCGTGCCCGTCGGTCTGCACCACCAGTACGCGGATCCGAACATCTCGAACACTTGGAAGACCATCCACATGTTCCTGACGTTCCTGGTGGCGGTGCCCAGCCTGCTGACCGCCTTCAGCGCCGCCGCCGCGCTCGAGGACGCCGCCCGCGCCCGTGGCGGCCGGGGGCTGTTCGCGTGGATCGGCCGCCTGAACTGGCGGGACGCGTCCATGACCGGGCAGGTGCTGGCGATGGTCAGCTTCATCTTCGGTGGGGCGGGCGGCATCGTGAACGCCAGTTCTGCCTTCTCGCCCGTCGTGCACAACACCGCGTGGATTCCCGGTCACTTCCACATCACGGTCGGCACGGCCACCACCCTGAGCTTCATGGCGATCACCTTCTGGCTCGTGCCGCACCTGACCGGCAAGCGCCTCCAGTCGCCGCGTCTGGCACTGCCCAGCGTGTGGCTGTGGTTCACCGGCATGATGCTGTTCGCCGTCGGCATGCACTGGCAGGGCCTGGCGGGCGTGCCGCGCCGCGCGCACATCAGCGCCAGCGCGCAGCAGGCCGTGTACGACGCCATGAACCTCGCCGTGCCCAAGGCCCTGACCGGGATCAGCGGCATGGTGCTGCTCGTCGCGGCGCTGCTGTACTTCTGGATTCTGTTCCGCACCCTGCTCTCGCCGCGCGTGGACGATCCGGAAGCCACCGTCATTCCCACCAGCGACGCCATCAGTCCTGCAGGCACCGACCTCGCGGCGGCCAGCACGCTGGTGCGTCGCACCGAGCCGCTCCTGGCGATCGCGGGCGCCGCGCTGCTGCTCACGCTGCTGGTGTACCTGCCGGTGATCGGCCCCATGATCGCGGACTACCAGGCCGTGCCCGGCCGGAGGCTGTGGTGAGCATGGACAGCCACAGTCCGGACCGGGGCTTCAGCGTCCGCGAGATCGGTGGCGGCCTCGCGTTCCTGGTGCTGGGGGTGGTGCTGGGGATCGGGGCCTACGGAGCCGGAGGGCGCCTCGCCGGGGCGGGCAGTGGCGCGGCCGTCAGCGCGGCGCCCGCCACCGCCACCCCGGACGGCCAGGCCCTCTTCGCCAGCACCTGTGCCGGCTGCCACGGCGCGCAGGCCCAGGGCGGCATTGGCCCGACCCTGCACGCGGCGGCCCGCTGGACGGACACGCAGTTCGCCCGAGCTGTCCTGAGCGGCCAGACTCCCACCCGCGAACTGAACGCGGTCATGCCACGGTTCGGGAGCGTCGGCCTGGACGGGGCTCCCGCCACCGATGCGCAGATCGCGGCCATCCATACCTTCCTCAGCACCCTGAAATGATCAGGGCCGGGACGCAGTCATTGACACCCTGCCCGCTCGCCACTACGATGTGTGGGCCTGAGAAGGCATGGTGGCTTTAGCTCAGCCGGTTAGAGCGCCGCTCTGTGGAAGCGGAGGCCGGGGGTTCAAATCCCCTAAGCCACCCCAACACCCGGCTCCAGGCATCCGCTTGGGGCCGGACTTCTTAGCAGCGTGCGGGGATGGCGGAACTGGTAGACGCACCAGACTTAGGATCTGGTTCCCGTAGGGAGTGAGGGTTCAAGTCCCTTTCCTCGCACCACACCACCTGCGGGCGGCTCCAGCTGAAAGGCGGAGCCGCTCTTTCTTACGCGGCCCGCACGCCCCGCGTGAGCAGCAGCGTGCCCGCGCCCCACGCGCCGCCGACCAGCGCGACGCTCAGGGCCAGGGGCGGTTCGCCCAGCGTGGCGGCCACGGCGCTCAGGCCCAGCAGCGCGCCCACGGCGTCCGGCACCGGAAGGTGCAGGCGGCGGGCCAGGGTACGTCCGGCGTCGTAGGCGCTGACGCTCAGGCCCAGGGCGACCAGCACGCCGGTCAGCGCACAGGCGATCAGGGCGGGCCCGAGCAGCCCGGTGATGGCCAGCAGGAACGCGGGCACCAGCAGCGCCGCCAGCACCAGCACACCCAAGGCCAGGGTGCGGACCGGCGCGTGCCGCTGCCGGCGGGCGAGCATGGGAGCGAGGCCCGCGACGAACAGCATCAGCAGCGCTCCGCCGGTCAGGGTGATGAATACCTGCGGCCACGCGGCGCTGCCCAGCCAGCCGAGCACAGGGCGGAACGCCGCGGCGGTGGCCATGCCAATGCCGTCGGGTAGCGTGGTCTGAAGGGCGGCGGGGTCACCGGGCACGCGCCCCAGCAGGGCGCTGACATGACCGGCGACCTGCGCGCCAGGCTCGCGGCGCACGTCGCCGAGCAGCGTGACGACCTCGCCGTCCACGCGGGCGCTCGGCGTGAGGTTGATGTTGCCGCCCACGGCGATCACGTTGCCGCTGACCGGCCCCCGCACGGTCACGCTGCGCCCGAAATGCACCTCGCCACGGGCGACGACGTCCGCCACGGCGGGCAGGGTCAGCAGGGCGCTCAGCGTGAAGGCCCCGGCCCCGGCCCACTGCATGGCCGGACGGGGCCGCCACGTGACGAGGGCGGACGTGAGCAGCAGCAGCAGCAGGCCCAGGCCGGCCAGGGGAGAGACCTGCGCGACCAGGGTGCGCAGCACCAGGGCGCCCGCCGCAAGGTTCGGCCACGCGGTCGTGACGGCCAGCAGGGTCAGGCCGACCATCAGCGCGACGACCAGGGCCAGAGGCGCGGGGTTGTGCCGGGGCACCAACGGGGTGTGCCAGCCGCTGGCGGTGGGCGTCAGCGTTGCCGGGGCGCCTGCCGGAGCAGCTGGGGACGGCCGGGTCGGGATGGTCTCCTGGTGCAGTCGAGAGACGACGTCGGCCGCCACGGAGCGCGGGGGCCGTGCGGGGGGAACCGTGAGGCGGGTGGCCCACGCCACGTCGGACACGACCGCCGCCGCGACGCTGACGTGCAGGCGAGGCGTAGGCAGGTCTTCGAGGAGGTGGCGTCCCTGCATCTCGGCCAGCACCGCCGGCGCGACGGAGCGGGGGAGGGGAGGCGTGGGCAACCGCGCCGCGAGCGCCACGGACGACGCGACCTCGGCCGCCACGCTGCGGGACGGAGCGGGAGCGCGGAGCGTGGCCGCCAGGGCAATGTCGGCCGCCACCACGCGGGCCAGCGGAGCGGTCACGGTGGGAGGCGGCAAGGAGCGCAGCAGGGCCGTGGCGTGCGCCAGGGAGCGGCGCTGGCCGTCCAGGCCGGGCTGATCCGGCAGACTGGCCAGGATGGCGCGTTCCTCGGCGCTCAGGTCACCCTCCGCCTCGCGGTGCAGCAGGTCGAGATACAACGGGGTCTGGCGGGCATCGTCGCCCGCCACGCCCAGGTTGTCCCGCTGCTCCATGCCCATACGTGTTTCCTTTACGTCAGGGGAAGGTCCGAAGTTCCCGGCATCTGTCTAGTCGGCCCCGGCTGGCTGGCCGCTTGCCTTCCAGTGTGCCGCGCAGATCTGACGGAGTCCTTTCGCCGGAACCACGTGGCCCGTCTACGTGGCCGTGACCTCGGTGGCGTGGTAATCGCCGCTCTTGCCCCCGGTCTTGCTCAGCAGACGCACCCCTGTGATCTCGATGGCCTTGCTGGCGGCCTTGAGCATGTCATACACGTTCAGCGCCGCCACGGTCGCGGCCGTCAGCGCTTCCATCTCCACACCGGTCGGGGCGGTCGTGCGTACCGTGGCCTGTACCCGCACTCCCGCCTCCTCCAGCGAGACCTGCACGTCCGCGCCCGTGACGGGAATCGGGTGGCACAGCAGGATCAGGTCCGCCGTGCGCTTGCTGCCTGCCAGACCGCCCAGCCGCGCCACGACCAGCGGATCGCCTTTCAGATTGGTGCCGGCCAGCAGGGCCGAGCGCGCTTCTGTCGGCAGGCGCACCCAGGCCTCGGCGGTCGCGGTGCGGGTGGTGGCCACCTTGTCTGTCACGTCCACCATGCGCGGCAGGCCATCCCGGAAGTGTGTCAGCTCCGGCGCCAGATCGGGCGGGCCGGCCTCGCTCATCCGTCCTCTGGCAGCTTCAGGTCGGCCAGGGCCGCGAAGGGATTCTGCTTGGCGTGCGTGGTGCCCTCCGGGATGCCCAGGTCGTCGTCGATCTCCTCGACCGGTACCTGCGCCATGTGCTCGCACGGGCCCTCGTTCAGGTCGTGGCCGCACACTTGGCACAGGCCCTTGCAGGCCGGATCGTGGAGCACGCTCAGCGGCGCGTTCAGCAGCGTCGTCTCGGCCAGGTACGCGCTGAGATCCACGTTCGGGTCGCCGAACACCAGCACCTCCTCCCCGGATTCCGCTTCCTCCAGGTACGGCGCGTCCGCCGACGGCTCGTAGCGCATCAGGGTACCGAGCGTGATCTCCAGCGGCACCTCGACCGGCCGCAGGCAGCGGGCACAGTCCATGGTCAGGGTCGGCTCGAAGGTGCCCTGCAGGTACATCTCGTGGCCGCCGAGGGAATTGACATCCACCTCATAGGCGGCCGGCTCGGCGAAGGACAGGGTCTGCACCTGCCCACCCTGTTCGTACTGGAGGTGATCCAGGGTGCCCTCGGCGTGCGCGTCCTCGGAGGCGCGCAGCAGGGAACCCAGATGAATGCGGGGCGAATCGGTCATCCACGCATGATAGGACGCGCCCGGCCCCCTGACCGTGCCGGGCGCGGATTGGGACGGTGGGTTACACCAGTTCGACGACGCTCGCGTCGGAAATCGTCAGTTTGTGCGTGCGTGGCATGATGCGGTTGCCGCTGACCCGCGCGCGCACCCCGATCAGGCAGTCCTGCAGTCGCCGGTGCACGTTCTCGATGATGGCGCCCTCGTCCAGCACCGAGTGCTCCACCTCGGCCGCGCGGATCACGCTGCCCTTCCCGATGCTGGTAAAGGGCCCGATGTACGCATCCTCGATGAGCACGCCCTCGGCCAAAAGCACCGGCCCCACGATCTTGCTGCGGATCACGCGCGCCGTGGGCGGCACGACCACTCGTCCGGTCAGCACCGAATCCTCGACCGTTCCCCGGATGTCCGTCTCGATCCGCTCCAGCAGCAGGCGGTTGGCGTCCAGCAGATCGTCGGGCCGCCCAGTGTCCTTCCACCAGCCCTTCACCGCCTGCCCCACCACGGTCTGGCCCCGCTCGATCAGGCCCTGGATGCCGTCGGTGATCTCGTACTCGCCGCGCGCCGAAGGCGGCATGCCGTCCAGCACCTTGAAGATCTCCGGCGTGAAGCAGTACAGCCCCGCCACCGCCAGGTTGCTGGGCGGATTCTTGGGCTTCTCGACCAGCCGCACGATACGTTCACCGTCCATCTGGGCCACGCCGAAGGATGTGGGATCCTCGACCTCAACCAGCGCGATCAGCGCGGCCGGACGCTCGGCCTGGAAGTGCTCCACGAAGGGCAGCGCCCCGAACTCGAAGAGGTTGTCGCCTAGATACACGCAGAAGTCCGAGTCGCCCACCCACTCGCGCGCCGTGAGCACCGCGTGCCCCAGGCCCAGCTGTTCGTGCTGGTTGATCAGCGTGATCTCCACGCCCGTCACGTTGCGCAGCGCGTGCTGGATTTCCTCACGCGTGATGTCCGAGACGACCACGCCGATGTCCGTGATGCCCGCCTGTTGCAGGGTGCGGATCGCGTGGCGGATGATCGGCTGACCGGCCACACGGAGCACCGGCTTGGGGCGCGTGTAGGTGAGTGGCCGCAGGCGCGTCCCCAGACCAGCGGCAGGAATAATGGCTTTCACCCCGCGAGTCTATGCGACCCGCTCTGACAATGCGCTTAACCTCCTCATGCAGCCTCCCCGTGGGTGCAGGAAGTCTCAACGTCCACCCCGCCCCCCTCACCGGCTTCACCTGCTGCGCTGCTGAGATGAGGCATGAGCGACCGAACTCCGTCGATCACGCTGCGCGGCGCGTGGAAGGGCCGGCCCGGTGAACCGGAACGCACCTTTCACGGCACTGTCACCGACTCTGCCCACCCTCAGGTGGCCGCCGGCCACGCCTGCCGCGTGACCTTCGAGCACAGCGGTCAGCGGGTCACGGGAGCGGGTGACCACGGCACCTACGTGCTGCACCTCACGGGCCGCCAGGATGAGACGGTGAGGCTCGTCCTGACCCGTTTCACCAGTCAGGCGTCCGCCAGCACCCACCTGCATGATGAGGCGCTCGATGACGACTGGTACGCCGTGCCCGCCCGACCCTGACACCGTCCTGTCCCGCCAGTTACTCCTGCGGGGAAGGTGAGTGCGGTTGTACGCGTTTCAGCGCGCCGACCAGCCTCCTTCATGGTGCTGTTGATATCAGTCTCACCGCCGTCCGGCCCGGCACCACCATGAACCCAGCCGACGATCTGCGAGTGCGGGTGGAGTCATCACGGACGAACGCCCGATATCGCGCTCGAGGGGCCCTTGCCCTGTTCTCGGGCATCTGGGCTGTCCAGTAGAGACGGCGCGTCACCGCTCCCCGGCGCTGAGGTGGGTTCAGGAACTACAGGACAGCAGCACTGGGGAGCAGATCGCCCCCGGAGTGAAGTCCCTCTGAACGCCGCTCTCAAGTGCGGCCCGTTCGGGCGTGACACGCTCAGGCATGAACGAACAGCTGATCCGCGCGTGCATCGACGCCTGCCTGCAGTGCTTGGACGCCTGCGAGGCCTGCGCCATCGCCTGCCTGAACGAGCCCGACATCGACATGATGCGGGGCTGTATCCGCCTTGACCGGGACTGTGCAGATCTGTGCGCCACGACCGCCCGCCTGCTGATGCGCGGCAGCGACTTACATGCCCAGGCGTGCGCGCTGTGTGCCGAGGCCTGTGCGGCCTGTGCCGCCGAGTGCGGCCAGCACCACCATGATCACTGCCAGGCGTGCGCCGCCGCCTGCCGTGAATGCGAGGCGGCCTGCCGCAGGCTCGCCGCCTGAGCTAGAGCAACTGGATCTCCAGGGCGCGCAGCACCGCCCGCGTCCGGTCGCGCACGCCCATCTTCGACAGGATGTTCGATACGTACCCCTTGATGGTGCCCTCGGTGGTGGTGATCAGCCCGGCAATCTCGCGGTTCGAGTAGCCGCCTGCCATCAAGCGCAGCACCTCCTGTTCGCGTTCGGTCAGGGTCACGTGATCCTCTGCCCGCACCGGTGCGGCGCCGTCCAGGCCGCGCACCCGTTCCGTCGAGACTGGCTGGAGCCAGCGGCCGCCGCTCGCCACGGTGCGGATCGCCTGGAGCAGCACCTCCAGCGACACGTCCTTGAGCAGGTAGCCGCGTGCGCCCGCCTCCACGCCCTGGATGAGCAGGTCGTCATCGTCGAAGGTCGTGAGGATCAGCGTGGGCGGCAGCGCGCCCTGCGCGGCCAGCGCCCGCAGCACGCCCAGGCCGTCCAGGTGGGGCATGCGGTAGTCGAGCAGCAGCACGTCCGGCCGCACGGCGGGCACCAGCGTCAGGGCCTGCACGCCGTCCTCGGCCTCTGCGATGACCTGCATGTCGCTCGACAGGCCCAGCATAGAACGCAGGCCCTGGCGCACCAGCGTCTGATCCTCCGCGATACACACCCGGATCGGGCCCGCCGCTGCGTGGGCGGCCGTCACGCCAGGCCCCCCGCCGGAAGTGTGGCGCACAGGGTCACGCCCTGGCCGGGGGGCGTCTGCACGTCCAGCGTGCCGCCCAGGCCCTCCAGCCGCTCGCGCATGCCGCTCAGGCCGCAGCCGAAGCGCACGCTGGCCACGCCGGGGCCGTCGTCATGGGCGCGCAGCCGCACGAGGGCCCCGCTGCGCTGCACGTCCAGCCACACCTGCGAGGCGCGGGCGTGCCGGGCGGCGTTCGTCACGATCTCCTGGGCGCAGCGCAGCAGCACGCGCGCCGTGACCGGACAGTCCAGCCGGAAGTCCGGCGGCAGGGTCACGTGCACGTCCAGATCCGTGCCCTGCGCCAGGGCGCGCAGTTCCAGGGGGAAATCGCAGCGGGCCGTGTCCCGCATGCCCCGCACCGCCGTCCGGACGTCGCCCAGCAGCTGCTGCGCGACGCCCTGCGCGGTCTGCACGTGCGTGCGGGCCGGACTGGCGGGCAGCAGGTGCGCGGCCACCTGCAGGTGCATGCCCAGCCCGGTCAGGTGGTGGCCCAGCAGGTCGTGCAGTTCCCGCGAGATCTGGAGCCGCTCGGCCTGCCGGCTGGCCTCGTTCAGCAGCGCCCGCGTGGCCCGCAGTTCCTCGACCACGGTGGCCAGCGCCCGCCGCGCCCGGATCTCCCGCATGGCCGTGCGAACCGTGGTGATGGCCAGCGCCTGAAAGCAGACATACCCGGTCGAGAAGGCCCAGGCGTCCAAGTTATGCCAGTGCGTGAGCAGCACCCACAGCAGCACGCCGCTCTGGACGGCGACCCACAGCAGCGCCTGCCGGAAGGGCAGCAGGAGGCCCACCTGCGCCGCCACCAGGATCAGCAGGCCGGCCTGCACGCTGCTGCCGTTCAGAAAGGCGTTCGCCGTCAGGGCCAGCACCGACTGTCCGGCCAGCAGGCCCAGCAGGGCCCGCCACGGCCAGCGGTTCATCAGGTGCAGGGTAAGCAGCATCCCGGCCAGGAAGATCACGTTCAGGACTCCCCACCACTGCACCTGACTGAGGGGCAGGTGATCCCGCACCGGCTCGACCAGCAGGGAATGGACGGACAGGGCCGCCCAGGTGATCAGGTTGGTGACCCGCACAGTGCGCAGCATCTCGGCGGTGGCTCCGGAACCGGGCTCGTGCGGCCCGGCCAGCAGGGCAGGCGAAGGCGAAGAAATGACCGGGGGCAGCGCGGGCGCGGGCAGGACAGTCATGGTCGGTTCCTCGGGGAGGCGAGCGTGCGGAGCGGCACCCGGATGAAGCTGACACTGGCAGGACGCGAGGGGAGAGGGGGTGCCCGCAGTGTAATGCAGCGTCCATCACCTTCAGGGCCCCGCCCTGGCCTGGCATGACGCCAGTCAGGACGAGGCCGGGAGGGCTCTTACTTGCAGCCGCTGCGCCACCAGCGGACATCGCCGGTGTCGAGCGCGAAGGACTTCAGGCGGTCCACGAAGGCCAGGGTGGCGTGGCCCATCTGGTCGTCGCCGTCCGCGACCGTGTACGCCACGCTGCCGTTCACGCCCTTCACGTCCGCGCCGAAGGTCAGGGTGATGCTGCTGCCGCCGTCCCGCTCGTACCACAGGTACATCATCCAGCTGCCCAGGCTGGTGGTCGACCAGCGGATCAGATCGCGGTTGGGGTAGTACCACTTGTTCTCGTCGTTCACGTCCGGCAACGATCCCTGGTACAGGCCGTCGTGAGAGTTCGAGCCGAGCTGCACGTAGATTTCCGGGTCGCCACGGATCCACGGTTCGTGGTCGTCACGCACGTACACCGAGGTCAGGTGTTCCCAGCTGTCACAGGCCTGCGCGCTCAGGGTCGGCGGCACACTGCTGGCCGAGGCGTCGATGGGCTTCATGACGTTCCCCTGCGCGTCCAGGCGCTCGTTCACGCCCACCACCACGACCGGCTCGGTCGGGAGCGTGTGGGCATCCAGCACGTGCCGGCCGCCCTGAGCGTCGTACGCGGTGACCGGCGCGAACTCGTCCCCGCCCTGCGGCGCGAAGGCCACCAGCGGCACCTGCGCTTTTATGTTCCACGCGGGACCGCGCACGGCCACCTGCAGATCCTTCACGCTGCCGGTGAGGGTGCTCAGCGAACTGAGGGTCACGCCCGGCCCGCTGGCGAGCAGGGACTCGACCGTGCCGCTGCTCAGCGGGGTGCGGGCCAGGGTGGCGTACAGGGTCTCGCGGTCGCCGTCGAAGCGGGTGGCCGTCTGCTGGTCGATCGTGGCCCGCAGCTCGGGACTGGTCATATGGCGCGCGAGTTCCTGAGCGAACTGGTCGAGCGCCCGGTTGACCTGGGCATCGGCGGCGCTGATCACCGGCGAGCTGGGGGTGGTGGCGACCGGTGTGGTGGCCGTGCTCGTGCCGGGCGCGGTGGCCTGCGGGGACTGTCCGCAGGCGCTCAGGGCGAGGGTCAGGGCCAGCAGGGCGGCGGGGGCAGTGCGGGAAGGGAAGTTCATGGGGCCTCCAGGGATGACGTGCACAGCGGGGGGTGCGGGAGGAAGGGGGAGCGCCGGGAATCAGCCGTTGCGGATCCAGGCGGGCCAGCCGCCAATGTCGACGGCCTTGTAGTACGCCTGCGCGGCGACGTAACAGGCGGGGCGCGTGAAGATGGATTTGGCGCCGCAGATGGCCCGCATGTTGCTCAGGAACGCGGAATCGGTGCGGGCCTTGTTGTACGGCCAGTACAGTTTCCCAGTCAGTTTCGGCAGGTTCCCGTAGCCGAAGTCGTGCACGTCGCACGCGGGGCGGAAGGTGTCGCGGTAGCCCAGGCCCAGGCCGCTGGGCGCGCTGCAGCCATCCGAGCCCCAGTTCAGGCCCGAGTACCTGGGATGGGCCTTCTGATAGCGGTAGTTGCTGACCGATCCCCACGCGACCGACTGGGCGTAGCCGGCCTTGCCGGTGGCCTGCGCGCTCAGGGGCATCTGCCCGCTGGTCTGGGCAGCCAGCGCGGCGGCGTCCAGTGGAGCGGCGGCCTGACCGTACGCTTCCTGCAAGGCGGACAGCATCAGGGGATCGCTCGCGTGGTCTTTCAGGATGGCCTGGCTGTCGGCGTCCTGGAGTTCCGGGCGGGTGGCGTACGCGGCGATCTGCGCGGCGACGCTGCCCGTGCCGGGCGTGGCGGCGACTGGACTGGACTGCGCCGGAGTGGCGGCGGTGGGCGCACTGAGCTGCTGGCCGCAGGACGCGAGGGCGATGGTGCCGAGGAGCAGCAGGCCGAGTCGGGGTGCCTTCATGGTGGAGCCTCCGGGGTCTCCTTCCCTGGGGAAGGGCGTGGGCGGGATCACCGGCCGCCCGGCGGGGGCGGCGCGTCCTGGGCGCGGTCTGGCTTGTTGTGCCTGATCGAAGCGTAGCGGCCCCCCAGCCCAGTGCCCACTGCCGGAAGACAGTCCGGAAGATAAAGGTGCCTTCAGGTGTGTTTCATGTTTGCGTCTGCCCGGCTAACGGACAGATCGGAGGACGTGGCGGCATAGACAGCCCGGTCCACGGCTCCCCCCGCGGTGCTCTGGCCCTGCGTCTGACGCCCAGCTCGTGCTGTGGTGGCGCTACTTCGCCGTGAGGAAGGCCAGCACCCACAGGGCATCGCGCGGCACGGGCAGGGTGCAGGCGTGGGCGCCCCGGCAGCCGGGAAAGGTGTTCTTCACGTCCGCCGAGCCGCGCACCGAGCTGCCCGTTGTGCTCAGCTGTCCATGCGCCTTGCTGAACATGGTCAGCGCGTTCAGGGCCTGCGGCGCGGTTACGGTCAGGGCGACGGTGGGCACGCCGGACTCGGGGGCCCCCCAGCGGGCGGTCAGCGGCCCGGTGTAGGCCGACGGAAGCGAGATTGCGGGCAACTGGGCCAACGCCAGCCGCCAGCCTCGGCTGCCAATGCCCCCGGACACGGTGGCTCTGCGGGTGGCAGCGTTCCAGCTCACGGTCTGTCCGGCCAGCGCTGCCAGGGCCCCCAGCGGCACGAGGAGCACGTTGCCCGGCAGGCGGTGGGCGGCCACGGTCTGCCCGGCCACGTTTACTCCGTCGCCCTGCACCGTACAGGTCAGGCCCAGCAGGTCACAGCCCTCGGTCACCGGCACCAGCAGGCGGCCGCCCAGCACGCGGGGCAGCGCGGTCTGCGCCTTCACCCAAGCCAGCGGGCCGAAATGGACGAACACCTCGCCCGGCTGCGCCTGCGCGCCCGCCCGGCCCGGCAGTCCGAGCAGAGCCAGCCACACCAGGCCGCGCGTGAACCTCATCGCAGGTACACGCTGGCGGTCTCGTTGCCGGCGTCTCGGTACTCGACGTGCCATTTTGGGTGGCCGTCCGCCTGCTGGCCCACGGGTGTGGCCGGATCGGGAAAGGTGCAGTAGCCGCCGGTCTGCGCGGCCTGCCAGGGGACGGCCGTGTCGGCGCTGCGGCCGAGGGTGCTGCCCTGCCAGTTCACGCCCTGCAGGAAACTTCCGGTCTGGAGATGCTGCTGCCCCGCCGTCTGCCCGAGGGTCGTCATGCGCTTGAGGATATTCGCGCCGCCGCCCGCGTCCCAGCCGAAGCGGGCATCGATGGGCGCGCGCAGCGTCAGGGTGCTGCGGGTGCGGTCGCGGTTGGTCTCGCCGGTCACGCTCAGGCTCAGCACCGTGAGGTCCGCGTCCTGCGTGACCCAGAAGGTCAGTTCGGCGTCCTGCCCGGCCCGCAGCCGCCACGGATCGCCGCCCGCCTGCCGCTCGTCCGAGACCGTGACCGCGCTCGGGCCGCCCGGCTGCTGCACCAGAAAGAACGGGGCCCAGTCGTCCTGGCTGCCGTTCATGTAGCGCCCGTGCTGCAGGCCAGCATCGACCGCGCCCCCGCTGGCCCCCCAGCCACCCACGTACACGAAGGCCGTGTCGCCGTGGCCCGCCCCCTTCTCCTCGTGCAGGTCGCCCTGCTGGTCGCTGGGCAGGTAGACGCGGCTCGACTGGAACGCGAAACCGGGCTTGCTGTACACGCGGCGGTAGGGGCCGCTGTTCTCGTCGCGGCAGGGCACGTCCACGCCAGAGCCTCCCACGTCCGAACCCGCTGCCGGGCCTGCGACGCCGCGCAGCAGGCCGCCGACCAGGCCACCCAGCCCACCACGGCCCGTGGCGTCCAGCGGCTGGCCGGTGACCGGATGGAAGTGGTGGACGCGCAACGCTGCCCGCAACGCCTCGGAGGTGGCCGTGACGCCCGCCGGGGTCAGGATCCCCACGTGCTGCGCTTGCTGGGCGCTCAGGTCGCGCGTCAGGCGGCGCAGCAGCTCCGGAGCGGGGCCGAAGGCAGTCGGCAGGAGCGAGCGGAGTGGCGGTGTCCAGAGGGTCACCCGTGCAGGGTAGCGGGCCAGGCCGGCCCTGTACGCTGGAGCCATGCATCCACTGGCGAGGGGCGCGGTCGGCGGCGCCGTGGCGGGCGCGGCCTACGGGCTGACCGTGTACGTGTGGCTGCACCGCCTGAATGGCGACGTGGGCGTCATGGTCGCCTCGTACCTGTTCCTGGTGCCCTTCGCGCTGGGAATGCTGTCGGCGTGGCTGGCGCTGGAGGGAACGCCCGTGCGCCCCGCTGCCACGCCGCCCGACGCCTTCGGTGACCGGTCGCCGCGCGCCGTCTCGCCCGTTGCCCGCGTGCTGGGGGTGAGCGCCCTGACGGTCAGCGTGTTTCTGGTGGTCGCCCTAGTCACGGGCTTTGAGGGCGTGCTGTGCGCGGTGATCGCGGCCCCCGTGATGTACCCGATGGCGCTGCTGGGCGCAGGACTGATGTGGGTGCTGCGGCGCTGGCGCGGCCGGTCGGTGGCGCTGCTGGTCTCGGCCACACTGCCCGCCGTGCTGGGGCCGCTCGAACAGACCCGCCCAGTGGCCGACGTGTACCGCACGGTCACGAACGACGTGCTGATCGCGGCGCCGCCCGCCGCCGTGTGGGCGCAGATCCGCTCCGTGCCGCGCATCGGGGATTCGGAGATCCGGGCCGGGTTCTTCCACTGGGTCGGCCTGCCCCGCCCGCGTGAGGCCGTGCTGGTCGGGCAGGGCGTGGGGGCCGCGCGCACGGCGACCTTCGACGGCGGCCTGAGCTTTCTGGAGACCGTCACGGACTGGCGGGTGAACCGCGTCCTCTCGTTCCGCATCCAGGCGCAGCAGTCCGGAACCCTCGATCCGCACATCCGGGTCGGGGGGCGCTTCTTCGACGTTCTGAGCGGCACCTACACGCTGGAGGCCGTGCGGCCCGGCTTCACCCTGCTGCACCTCAGCAGCACGCAGCGTGTGAGCACGCCCTTCAACGGCTACACGGCCTTCTTCACGCGGGTGATCATGCACGACCTGCAACGCACCATTCTGGAGGTCATCCGTGACCGGGCAGAGCGGGCATCCGCGCGGCCTGATGGACCGGGCCGTGTGGACTGAAGCGGGCGTCCAGAGCGGGGGCCGTACACTTCAGGCCAGGGAACAGGCGTCCTCGGGGCTGGACGCCCGTTCCGTTATCGCCTATACTCCACCGAGGTTGTTATGCTTATAGCAGAAATTATCAGCGTGGGCACGGAGCTGCTGTTCGGCGAAATCGTCGACAGCAACGCCGCGTTCCTGGCGCGCGAACTCGGGAGTCGGGGCGTCACCCTCCACCGCAAGACGGTGCTCGGCGACAACCTGGAGCGCCTGACCGCCGCCATCCACACTGCGCTGGGCCGCGCCGACCTGCTCATCCTGGGCGGCGGCCTCGGCCCCACCGATGACGACCTCACCCGCGAGGCCATCGCCGCCGCGTTGAATGAGACGCCGCAGGAAGATCCGGAACTGCTCGCGTGGCTTGAAGGGCTCTACACGGCGCGCGGTCGCACCATGCCGCAGATCAACCGCAAGCAGGCGTGGCTGATTCCCTCGGCCCAGGCGCTGCCCAACCCGGTCGGCACCGCGCCCGGCTGGTTCGTCACGACCGGCGGCAAGATGATCGTCGCCCTGCCCGGCCCCCCGCGGGAGATGCAGCGCATGTGGCGCGATCAGGTGCTGCCCCGACTGCCGCTGCCCAGCCGCGCGCTGCTGCACACCACCATCCACACGCAGGGCATCGGCGAGAGCAACGTCGCGGAACTGCTGGGCGACCTGACGAAGGCCGCGAACCCCAGCGTCGCCACCTACGCCCGCAAGACCGGCGTGGACGTGCGCGTGGCCGCCAGCGCCGACACCGACGCACAGGCCCGCGAACTGCTGGCCCCCGTGCTGGGCACCGTGCGCGCCCAGCTCGGGAACTGGACGTGGGGTGAGGACACCCAGACCCTCGCCGGAGCCGTCAGCGCCGCGCTCGCGGGCCGCAGCCTAGGCGTCATCGAGGCCGGCAGTGCCGGTGCCCTGAGCACCCTGCTGGCCGACGAGGCGGGATTCCTCGACGCCGCCGTCACGCAGGATCACCGCCGCCTGATCACCCTGGGGCTCACCCCGGTCACGCTCCACGACGCCGGACTGGTCAGTGAACAGGCAGCCCGCGAGCTCGCCGCCGGAGCGTGCGAACACCTGGGCGCCGACATCGGCCTGGCGGTCGCCGTCCAGGCCAGCGGCGAGGGAGCCGGGCAGGCACACGCCGCGCTGCACACGCCGGAACTCCAGCGCAGCATCAGCCTCAACTGGCCTGGCGACCCGGCCCAGATCCGTGAACGTGCCGCCGTGGCCGCGCTGGCCCTCGCGTACCGCGTCCTGCGCCCCGGCGGGTGGGACGCATGAAGGTCAAGGTGAAGAGAGCGGAGGGCCTCCGGCCAAAGGCCGGGGGGTCGAAAGCCACCCCGCCGAAAGGGGAGAGGCGCCACGCCGACCCTATGCCCTTGGACGCCGAGGCACTGGCTGTGCTGGCCCAGCTCGCGGTGGTGGAGCCCACGCGCCCAGCCCGGCCGGCCACAGGCGAAGCGGATCGTCCGGCACGCCCCCAGCGGGCGCCGCAGCTCCCCCGTGGGGCACGGCGTACCGGGCCGGTCGACGATGGCCACACCCCGGCCACACAGCGGCTGTTCTACGCCCTGAAGGTGCCGCGCGAGATCGCCGGGCCGCTCGCGCAGGCCCAGCAGAAGCTGAAGGGGAACTGGCGGTCCGTACGGCCAGACCAGATGCACGTCACGCTGGCGTACCTGCCGGCCGTTCCGCTGGAACGCGTGGCCGACCTGAAGGCCCTCGGGCAGAGGCTCGCGCCCCAGTTCCAGGCACTGGACGTGCGGCTGCGAGGCACCGGGTACTTCCCGAACGAGGGCAGTCCCCGCGTGTGGTTCGTGAAGGTCGAGGCGGAGGGTCTGGACGCCTTGGCCGCGGCCCTGCGCGCCGGCATCCAGGCCCTCGGGCTGGAGATCGAGGAGCTGCCCTTCAAGGGGCACATCACGCTGGCCCGCCGCAAGGGACCGGCGCCGCGCGTGCCGCCCCTGACCTTCGACGCGTCCTGGCATGCGGGCAGCCTGACCCTCCAGCGCAGCCTGCTCCAGAAGACCGGCCCGATCTACGAGCAGGCCGGTGCCTACCGCCTGCGTGAGGGTCCCGGCCCCACCGCCCCACCGCCCCCCGCGCCCGGCGTTTCAGAACCCGGATCGCCCGAACCCACCCCAACATCCCACCCCACCCAGGAGACGCCATGAGCAAGGACAACCCCAAGGAGATCACCGCCGCCCCCAACGACAGCAAGGAACGCGCCAAGGCCATCGAGACGGCCATGAGCCAGATCGAGAAGGCCTTCGGCAAGGGAAGCATCATGAAGCTCGGCGCCGAGAGCAAACTCGACGTTCAGGTCGTCTCGACCGGCAGCTTGAGCCTGGATCTGGCCCTCGGAGTGGGCGGCATTCCGCGCGGCCGCGTGACCGAGATCTACGGCCCGGAATCCGGCGGCAAGACCACCCTGGCCCTCGCCATCGTCGCGCAGGCCCAGAAGGCCGGCGGCACCTGCGCCTTCATCGACGCCGAACACGCGCTGGATCCTGTGTACGCCCGCGCGCTGGGCGTGAACACCGATGAGCTGCTCGTGTCGCAGCCCGACAACGGTGAGCAGGCGCTGGAGATCATGGAACTGCTCGTCCGCTCCGGGGCCATCGACGTGGTTGTGGTCGACTCGGTGGCCGCCCTGACGCCCCGCGCCGAGATCGAGGGCGAGATGGGCGACTCGCTGCCCGGCCTTCAGGCCCGCCTGATGTCGCAGGCGCTGCGCAAACTCACGGCGATCCTGTCCAAGACCGGCACCGCCGCCATCTTCATCAACCAGGTGCGCGAGAAGATCGGCGTGATGTACGGCAACCCCGAGACCACCACCGGCGGCCGCGCCCTCAAGTTCTACGCCAGCGTCCGCCTAGACGTCCGCAAGATCGGCCAGCCCATCAAGGTCGGCAACGATGCCGTGGCGAACACCGTCAAGGTCAAGACCGTCAAGAACAAGGTGGCCGCGCCCTTCAAGGAAGTCGAGCTGGCACTGGTGTACGGCAAGGGCTTCGACCAGATGACCGATCTGGTGACGCTGGCGACCGACATGGACATCATCAAGAAGGCCGGCAGCTTCTACTCTTACGGCGACGAACGCATCGGCCAGGGCAAGGAAAAGGCCATCGCGTACATTGCCGAGCGTCCCGAAATGGCCGATGAGATCCGCGAGCGCGTGACCACAGCTATCCGCACCGGCAAGGCCCCTGAACTGCCCACCGTCCCCGCCGTCGCTGAATAATCCCGGCCCTCCTTTCTCAGTGCCCCGTGGCCCCACTGCCACGGGGCCTTCATCTTTGTGGTGGTCAGAAGTTGACAGCACCTGACCGGCCATTCAATCCCGTTCAGGACGAGCCTCAGGGTCGAGCTCACCCCCCGAATGGGCCCCGCCTCCCTGGGGGGAGGGTCGGATGAAATCGCGGCGAGAAACCGCAAGTCTGCTGTCCTGAACGATAAAAAAAACAGCTTCCTGGCGGCCTGATGGAAGGGCCGCCAGGAAGCTTCATGTAAGGCTCCAGAAAGTCCATCCCCCTACCCTCGGATTAAGACCACGCGCACCTGCGTGCCCGCCCCCTTCCCTTTCTCCGGAGACCCTGTGACCCACCACCCACCACACCCTCACTCCGCCACAGCCGGCTTCACGCTCGTGGAGATGCTGATCACGCTGGCCGTGCTGGGCATCATCATGGGCATCGCTGCGCCGACCATGTTGAACTGGAAGAACACACGGGATGCCGACAACTTCCTCGCCAGTCTCGCTGGCGACCTCAACGCTTCGCGCACGCGCGCCATGGCGACAGGCCAGGAACGCCGGATCCGCCTACTGGACGCCCGAACCTATGTCGTCGAGAACCAGGCGATCGGGTCATCCACCTGGACGACTGTCCGCACGGGCACGGCCAGCAGTGACGTGATCGACCTGACCAATACCCTGGGCCGTACCTACGACTTCAAATCCGTTGGGTTCGCGACCATCACCACGGCGGCCGGTGTGGTGGCCAGCAGCAACGACATCAAGGCGCTGAAAGGCAGTGGGCAGAAAACCCTCAGCGTCACGGCGCTGGGACTTGTGAGGCGTCAATGAAAGGCGGGACGTTCAGAGGCGCGCAGGACGGCATGTCCATCATCGAGGTGCTGGTGGCCATCACGGTCTCCGTGATCGTCCTCTCGGCCGTGAGTTCCACGCTGCTCGCCACCATTAAGACCGACGGGCAGTCCAGGGCGCGCACCAGCATCAACACCGTGGTAGAAAGTTGGTTCGACCGTTACCGCGCCAACCAGGAGCCTTTCGGGCCGATCGGCAGCGTTTGCACGGGGAGTTCCTCGGCTTTTACCTGCACCTATGCCGCCGGCTCGACCTACGCGTCGGACGGGGTCTACACGCACAGCGTCAGCGCGACCAATATGAGCGCACGTTTCGGAACTTACCGAAACGTGATCACCGGTACCCTGCTGAACCAGGGAACCAACCGGCAATTGTGGCAGGTGTCCGTACAGGTCACGGACGCCACCAAAAACCTGACGCTGGGGGCGACGACGTATGTCCTGCGCTGAATCTGTCCGTCGATCCCCATCTCCTGCCACGGCAGGCATGACGATGATTGAGGTCCTGACCGCGGCGGTCGTGGCCCTAGTCATCTTTACGATCCTGATGAATCTGCTCTCCGGTACCGGCACCGTCCAGGCGCGCAACCAGTTGCAGATCTCGGTGGATGACAGCATCCGCTCGTCACTGGAGCTCATGGCGTCGGATCTGCGGCAATCGGTGGGCCCGCGGATCATCGTGAGCGGCTCGCCCGGCCTGCCCAGCGGTCTGGCCAGTTACGCATCTGGCAGCACTGCCTTGTCCGTGGTGCAGATCCCGTCAGCGACCCTGCTGTCCGTGATGCCGCCCGGCGGATACCCCACGACCACCACCTTCAGCAATGTGACCAGCACGGCGCTGAACGCCTCAGTGAGCGCCTGCAGCGCCCAATATACCAGCGGTGACTACGCCATGCTCACCACCGAGACATCCAGTTCCTGGGTGCAGGTGGACGCCAGTAACTACTGCACGGGTGGTTCCACCACCTCCACCCTAAAGCACACGGCGAGCAGCCTGTCGTATACCTATACGCCGGCAGCGGTTCTGGGCGAGGTGACTGTCATGCGGTACGCCGTGCAGACCGTGAACGGGTTGAGCGCGTTGACCCGCCAGCAAGTCGGTGGCCCCGTGCAGACCGTCGCCTACGACATCACGGGTCTGACCGTCGAGTATTCCGCTGATGGCTACACGTTCAGCAGCACGCCCGTTCAGCCCAAGGCGATCCGCCTGACCCTGACCGGCTCACGCAGCGCAGGCAGCAAGAACTCCTCCCTGACCCTCTCGACCACCGTGTACATGCGTGACGTGCAGTACACCGCGCCGGGCAACTGAGGCCACCATGAAACACGAGCGCACCCACGGATACATTCTGGTGACTGCCCTGGCCTTCATGGTCGTGCTGATCATCATGACCACCATCATCATGACCGGGAGCGTCACTGGCGTTCAGCAGGCGGGGGGCGAGGCCGGCCTGGTGCGCGCCCGGGCCGCCGCAGAGGCGGGTCAGGCTCAGGCCGGGTACACCCTGAGCCAGACCCTGGTTCCCGGCATCAACTCCATCATCGCGACGTACGCTGGGTCGTTCGCGGCGGCGGGCAGCAATCCGTCCACCACCCCAGTAATCCCCACCGCCCAGTACTCCTCAGTCCTGAGTAGCATGAACAGCCTTCCTAGCAGTACCAACAGCGGCACCGTCGGGGGTGTGACCTTCTCCAGCAGGGTCACCTTCTCGAACTTCCGGGCCGATCAGGCGAGTTTTAATGCCAACAACCAGCGCTACCTGGTGGACTACGTCGTGGCCAGCACCGGTCAGCAGGGCAACTACCTCCGCAACGTGAATGCACAGGGGTATGTGGCCATGACCCTGGGCAAGACGCCACTCAACCAGTTTCTGGTTATGGCTAACGATGGTGGATCCCTGCAGGGCAACTTCTTCGGTACCGGCATGAACTACGACGGCCCGGTGCACATCAACAAGAACTGGTCGTTCGCGGGCACGCCGATCTTCTCTATGGGGGCCACGACGGCGGCGAGCAGCGTGCAGATGTACAACTGCAACACGGGTACCTGGCAGAGTGTGACCACCCAGTCGAACAACTGCACCACGCCCAATTGGGGCGGCGCCGGTCTGGCCTACAGCAGGCCGACCGTGCCGCTCCCAGGCAATGCCTTCTCCCAGGCCCGCGCCGCGCTTGGCTTGAATGCCACCAACACCACGTCACCCAGCACATCAGAGCGGTGCACGGCACTCGGCCTGTCCTCATGCAGTTCCGTACCCACCGGCGTGTACACCCCTGCGAACGGCGGGATCTACATCGAGGGCAATGCTGCCGTCACGCTCTCCGTCGCCAGCCCGAGCAACAACCAGGTGTACACAATCGTGCAGGGCACCACGACCACCGTCCTCACCACCAACGCGATCACTGGCGTGACGACCGTCACGAAAAACGGGGGGGCCGCCACCACCTTGACCACGCCACTCAACGGCCAGTTGTACGTGGAAGGCACCATCACCAGTCTCAGCGGCCCTGCCCGTACTGGGTCGCTGCCCACCACGCTGCCCACCAACAACGCCGTGCCCAGCCAGATTCCCCCCGCGGTTGCCTCCACCACCAAGCTGAATATTGCGGCGGCCACCGACATCGTCGTACAGGGGGACGTGACGTACCAGGACAACCCATCGACCAACGCCAGTGCGAAGAACGTCCTGGCCATCCTCGCTGGCACCGGGAACGTCCGCATCGGCACGCTGGCCCCCAACGATGTGTACCTGCACGGCGCGGTCGTGGCCGGTGCAAGTGGCAAGGGGCTGTCCGCAGACAGTTACAACATCAATCCGGCCCGCGGCGCCATTCACACCCTCGGCAGTTTGGCCGAGGACACGGATCCTCCGCGAGGTCTGGCCAACATCGCCAGCAACGGCGCGATCACCATGGTCAACGGCTTCGGGGACGCTTTCCACTTCGACCCACGCTTTGTGAACGGTTCGGCCATTCCCCCGTTCTTCCCAACCACGACGACCTTCTCGGCCAATACTGCCCTTCCCGTCCAGCGCTCGTGGAACGAGCAGTAACGGCGCCAGCCGGTTTGCCCTGAGCCAATCGGCGTAAGCGTTCCTCCCACTTTCGGCGGATGCCGCCGCCCGCCCTCCCTGGCACACTGGGGTCAGCAAGGAGTGGGGCAACCACATGGGAGCATCGACAACCCACTTCAAGCACGAACCCCCACCCGAGTGAAGGTGGGGGTTTTCCTGTGCGGGCCGGGGATCAGCGTTTTTGTGCGAGGCTCCACGCACCCGGCAGCAGCAGGGCCGCCAGCGCCAATTTGAGCGTGTCGCCCAGCAGGAAGGGAGTGAGGCCCGCCGTGTACAGAGCGTGGCCGTGCAGGCCGGTGGTGGCACTCAGCCAGGGCAGACCGACGGCGTAGATGATGATGTTGCCGAGCAGCATGGCCAGGGCGGTGCCCCCGATGCGCCGGTCGAGGGCGAAGCGCTGCACCAGAATGCCGACCAGGGCGGCGGCGAGCAGGAAGCCGATCAGGTAGCCGCCGGTGGGGCCGGTGAACTTGGCGATCCCAGCCGCGCCGCCTGCGAAGACGGGCAGGCCGACGGCGCCGGCCAGCAGGTACGTGCCGAGCGAGGCGGCGCCGCGCTGCCAGCCCAGGGCTGCGCCGACCAGCAGCACGCCCAGCGTCTGCAGGGTCACCGGCACGGGTTTGAGGGGAATCTCGATCTGGGACAGCAGCGCGATGACGAGGGCCCCGCCGGCGATCAGGGCGAGGTCGCGGGTGAGGCTGCGGGTCGGCACGAGGGCCTGGGCGAGGGTGGGGTGCGTGGCTTGCGTCATGGGTGCTCCTTGTGAACGGTGTAGAGGGAAAGGTCGGGGTGGGCGGGTCAGGGGGAGGGGCCGCCCGCGAGCGTGCCGATCAGGTCGACGTCCCCGGCGCTGATGGTGCGCGGGCCGCCGGTCGTATCGACGATCAGGCTGCCGTGGCCGTCCAGGCGGGCGGCCATGCCCTCCACGATGCCCTGAGGCGTGTGCACGCGCACAGGGCGGCCCAGGGTGACACTCGCGGCCGTCCAGGCGGCGAGCACGTCCGGGCCGGAGGCAGTCAGCCAGTGCTCCAGGGCGTCCAGCACCGTGCCCAGCAGGGCCGCGCGGGTCAGTCCCTGGTGGTACTCGCCCAGGTGGGCCGCGCCGGGGGGCGCGTGCGTGACATTCACGCCGATCCCGATGATCACGCGCCGGGCTTCCTCGCCGCGGATGTCGGCCTCGACGAGCATCCCGGCAAGTTTGCGTCCGTCTGGGGCGAGCAGGTCGTTCGGCCACTTCAGGCCGCCCACACCGCACGCGGCCTGCACCGCGACTCCGGCGGCCAGCGGCAGGAGGCTCAGGTCAGCCAGCGTGAGGGACACGCCGGAGTCGGGGCGCAGCAGCACGCTGAAGACCAGGGTGCCGCCCGTGGTGTCCCAGCTGCGGCCACGCCGTCCACGGCCGGCGGTCTGCCGTTCGGCCACCATGACCGCGCCATGCGGGGCGGCCTCAGTGGGATCGTCGGCCCAGGCGCGCAGGGCGTCCTGGGTACTGCCGACTGTGCCCACGTACCTCAGCGCGCGGCCCAATGAGCCGGTCACGGGCACCAGTGCGGGCGCGGGCGTGCCGGGACTCAGGGCGTACCCGGCGCGGGTGATGTGCACGGGCACGCCATCCTGCTGAAGCTGCCGGGCCAGGGTGTTCACCGTCACGCGGTTCACGCCCAGCCGGGCCCCAAGCACGTCGCCGGACTGGGGCGCGTCGGTCAGCAGGGGCAGCAGGCGGGTGGGCATCCGTTCAGAGTTCTACGCGACTGACTGAACGAAGGCAAGGCGCCGTCCGGGCTGCAGCAGACGCGGAGCAACCGTGGGACGTGTCAGGGCCGGGTCAGGACGTCTTTGCTAGACTGCGTGCATGGCGATGGTGCGGCAGACCAGGCAGCGGGCGGCAGTGATCGAGGTGCTTCAGGCCTCGCGCGAGCACCCCGACGCTTCCGCCATCCACGCGGCCGTCCGTGAACGCCTACCCAGTGTGAGCCTGGGCACCGTGTACCGCACGCTGGACGCCCTGGTGCGTGACGGCGTGGTCGTGACCCTGGAACGCGCCGGGCAGGCCACCCGCTACGACTGGCGCGAGGGCACCGCGCACCACCACGCCGTGTGCCGCACCTGCGGCCAGATCTTCGATGTCGATGCCGCCGCCCTGCCGGGTGTGCCCAGCGCCAACCTCCCCGGCGGCTTCCGCGTGACCGATATCCACCTGGAATTCATGGGCGTCTGTGGCGACTGCCAGGCTTCGACGAACCAGACGCCCTGATCCTCAGACTCCCCGGCGCTGAGCCCACCTTTTTGACGGCGTTCAGATCGGCCCCCGTCCGTCCGCGCGGGGGCTTACGCTGCCGCTATGGAACTGCTGGTCGTGGTGGCGCTCATGCTGGCCGGGATCGCGCTGAGCCGCACCTCGGCCGCCGAACGCCGCCTTCGGGACGTGACCCGGCGGCTGGTGGCGCTGGAAGCGGGGGTGAAGCTGTCGGGCGAACCTGACGCCGCGCCTTCGGGCGTGCCGGTGGACGGAGTTCTTCCCAGCCCAGTGATCCCCACCCGGCCGCCGATCTGGCCGGAAGATGTGATGCCAGCCCTTCCTCCCCCTCTCCCCGCGCTCCGGACGTCGCGCGGGCCGTCGCTGTGGGCGCCGGAGTTCAGCCGCGCCCGGATCAGCGTGGCGGGCGGCCTGCTCGTGCTGGGTGGCCTCGCCTTCACCCTGCGGGCCCTGGGCGCCCCGGCGTGGACGCTGCTGCTGGCCGTGTTCGCCTTCGGCGCCCTGCTGTACTTCAATGCGCGGCGCGTGCCGTGGCCGGTGTCGGGGGCCCTGCGTGGTCTCGGGTATGGCGTGGCGGCGCTGGGCGTGGGCAGCCTGTCGCAGCGGCTGCCGGAGGCCTGGGGGCCGGCAGCGGTGCTGGGCGGTCTGCTGCTCCTGAGCGCAGCGCTGCTGTGGGACGCCTCGCGGCGCCGCGAACCCCTGCTGGGCGCCCTGGCCGTGTCGGGCGCGGCCCTCAGCACCTGGATGCTCACCGACGATCTGGGGCGCGCCTCGATTCCCGCCGTGGGCCTGACACTCCTGCTCGCGGGGGCCGCCGTGTGGTGGGGCCGCGCGCCGGGCGTCACCGAACGGGCACCCACCTGGCCGGAGGTGGAGCGGGAACGTCAGGCTGCCCAGCGCGCGGCCCTGCCCCTCACGCTGGCGGTGGCCGGCACGGTGCCGCTCGGCTGGCTGGTCGCCTCCATCCATCATGTGCCGCTGCGCCGCTGGTTCGATCCGATGCAGGGGCTGGCGGCGGCCCTGCAGGTCGACACCGGTGTCCCGGCCCTGTGGCCCTGGCTGCTGTTCAGCGTCCTGGCGCTGTCGGTGCCGCTGGCCCTCCTTGCACGTCCGGCGCAGGGCGATCCGGAACAGGCCGACCCCGGCCCGGAGGCGACCGCTGAACCGGCGGCCCTCGGGGCCGCCTGGGCCACGCTGATCCCGCAGGCGCTGGTCGCGCTGGCCGTGGGTGCTGTACTGTCCACGGCCGCGAACCGGGGAGCCGAGGTGGCCTGTGCGCTGGGGATCCTGCTGGCAGTGTCCGTGGCCGCCCGCTTGGCGTGGCGGCCTCCAGGAAACAGGGATTCGGGGGCGCTGGAGGGCGCGGTTCGGGGCGGCCTGACTGCCGGGGCGGCCGGGATCGCGGGGAGTCTGGCCGTCAGCGTGCTGGGCCCACGCACCGAGGCGCTGGCCCTCTCGGGGATCGCGGCGGCGTTGCTGCTGGTCGGCCTGTACGGCCGCAGCCGCTTCTGGCTGCGGGTGGGAGCGCTCGGTCTGGCGGGTGCAGCGGCCCTGGGCACGGCGCGGGCGCTGGATGCCAGCCTCTGGACTGGCCAGCCCTGGACTGGCCTGCCCTGGGCTGGTTGGCCCCCAGTCCGGTCGGACGTCGGCGCAGCCCTGCTGGGCGCCGCTCCCGCCGTCCTCGCCGTTCTGGCGGCCCTGCGGCTGGGCCCGGTGGACGGGATGAAGGCGGGCCTCTCCCGCAGCAGGTGGACGGCCCCGCTGCTGGCGGGCCTGGGCAGCGCGGGAATTGGAGGCTCGCTGCTGGCGGGCGGCTCGGTGCTGGTGTGGCTGTGGTGCGCCATAGCCGCACTGGGGTTGGTGTGGCTGACCCGAACTCGATCCACTCTGGCACCGCTCCCGGGCCTCGTTGGGGTTCTGGCGGGAGCGCCCGGACTGGGGGTCGGCGCCCTGGAACTCCTGCGGACACACACCGGCTTGGAGGCGCTGCTGGGCGTCAGTGCCGCGCTGCTTGCGGGCGGCGCGCTCTACGGGGCGTCCCGCGTGCTGGAGATCCCGGCGGCTGGAACGCTGGCTTCCCTCAGCCAGCTCGCCTCGCTGGCCTTCGTGGTGGGAGGACTGAGCCGCACGGCCAGCATTTTCTGGCCCGCCATGGGCACTCCCGGCGCGCTGGCCCTGACGGCGCTGCTCAGTGTGCCGCTCCGCTGGCGCTGGTCGTGGAGCCGCCGCCTGGACACCTTGCTGGGCCTGGGCGTGCTGGCGCTGCTGGGTGTGGTCGGCAGTGGGCCGGATACGCCGCAGGCGGTTCCTGTCGTGGGTGCCCTGCTGCTGCTGTGCACCTGGGCGCTGACCCGCACGGCCACCGGGCTTGCCTGGCTGAACCGCGTGGGGCGCGACCTGTGTCCGGAGGCTGCGCCCCAGAGCGCCACCGGGCGCACGTACTGGGGCGCGGGCCTGCTGGCGCTGACGCTGCTGACCATCGGCGACCGTCTGGGCGGCGCCGGAGCGACCCTGCGCCCCTGGCTGGTGCTGTCCAGCCTGAGCGCGCTGCTGGTGGGCCTGCACGCGTGCCTCCAGGCCCACCGCGCAGGTGGTGGCGCTGCCCGCCGCTGGTGGAACGCCGGCCTGACCGTGATCGTCCTGGCGGGCATCAAGAGTGCCGGGCTCGACGTGTGGCGCTGGCCCAACCCGCCCGCCGCGCTGGGCATTGCGGTGCTCGTGACGGGCCTGAGCCTGCTGACCGTGGCGATCCTCGCGCCCCGCCCCGGCGAGCCTGCCCTCCCACCCGACGAGGTGCCGCCCGGTGGAGACCTGACGGATCCCTAACCGGGCCGCGCTTCAATGAAGCGCTCGCGAGCGGCCAGATCCGCGTGAACCGTGGCGACCCAGCCCTGGGCCCTGAGCTCTTCCGCGAAGTGTCCGGCGTTGCGTGGATCGAGTTCCAGCAGGAGCAGCCCACCGGTGCCCAGGACGTCGGCCACCTGTGCGGTCAGCCGCCGGGCCACGTCCAGGCCGTCCGGGCCGGCGTACAGGGCCAGTTCCGGATCATGCCGGATCTCCGGCTGGGCGTCCTGCCGATCCCTGTCCGGCAGGTAGGGTGGATTGGAGACGACCACATCGAACGGGCCGGACAGACCGGTCAGCAGGTCGGCGTGCCGGAAGGTCACCTCCAGGCCATTCAGGGCGGCATTCTCCCGGGCGAGGCCAAGGGCCTCCGGGCTGATGTCCGTGGCCGTGACCCGCGCGTCCGGGCGGGCCGCCTTCACGCCCAGGGCGAGGGCGCCCGTGCCGGTGCCGACATCCAGCACACGCGGGGCCGCTCGTCCCCGGAGGGCCACCACGGTCAGGTGCAGCAGCCACTCGGTTTCCGGACGGGGCACCAGGGCGCGGGCGTCCACGCGCAGGGTCACGCCGCCCCACTCGACCGTGCCCAGCAGGTACTGGAGCGGTTCACGGGCCGCGCGCCGGGCCAGCAGGCTATGCAGGGCCAGCTCCTGATCTGCCGTCACGGGCGCGTCCCCATCCGTGACCAGGGCCGTGGGAGTCAAGTGAAGGGCGTGCAGCAGCAGCGCGCGGGCGTCCACCTCCGGTGAGGGAACGCCCGCGCGTCTCAGCTCCTCCGTCGCCGAGCGCAACCGGGCGCGGCGGGTGGAAGCCACTCAGCTGTGCCGGGGCCGGATGATCAGCCGGCGGCTGGCGCCCTCGCCGACCGACTCGCTCATCACGTCCGGGTGCTCCTTCAGGGCGATGTGGATCACGCGGCGCTCGGCCGCCGGCATGGGCTGCATCTCGTGCGATTCCCCGCTCTTGGCGACCTGCACGGCCAGCCGCTCCGCGAGTTTCGTCAGCGTGTCGGCCTGCCGGCGCCGGAAGCCGCCCACGTCCACCCGCACGCGCAGCTCGCCGCGTCCGTCCTGCTTGGCCAGCACCGTGTATGCCAGCACCTCGATGGCTCCCAGCGTGCGCCCGTCCCGGCCGGCCAGCCGGGCGGCGCTCTCGCCGGTGATGTCGGCCTCCAGCGCGTCGCCGCTGTCCTGCACGGTCACGCTCAGCGAGGGATCGATCCGGGCCACCAGGCCGCGCAGGAAGCGTTCCAGCACCACGACGGGCGCCTCGTGCGCGGCCTCCAGCGAGGGGGCCGCGCTGCCGGGGATCGCTTCCGGGGCGGGCGGGGGCAGCTCGCTCTCGTCGGCGTCGCTGATCCCCAGCCCCGCGAGGTAGTCGTCGAGGTTCGTCCGGTTGTCCATGCTCCGCAGTCTACAGTGCGGCTCTCACCACCTTCCCACGGAGCCGCCGGCCCTCGACCGACGTCCGGTGAGGTGGATGCCGGGCCGGGCGGCGCACCGGCAGCACGGATCGCCTTGCCGCCCTGAATGGATCTCCGCTGCCGTCCTGGCAATGCGTGATCACTCCGCGCCGTCCGGACGCAGTGCCATCTGGGCCGCGAAGCTGCGGGCGCTGCGTTCCAGCATGGCGTAGACCTCTTCGAAGCCGTCCGGGCCACCGTAGTACGGATCCGGCACGTCCGCGTCCGGGGCCTGCGGGTCGAAGTCGCGCATCAGCAGGATTTGCGCGCGGGCCCCCGGCGGAGCCAAGCGGCGGGCCTCGGCAACGTTCTGTGCGTCCATGCCGAGAATCACGTCCTGGGTAGAGAAATCGCTGGCGGTGAGCTGCCGCGCCCTTCCTGCCAGCGTGAGCCCGTGTCGGCGCGCGACCTCACGGCTGCGCGGATCGGCCGGGTGGCCCACATGCCAGTCGCCCGTGCCCGCCGAGTCCACCAGCGCGGGCACCCCGGCCGCCTCCAGTTCCCGCGCCAGCAGCACCTCCGCGAGCGGACTGCGGCAGATGTTGCCCAGGCACAGGGCCAGCACCCGCAGCGGTGGGCGGGCCGTCACGGGCGCGGCCCGATCTCGGCCAACAGCGCGGCGGGTACGAAGGGATCGCTGGCCCACTCGCGGTGCACGTCCTCCCAGGTCAGGTGGGGTTGCGAGCCGTTCCAGACGCGCTGCGCCGCCCGCAGGAAGCCGGGTTCCAGCACCGGCTGGTGCGCCTGCATGGCGTCCAGCAGTCCGGCCGCCACGGATCGCAGTTCCGGTGGGAAGATCGAGCGCCAGTAGGGCCGCGCGCCCGCGAGGAAGCCGGCCTCCCCGTCGGGTGTCACGTCCAGCGCGCGGCCAGGGGCGGTGATGTCCAGGTGGACGACCTGTGGTGGTCGCCCCGGCGCGAGGAGCGCCCGCGCGACGCTCCGCACCGTCTGCACCGTGAAACTGTTCCCGGCCGCGAGCGCACCCGGATTGATCAGCCACACGCCCTGGTGCAGCGTGACCAGCGGAATGTGCGTGTGGCCGAACACGACCACGTCCGCCCCGGCCGATCTGGCGTGTGCGGCCAGCCGGTCGAGTTTCGGCTTCCACGAGTCGTCCTTGCGGAACTCCAGCTCGTCCGCGCGGTGGGCGTGGTGCGAGTGCCACAGCAGCACCCGGTGCCCGCCCGCGTGGATCAGGGCGCGCTCGGGCAGTTCCCGCTGCGCTTCTGGCGTGTCGTCGTTGCCGTGCACGGCGATCACGGGGCCGAGTGCGCCCAGTTCGTCCAGCACGCGCAGTTCGCCCACATCCCCGGCATGCAGGATCAGCTGCACGTCTGCGAACAGTTCCGGCAGGGTGGCCGGGAGCGCGGGCAGCCGCAGCGGCAGGTGCGTGTCCGAGATCAGGCCGAGGGTCACCGCTCCAACTGGACGCGCGTCTGTCATTTCGGATCCTCCCGAATTGGGCGGGTGCTGATCCGCCCGTACACCACGGCGCGCACCAGCCATTCCATCGGGCCGGTGCCGGTGCGGCGCAGCCACCACGCACTGACCGGCAATTGCAGCAGCCCGAAGGCCAGCGCCAGAGCCAGGGCGCCCAGCGCGCCCCAGCGGCCCCACTGCGCCCCGGCGTACGGATAGAACACGGAGGTCATGACCACGCTCTGCGTGAGGTAATTGCTCATGGCCAGCCGCCCGGACGCTGCGAAGTGCCGCCACGCGCCCAGCCGGCCCGCCGCAGCCAGCAGGCCCAGCACGCCCACGTACCCCAGCGCGGAGGCCAGCCCGCCGCCCATCCGCACGGGAATGGCGAGCAGGCCCGCCGCGTATTCCGGACGGGTGTTCAGGTACGCCAGCAGGGCGCCCAGCGGCAGTCCCACGCTCAGCCCGCCTACCGCCAGCCGGCGCAGCAGCGGCCGGTGCTCCTGCGGATGCAGCAGCAGACCCGTGCGCTGCGCCGCCGCCCCCAGGCAGAACAGGGCCAGCAGCCACGGGCCGTTGTACACGGCGCTGCCGATCAGCAGCGGGCCGAATTCCGTGGCACGTAGCGACACGTTCCCCGCGTAGCTGGGCAGCAGCTCGGGCAGACCGCTGAACCGCCCGGCCGCTTCCCCCAGCACGTCCAGTCCGGCCAGGAGGGTCAGGCCCAGCCACCAGCTGCCCAGCACGGCGGCGAGTCCCACCAGGGCGGGGGCCTCCAGGCGGGCCGTGAGCAGCACCAGCACGCCCAGCAGCGCGTACAGGCTGATGATGTCTCCGTGCCACACCAGCACGTAATGCGCCGCGCCCACCGCCAGCAGCACCGCGTGCCGCCTCAGGAAGGTCCAGGGGCCCTGCCGCGCGATCAGGCCCGCCGCCCCCCACCCGAACAGCATGGCGAAGATCGAGATGAACCGCCCGTTGGCGAGCGTGTCCGTGATGACCTGCGCCACCCGGTCCGGCCCGGTCTGCGTCCACTCGCGGAACCCTGCGAAGTCCTGCATGTTCACGATCAGGATGCCCGCCAGCGCCACGCCCCGCAGCACGTCCGGCAGCGGTGAGCGCCGCTGTACCGGCCCACGCGCCGCCAGAGGCCCGGCCTCGGGTGGCGGCGCGGCAGGCCCCGGCTCCAGCTCCTGCGGGGGGGGCAGCACGGTCATGCGTTCAGGCTAGCGCTCTCCTCCGTGTTCTGAGGGATTCGGGCTCCCAGGGGATTCCGGACGGCGCAGGATCAGCCCACCGGCCACGCCACCGAGCACGCCCAGCAGCCCGGCGGCCAGCGCGACCGTGCGGAAGGCGTCCGCGAAGGCCGCATGTAGCGCGTCACTTGCTACCCGTGGAGCGCCCGGCGGGAGCTGGATGTCCGTCAGGCGGGGGGCCTGCGCCAGCACTCCGGCCCGCCACGGCACGTCGCCCACGGCCGCGCGCAGCCGTGAATCCAGCGCTCCCCGGTAGCTGCCGACCAGCAGCAGGCCCAGCGCCGCCACGGCCAGCAGCCCGGCGGCCCTCGCCACGGCGTTGTTCACGCCGCTCGCCAGGCCGCTCTGCTCGCGGCCCAGGCTGCCCATGACCGCGCTCGACAGGGGCGCAACCGTCAGGGCCATGCCCAGGCCCAGCACCACCGCGCCGGGAAACACCGACGTCCAGTACCCGCCCCGCAGCACGCCCAGCAGCGCGAAGCCTACGCCGGCCAGCGCCGGCCCGGCGGCCAGGAACACGCGCGGCCCGTGGCGGTCGGCCAGCCCGCCGAACCAGCCGGACAGGCCCGCCAGCAGCAGCGACAATGGCAGCAGCGCCGCCCCCGCCGCCGTGGCGCTCAGGCCCCGCGAGCCGATCAGGTACAGCGGCAGGTACAGCCCGACCGCGCCCAGCGCGCCGTACAGCAGGAAGGTCAGCAGGTTGGTGCCCACGAAGACCCGGTTGCGCCACAGCGTGGGCGGCAGCATCGGGGCGGGGGCGCGGGCCTCCCACCAGGCAAAGAAAGCCAGGGCCAGCGCCGCCACGCCCAGCAGCGCCAGCGCCATCCCGTCCCAGCCGGCCTCGCCCGCCCGCGTGAAGGCCAGCGCCAGGCCGCCCAGCCCAGCGGTGACGGCGCCGGCGCCGGCCCAGTCCGGCCGCGCTCCGGGCGCGCGCGTTTCCGGCACGCGCCCCAGCAGGGCCAGCACGCCCACCGCCAGCGGCAGGTTGATGAAGAACACCCAGCGCCACGAGCCCAGGTCAACCAGCGCGCCGCCCGCCACCGGGCCCAGCAGCGTCATCACGGAACTGGCCGCGCTCCACAGGCCCACGCCCCGGCCCCGGCGCGAGTCGTCGAACACCGCGCCGATCATGGCCAGACTGCCCGGCACCAGCAGCGCCGCTCCCACGCCCTGCACGACCCGCGCGGCGATGAGCACCGTCAGGGTCGGGGCCAGCCCGCAGGCCAGGGACGCCAGCGCGAACACGCCCACGCCCCAGCTGTACACCCGCCGTCGCCCGAAGGCGTCCCCCAGCGCGCCGCCCACCAGGGTCAGGGCCGCGAGCATCAGCGCGTAGGCGTTCACCACCCACTGCACGCCTCCCGCCGTGGCGTGCAGGTCGCGCTGCACGGCGCTGAGGGCCACGTTCACGACCGTGCCGTCCAGGAAAGCCATGCTGGAACCCAGCACGGTCACCGTCAGGGTCCAGCGTTCCTCGGCGGTCAGTCGTGTCTGGGCAGGAGGGGCCATGCCCCAGCGTACGCGGGCTGGGCTGAATGACGGCGCGGAGAGCGGAGCTGAATGGCCGGCATCGCCGGGGCTGGAGGTGATCCGGATCACACACGATCCTTACTATCGGAGTACGATATCGGTAAGCAATAATCAAACTCTGTTCTGCCCAGGAGGCCCCATGGATCCGAACCTGCTCAAAGGTCACCTCGATCTGATCCTGCTCGCCATCATCGACGGTGATCCCAAGTACGGCCTGGAGATCAGCAAGGAAGCGCAGCTCCGCACCGACGGGTACTTCGACCTCAAGGTCGGCAGCCTGTACCCCGCCCTCCACCGCCTGGAACTGGCCGGCTGGCTGACCGGCGAGTTCCAGCCCGCCCCGCGCGGCGGCGCGCCCGTCAAGTACTACCAGCTCACCGACAGCGGCGTGCGCGCCCTGCACGACAAACGTGGGCAGTTCGAGGCCTTCTCCCGCCAGATCGGCCGACTGACCACCAGTACCTGAACCCGCTCTCCCGCCGCTCACCCCAGGAGGACACCATGAGCGAGGACGACCCCCTGCAGACCTACCTGACCCGCGCCACCCGTGGCCTGCACCGCCGCACCCGACAGGAGGTGGGCCGTGAACTGCGCGGCCACATCGAGGCCCGCGTGCAGGACTTCCTGCTCGCCGGGTACAGCGACGCCGAGGCGCTGCGCCGCACCCTGGCGGAACTCGGTGAACCCGCGCACGTCCAGGGCGGCATGCAGCGCGTGTACGTGTGGCCCCAGGCCATGCGCGGCAGCCTGCTGGGGGCCCTCGCCTGCGGCGCCGTGTACGCCATGCTGCACCTTTCCAGCGTGCTGGCGCAGGTCGAGGGCTACCACCCGACCTTCACGCCCCTGCCCGGCCCGTACACCTACGTGGACACCGGCAGCCTATGGAACGAACTGAAGAAGGCGGGCGTGGAGGTGCAGGGCTCCGGCACCGCGCCGCTGCTCCACCTGCCGGGCCTGAACACGCCGGTGCGGGTGAACCTCGTCGAGTCCGGCAGCGGAGACTTCGTCAACCGAACCCTGATCGTCGACTACGCCAGCGGGCACACCTTCCTGGATCTGAATGCGGTGGTGGCCGCCGTCACGGCCGCCGGACTCGACGTGCGGGTGGACGGCTGGCAGAATCCCACGCTGCACCTGGGGCCCGTGATCCTCACGCTTGGGACGCCGGATCACCCGCTCGACGCCTACAACCTGTACGATCCGGCGCTGGCCCCGCTGGCCCGCACCCTGGGATTGAACGGCCGCCGCTCCTCCCGCGTGGACGATATGAGCGTGTTCAGCCACCACGACCTGAAGGTCAGTGCGCCCAGTGGGACGCCCTACGCGCTGGTCAGCGTCCGGCGCCTGCCGCGCAGTCTGGCGCGCGGGGACACGCTGGTGCTCGCCTACGACCTCGCGCAGGCCGACGCGACCGGCACCGTGCACTTCCGCATGGCGTACGACCTGGCCCACCTGCACCTGACCGCCGACCCCGCCGACCTGCGAACCGACGCCGACTGGCTGCGCGCCGCCACGGACGAAGCGGTCATCACCTACGCCACCGGCGACCACCCTGCACAGGCCCTGCTGCTGCGCCTGAACGGTCAGCTCAGCGGGCAGGCCTACAGCGTGGTTGCCCAGTCCGGCCAGAGCGTGGGCGACCAGTACTGATCCTCAGGTCCGGCGTACGACCAGCGGCCCGCGTGGCCCCAGCGTGATTCCCGGCTGCGGCGTGTCGTCGCCCCGCACGGCCCGCAGGAGTGGCAGTGTGCCCAGCACGTCGTGAATGAGCATCTGCGCCAGGTGCATGCCCAGGCACAGCCGCTCGCCCCCGCCGAACGGCAGGTACGCCCACGCGGGGGGGCGCTCCGTCCAGCGCTGCGGCTGGAACGCCTCGGGCGCGTCCCACAGTTCCGGGTCGCGGCCACTCAGGTACGGCGAGTACAGCGCGAGCGCGCCACGCGGAAGCCGGACGCTGTTCCACTCGACGTCCCGCGACAGGCGGCGGCTTCCCATCCAGCCCGGGGGGAACAGGCGCAGGACTTCCTTCAGGACGGCCGGATGGTGCTCGGGGGCGTGCCACTGCGGGTGCCGGGCCAGAAACCAGATCGCGTAGGCCAGCGCGTGCGTGGTCGTATCGTGGGCCGCAGCCAGCGACACCCGCGTTTCCTCCAGTCCGCCCGGCAGGGGGGCCAGCACGGCCAGCAGGTCGTCCCCACCCTCCGTGAGCCGCCGGTGTCCCAGCCGCCGCACCTCCGCCTCCACCCGCAGGAACAGCAGCGGCCGGGGCAGTGCGGGCACCGGGAACGGGCGGCGCAGCGGTGCCAGGAACGCGTGCAGCAGCCCTGGATCGAACTCCCCGCTGAAGTACGCCGCGTTCAGCAGCCGCAGCACCGCCCCATCGGCCCACGCCAGCGCGTCGAATTCGCCCTCGGGCACTGGTGGCAGGGCTGAGCGCGTGCGGCCCTGCAAGGCTGCAAGGTGGCTTCGCCCGAACCCTGAATTCATGAGCTGCCGCCGGGGCGCATGGCCGGGCGCGTCCGTCAGGATCACGCCGCCCGACAGGTACGGCACCACCCGCGAGAAACTCCCCGCGCTCACGAAGGCCCGCAGATCCGTCAGCAGCCGCCGGTTCCACGCCGGAGAAAAACCGACCACCGCTGGCAGCCCCAGCCGCAGGCGGAAAATGTCCTGCCCCGCCGCGCGCGCGATCCGTGCGCCCGCCTCGATCAAGGGCAGCGGTCTCAGCGCCCAGTCCTGAAGGTGCCCGTTGCCCGGGCGGGTCGGCGGCTGGGGCAGGGCGTCCAGTCCCCTCAGAACGGCCACACCTCATTCCCATCGGGCACGTCCAGGCCGTCCAGATCGTCGAAGGGCACGCCCAGCAGCGTGCCGGCACCGTTCCAGCCACTCAGCAGGCTCAGGGGCACGCCGCCGCCCGGATGCACGGTGCCGCCCACCTGCACCAGATTACGGGCCTGCGGGAACGTCCAGCCGGGGCGCAGACTGCCGCCCAGCCCGTGCGGAGCGCGGCCGTACAGCGCGCCGCCCCGGGCGGTGCGGGCGTAGGCCGCCGGGGACAGGGCCAGCCAGTCCATCACGTCCAGTTCGAAGCGCTCCCGGAGGTGGCGCAGCAGGAACGCGCCGTACACCTCGGGCTCGTCGGTCACGTCGGGCATCGCCGGGGCGTTCACCAGCAGAAAGGCGCGTTCGCCGTCCAGGTGCAGGTACAGCGTCGGGTCGCGCGGCAGATGTCCGGCGCGGATGTCGCGCCACTCGCGGGCGTAGTCGGCCGGCCAGAAGATGTGGTGGGCACGCCCGTGATCGCCGTTCAGGTGCAGCTGCAACGCGAAGCCGCTGACGCCCCTGGGGGTCGGTTTCTCCTTCAGGCCCAGCCACTCCACCGTCAGGGCGCGGTCGGCGGCGCTCACCCAGGCGTCGGCGGCAAATGCCCCCCGGTTCGTGTGCGCGCCCAGCACGCGGCTGCCGTGCGTGCTGAGGGATTGCACCTGCGTGTTGAACTCGAAGCGCACGCCCTGTACCACGGCCTCCTCGTACAGCCGGCGGGCCAGCTCCAGCAGGCCGCCCTGGAGGTGCCACACCCCGTAGCCGAGTTCCACCCACGCGATGTTGTGCAGTACGGCGGGCGCGCGGTACGGGTCGGCGCCCAGGTAGGTGGCGAAGCGCAGCCAGAAGGGGGTGAGGAAGCGCCCGGAACGCACATACCGGCGCAGCGGCACCAGGGGCGCCGCCTCACGGCCGTGCCGCAGTGCGTACTGGGCGAGGTGTAGGCGCGAAGGCGGCGGAGCGAACAGGAACGTCCGGGCGGCCCCCTGGTACATACGCCGTGAGGCGTTCAGGAGCTGCGCGTACCGCACGCCCTCGGCCTTCGAGAGCTGACTCAGGGTGGGTTCCAGGCTGCCGGCCACGTGCAGCGCTTCGGGCGCGAACTCCCGGCCCTGTGGCGCGTGGTACGTGGTGGTGGGCCGCGCGGCCTCCAGCGCCGGCGGGTTCCAGCCCAGGCGGTCATGCAGCGCGCGGAACACCTGCGGCATGGTCACGACGGTCGGGCCGCTGGAGAAGTCCGGGGCGCCCAGCGCGGCCTTCCCGCCGGGGCCGTCCAGGGAGTCGAGCACCGTGACCCGCACGCCCGCACGGGCCAGCCGCAGGGCCGCCGCGAGGCCCGCGAAGCCCGCGCCGACCACGGCCACGTGATTCACGGTGCGCCGGCTCGCCATCCGCCGAGGATAGGTCATGCGCCGGGATGGGCCTTCAGGCGTGAAGCCGACCTGAAGGGGCCACCGTCAGTTCGGAACGCTCACCGAGTACACCTGCAGAGGCCACGTCTTGAGCACCGCGCCGCCTCGCAGGACGCGCAGGTGCCCGCCCAGAGGGGCGGTGGTGTCCGGAACGCCGACCTCCAGCTCGTAGGTGTAGGCCGCGTGCGTCCAGACATAGCGGTCGCGGCCAGCCGGGGTGTGCGTGTGCACGCCGCCGGTGAGGTACACGCCGGGCGTGCCGTCGCGGTTGCGGCTGGCATACGTGACGTGCCCGCCGGCCTCCCAGACGATCACGGTGTGCTTCGCGGTGGCGGCCAGCACGGCGGCCTGCGGCACGTACCGGCAGGTGAAGTGACCGCTGGAGACGTTGAACTCGTTCACGTGGGTCATGCGGTACGCGGGGTCGTTCACGTTCTCGATGTTGCTGCTGTGCACGAAATATCCCGGATCGGGCGGCGCAGGTTGCCCGGGAAGGCTCAGCGGCGTGTAGACCTGCCCGGCGCCGGGATCGTCCACGCCCATGCGGTACGCGCGGTTGAGCTGCTGAGCGCCCAGCCAGGTCGCCAGCGTGACCGGCCCCGGCGCGTGGGCGGGCGCGGTCACGGCCAGGACGTGGGCGGGCGTGTCGCACCAGAACCTCACCTGCTGCCAGCCTGCGATGTTCGCGACCGAATAGTCGTGGTAGCCCACCGCGCCCGCCCCGCTGAAGCACAGCAGGCCGGCCAGGATCGACGCCTTGAGGGGTGCGTTCATGGCCTGATGCTACTCCCGGTCCTCAGCGCGCCTTCTGCGGGTAGGTGCGGCCTTTCCAGCTCACGGTGCGGCGCAGCGCGCGGGCGTACACGGGCAGGGCCAGCAGCGGCGTCAGCGGCCCGAGCAGGCCCTCCAGCAGATCGGCAGGCCGCGTCCGGCCGCTGATGACGTTCGCCGCCACCCGCTCCAGCAACCCGGCCACGCGCAGCACCCGCCAGCCGGGCACCCGCACCAGCCACGGCAGGGTGTAGACCGCCAGGTGCGCCACAGCGCTGAGCAGCAGCAGCGGCCGGGAGCCCAGGTGCAGCGGCAGGACGTTCTTGGCGTAGCCCGCCACCGACTGCGGGTATGAGGCGTACATCCGCACCCCGATCAGCGGCCCGCCCAGTGCCACCGCCAGCCGCCTGCCGCGCGCCTTGAGGTGCCGGGCGAATTCCGTGTCGTCCAGCACGACCTGCCGTACCGCTGCGAACCCGCCCGCCTCCTCCAGTGCGCGGCGGCGCAGGGCCATGACCTGCCCGTTCGCCATGCTCGCGGCCGGCTGCGGCAGGCCGATCAAGGGGTACGGGAAGTACGACAGCACCGCGTTGTCGACCAGCGGCGTGAGGAGCCGCTCGCCCACGGTCACCGGGCGCTGCCGGGGCTGCACGCTCAGCAGGTCGGCGCCCGTATGTTCAAGCCCGTGCAGCACGGCGTCCAGCGCGCCCGGTTGCCAGATCACGTCTGCGTCCACGAACACCAGCACGTCTCCCGACGCGGCCCGCCAGAGCTGCTGGCAGGCCCACGGCTTCCCGTACCAGCCGTCCGGCCGTGGCTCCCCCCGGATCACCTGCGCGCCCAGGCAGCCAGCCACGATACCCGTGCCGTCGGTCGACTCGTCGTCCAGCACGATCACTTCGTCGGCGCCCTGGGCGAGCAGGCCCGGCAGCGTGTGCGGCAGGGCACGCGCCTCGTTGCGGGCCGGCACGAGCAGGGACACGCGCGGGCGCAGGGAGGGCCGTGAGGGATGCAGGCGGGGGAAGGTCACGGCGTTCACCAGCAGCACCACCGCCTTGCTGGCCAGCCATCCCAGAGCCAGGGCGCGGTACAGCCGGGCAGGGAGGGACGTCATGCCCCCTTCATAGGGCCGATAGGGAACGAACACCGTCTGCTACCAAACCGATTCCAGGGCAGGCGGAGCTCTGCACGGAAGGCCAACGCCTCTTGCCGGTGCGGGCGTTGTCTCATGGCCACTCTCCTGCGGATTCGAAGCGCTGCGTCGTGGCTGTCCCCGTCGCTCTCACCTCGGCGCCGTTCGGCCTGATTCAGCTCCGTGAGCGATCACCCGTGAGCAGCGTGAGCAGCTGCGAGGGCCAGTCCACCCGATCTGAGGTGCTCGCCCGACCCCGGCTGATCCGCAGGTAGCCCGCCAGCGGCTGTTCCGGGTCGCTGCCTTGCAGCTCGGCGTCCAGGGCCGCGAGTTCGTGCCTCATCCCTGCTCCCAGTCCATCGGCCGTGACCGGTGGCCCGAGGCGCACGTACGCTTCCGGCCACTGCCCCCCGCGCATGACCACCCGCAGGCCCACCGGGATCAGCGCCGCGTGCGCCTGCCGTGCGATCCACGCTGCGCCCGGCTGCACGGCCCTCAACGTGGCGGCAGGCTGTACGGCCCCTTCGGGGAAGACGATCACCCAGGCCCCCTCCTGCGCGGCCCGCACGGCCGCCCGCATTTCGCGCGCATCCAGGGCGCCCAGGCGGCGCAGGAACGGAAACCGCGACAGCTGCCGCCCGGTCATCAGCACCCGGAAGTCCGCTCCCACCCACCAGCCCAGCTCGCGCAGCACGTACCCGTCCCACCACGAGTGATGGTTCGGCGCGAGCACCGCGCCGCCCGTGGGCAGTGGGCCGCGCAGCCACACGCCGCCCAGCCCGCTTCGGACGCTCTGGCGGATGCTGGCGCGCAGCAGCGCCGTGGCCCAGGGGTGGCGCTCAGGCGTCACGGCGCGTCACCCGCCACGCCAGCCCCAGGCCCGCCAGCATGGCCACGAGCGTCACCGCCGCCTCGGCATACCGCCCGACCAGCACCAGGCCGCCCGGCAGGAAGAACACCTCGATGGAATACACGACCCCGAAGCCCACACGGCTGACGGACGGGCGCGGCAGCAGGCTCAGCGACGGCCCGCCACCCATGGGGAAGGCCCGCGCGAACCATGGCAGGGCCCACGCCCATTCCAGTGAGTTCAGGCCGAACAGCCTCGGAGAGAGGCCGGTGAACATCCACGACAGCAGCGCCCCCACGCCCCACCAGCCCACGAAGTTCTCCAGCGGTGCGCCCGCCCACAGGCCCAGCAGGTCGTGCCACGTCCAGTAGCCCTGCGCGGTCATCAGGGGTTCCAGTCCCACGTCCCACAGCATCATCAGCACGCCGGCCAGCCACGGTCGCCCGCCGGACAGGCTGGTGGCCGTCAGGGTCAGCGCGAACCAGCCCAGCGGCACGACCAGCGGCACGCCCAGCAGCGTGGGGGCCGGCGCGCCCGCGTACGAATAGTCTCCGAAGGGAATGCCGGTGCGGCTCCCTGCGACCTCCACGCCCAGCCCCACACCGAAGGCCACGAGGGCCATGATCGCGGCCTTCGCGGCGTTCTCGCGCTCCCACACGAACAGCAGCGCCGCCACGAACAGCGCGCCCGTGCTCAGCAGGCCCAGCAGCGGGAACAGCTGGGGCCACAGCGGCACCGGAATCTTCAGCGCCGCGTACAGCGCCACGAACCACAGCCACGTCGGAGTCTGGGCGGCCAGCGCCCGGCCTCTCTGCGCGAGCGTTCCCCAGAAGCCGTGCCCCAGCGTGTCCCCGGCCAGCGCCAGCGCGCCCGCGAGCGGCAACCCCAGCGCGATCAATGCCCAGCCCAGCGCGTGCGCGGCGATAACCAGCAGCGCGCCCAGGAAGGCCACGCCCAGCGCCAGCAGGGCCAGCCCGGCACGCCGCAGGGTGGGGGAGAGGGCGGGCATGCCTCAGCGCCACCGCCGGCGCGTCAGATCCTTCACGAGCACATGCGCGGCGTTGCGGCCACTCGCGCCCATGATGCCGCCGCCGGGATGCGTGCTCGCCCCGGTCAGGTACAGGCCCTTCACGCCCGGCCAGCGGTATCCACTGGCTTTCATCCACGGGCGGAAGGAGAACATCTGGTCGAAGCTCATCTCCAGGTGCATGACGTTGCCCCGGTGCAGCCCGAGGTTCGTTTCGAGCCACTGGGGCGTCTGCACCAGTTCGCCCACGATGGTGTCGCGGGTGCCGGGCGCGTAGTGCTCGAAGGCGTTCAGGATGTTCTCGCGGGCCTCAGCGGTTCGTGTGTCCCACGAGCCGCTGGACAGTTCGTAGGGGTAGTACTGCGCCCACAGCCACAGCGCCTCCCCGCCCGGCGGGGCCAGCGAGTCGTCCACGGCAGAAAAACTCATGGCGATCAGGGGCGGGTCGCTGGTCGGTTCGCCCGCCAGGTACTGCCCGTAGCCCGTCATGAGCTGCTGCTCGCTTCTGATCAGCAGGCCCAGGCCCACGCGGCTGTCGGGCTCGGTGTGGTTCCGGTACCTGACCTTCTCGCTCAGCGCGAGGCGCAGCACCATGCCGAAGCCGTTGCCCACCCGCACCTGCCGCGCGGCGGCCGGAACGTACTCCTCCGGCAGCGCGCCGGCCGTGGTCAGGATGTGCGCGCCGGACACGACCGCGCGGGCCGTGTACGTATCGCCGTTCTCCAGCCGGACGCCCTGCGCCTTTCCGTCCCTGACCAGGATGTCCTTCACGGGGGCGTTCACGAACACCTGCCCGCCGTCGGCCTCCACGGCGCGTTTCAGGGCCTGCGTCAGGCCGCCGCTGCCGCCCTTGGGCCGGGCGACCCCGCCCTCGTGGTACAGCGGATGCCACAGCAGAAAAGGCGCACTCAGCGGATCGGTCGGCGGTGGGCCGCTCTGCGCGGCCATCCACACCAGCGGGGCACGCACCCGCTCGTCCGTGAAGTACTCCCGTGCCACGTCCCCGTAGGGACGCAGAATCCGGGGCAACTGCTCCATCCAGTCCTTGCCCCGGCCGCTGCTGACCACCATCTTGCCCATGTCGAGCGGCCCGGGCGCGGCGTTGAACAGGTCGGCCACGGCCCGCGCGAACGGCGTCCAGTCGTCCAGGAAGCGCGTGTACGCCTCACCCTGGCCGGGAAACAGGGCCTCCAGTTCCCGCGCCGTCCGGGCCGCATCCCGGTGGATGAACCACGGCGTTTCCCCATCCGACGCGTGAAACATCGGATCGACCTCCAGGTAGTGCAGGCCGTGGCGGGTCAGTTCCAGCTCGCGCACCACCGGAGTCATGCGGATCAGGATGTGCGCGCTGCCGCCGTAATCGAAGCGGTAGCCGGGCACGAGTTCCTCGGTGCTCACGGCGCCGCCCACGATGTGCCGGCGCTCGAACACGCCGACCTTCAGGCCCGCCTTCGCGGCGTAGGCGGCCGTGACCAGAGCGTTGTGGCCCGCGCCCATCACGATCACGTCAAAATCCGGCATCGGGTCAGTGTGTCACGAACCCCAGGAATCAGATGGTCTGGAAGCCCCCGAACTGCTGGTCTTGAAACCTGAGCCAGAACGCCGATGCGCCCGGCGGCCCGCCGGGAGAGGATGAAGCATGACGACCTTCACCATCCGCCGCCTTGGCCCCGGCGATGAGGCCGCGCTGGCGTGGGTTGCCCGTGACGAGACGGACTTCACGGGCGAGGAGCCCACCCCGCCCCTGAATGCTGGGAACGCCCACGCGTATCTTGCCGATCCGCAGGTCTGGCACTGGCATGCCGAGGACGCGCAGGGGCGGCCGGTGGGGTTCCTGATGGCCTACGTACACCGCAACCGGCATGGGGAGGGCCGCCACGTGATGTTCGAGGAGATCGGCGTGCGTGAAGCGTGGCGGCGGCGTGGCGTGGGGCGCGCGCTGGTCGGGGCGCTCCACGCGCAGATGCGCGCCGAGGCCATCTCGCTGGTGTGGGTGCTGGCCGACAATGACGTGGCGCAGACCTTCTACGAGGACGCCGGCTACGAGGTCACCGAGCTTCAGGGCGTGATGCTGGAACGGGAGGTCTGAGGCCGTGAGGTTCGCGTAAGACTCCGGGGGGTACGCTCCCCCCATGTTCGGTCGCCGCGTTCCGCCCCACATCGTGTTCGCCTTCAGTGCGATCCTGGCTGTGCTGTGCGCGGTCGGGGCCGTCCTTGCCGTGCTGGCGCACGGCTGGGTGTGGGTGGCCGTGGCCGGCGTGATGGCCGTGTGGTTCGCGGTGGACGCCGTGCGCTCGTACGGCTGGGCACAGAACAAGAAGGCGCTCGACGCCGAGAAGGCCGCGCGCAAAGCGCAGAACCACCCGCAGCGCTGAGCCACGACATGGAGGGCGGCCAGGACATTCTCGTCCAGGGCCGCCCTCCGTATCGTGTGCGCTCCGGATTCCGTCTGCTTTGCGCTGGTACGCGCCGGTCAGCAGGTCGCATCTGCCTGAAAGGCAGCGGCTTCATGCGCTCGTGCGGCCGGGTTCAGCCGTGCCGGATCCAGTAGCGCATGGGTTTGGGCGTCTCGTGGTCGTCGCCGACATCCGGCCAGCTCAGGGTGGTCGTCAGGTCCGGCCGCTCGACATACCTGCGTGCGGCCCAGAAGGCGTTCAGGCTGCGGTACGGACTCGGGCGTGCCGGGTGATCCTCCGGGCGCTGCACGGCGCAGAAGGCGGTGGTGGGCAGGCCCAGCGTTCGGGCATGTTCCTCACGCCGGTCGAAGAAAGTGTGGCCCAGCCCCCGGCCCCGGTACTCGGCCCGCAGCACGCTCTCGCCCAGGTACAGGATGCGGGCGGGATCGAACTCCGGGGCGTGCAGCGGGGCCCGCAGGGCCGGGATCTCGTTCACGAGCGGCAGGGCGGTGCTCGCGCCCACGACTTCACCGCCGTCGCGCGCGAGGACGATCAGGGCGTCCGGCGTGTCCAGCAGCGGCCTCAGGTACGTTTCCTCGTACTCGGCGCTGCCAGCGTACAGGTACGGGAACGCGCGGAACACCTCGATCCTCAGCCGGGCCAGGGCCGGGATGAACGGCGCGAGGTCAGGGCCGCTGACGGTCGTGACGCTCAGGTTCAAGTGTCGGCCTGCCCCACTGCCACCTGCCGCGTCCACGCGGCGAGGTTGTAGTAGTTCGTGACCCGCGCGATCTTCCCGCCGCGGACGTCGAAGAAGGCCCCGACCGGCAGCGCGTACGTCTGCCCGTGCGCGTCCGGCAGGCCGTCGTCGGTGCGCAGGTACGTGCCGTGGATCGTGAACTCGGCGGCGGCGCGCGTCCCGTCCCCGCTGGCCATCACGACCAGATCCTCGGCCTGCTCGCGGTAGTGGGTGTCCATGTGCGCCAGGAAAGCGCGGAACGCCTCCATTCCGTGCTGGGTCTCGCCCTCGTTGATGTCGTGGCGGACGTCCTCGGTCAGCAGCGCCAGCATCCCGGCGGCGTCCTGGGTGTTGAAGGCGGCGTAGTACGCGCGCACGAGGCTGACGGTGGCGTCGGTCATGCCCGGCAGGATAGCGGCCAGCAGGGATCGGCCGCGCAACGTGACCTCAGTTCCCGTTCATGATCGGTGGCATGATGGAGGGCGAGTTCCTGACAGTCTGGGGGGAAGGGTGCGTACCGCGGGCTTCCCGCCTTGACACGCCCGGCATTCTGCTACTTTAGGGACTAATTACATGCCCCAACGCCGCTGGAGGGCATTCCGGCGCGCTGACAATGGAGGAACGCCCGCGTGAAATCAAAGCGCTACATGATCACCCGCCCCTGCCTGCAGGAAGGCAGCCTCAGCCTCCTGAAATACCTGGAATCCACATTTCCCACCAGCGGCCCCGCCGTGTTCGTGGACGACAGGGGTGATGAACACGCGGTGCAGATCGACCGCGAGCGCATGGAAGTCCGCGGCCTGGGAGCGCTGTACCACGCCCAGAACCTGAACGTGAACGACGTCCTCATGATCACCAGCCTGTCGCCGTCGCGGTATCAGGTCGAGGCGATCGTCAAGCCGCACGCCCCGCCACTCCCGCAGCGCCGCGAGAACGGCACGCCCACCGAGACCCGGCGGGTCGTGGTGTCGTCCACGCCCCACGTCCGCGAGATCCGCATGCAGGAAGTGCGCGTCCCGCCCGTCACGCCGGTGCGTCCGGGCGAGGCCACCGAGGCGGGCGATGCCCGTCCGGAAACCGGGCGCGCCGAGACTGCGCCCAGCCCGGTCACCCGCGCCGAACCCGTCCGTCCGGAGGCCAGCGCTGGCCGCGCCGGCCCGGAACCCGAGCGCAAGGCCGCCCCGCAGGCCTCCCGCCGGGTGGACGTGCGCTTCCCCGAGACCGCGCCGCTCCCCACGCCCAACGGGCCGCAGCCCACGGCGGGTCGCGCGGCCCGCACGTCCACCACCCTGCCGACCGGTGTGGACGACCAGCTGAGCGAACTGGCCCGCCTGACCGGCTACCACACGGACGACCTGGGCAGCGGCGTCATGCGCCTCAAGGCGGATCTGGGCGCCCACGCATACTCGGTGATGATTGCCAGCACGCCCGCCGCCGTGCAGACCCCCGCGTGGCAGGCAGTGGCCGATTACCGCCTGCAACTGTGCGGCGAGTCTGAGCGGCCCGACGGCCCGCCCCGCCTGACACGCGAGGCGCTCTCGGCCCTGATCGAGCACGCCCGCCTGGCCCCGCTGTCCCCCGTGGATCTGCGCGGCTACTGGAAGGCAGGCAGCATGGACATGGAATCCGCCGCGAGCATCTCGGAGCTGGTGAGCGCGTACATCGCGCAGCGTGGCACCTTCAGCTCGGTGCTGCTGGCGCTGGCCCAGCAGCCGGCCAACTCGGTCACGACCGTGCAGCGGCTCGCGGAGCGCCTGGGCAGCGGCGTGAACTTCGCGGAGCTGGGCAGCATCCTCGAGACCCTGTCCCGCGCGCCCTTCCAGGCCCTGCAACCGCTGCCCGGCGGCCAGTACCTGCTGCGCGTCGGGGTGGGCGACCTGCTCACGGATCTGGCCGATTATGCCGATGGCGTGCGCCGCCGGGTGCGGGTGCCGGCCCGTCGCGACCAGGTGGTCGTCTGATCGACCGGCACTGAAAGCGCGTTCCTGAGCACCTTCCAAGCGTCACCGCGTCCCTAGACTGGCGCGGTGATCGTCCTTCCGCCCTCCGAGGTTCCGACCCTGCGTGCCGCGCTGCTCACGTGGTTCGACGCGCGCGGCCGGGAGCTGCCGTGGCGTCAGGGCGTGGAGGGCCGGCGGGATCCCTACCGCGTGTGGATCGCGGAGATCCTGCTCCAGCAGACGCAGGTCGTGCGTGGACGGGTGTACTACGACCGTTTCCTGACGGCGTTCCCGGACGTGCACGCGCTGGCGGCTGCGCCCGAGGCGGCCGTCCTGAAGGCCTGGGAGGGCTGCGGGTATTACGCCCGGGCCCGCAACCTGCGCCGCGCCGCGCAGCTCGTGGCCGCACAGGGCTTTCCGGAGACCTACGTGGGCTGGCTGGCCCTGCCGGGCGTAGGGCCGTACACGGCGGCGGCCATCGCCAGCCTGGCGTACGGCGGGGCTCGCGCCGTGAACGACGGGAATGTCCGGCGGGTGCTGGCGCGCCTGTATGGCGAGGCGGTTCCCACGGAGCCCTGGGTGCAGGCCCGCGCGGACGCGCTGCTCGACCCGGTGCGGCCCGGCGCGTGGAACGAGGCGGTCATGGATCTGGGCGCCACCGTCTGCACGCCCAGATCACCCCGGTGCGGGGCGTGCCCGCTGGCGCTGTGGTGCGCCGCGCGGGCCAGCGGGCAGCCGGACGCCTTTCCCGCTCCGAAAGTGCGCGCGGCCGTGCAGGACGTGCAGGCGGTCGCCGTGCTGATCGGCGATGAGAAGGACGCCGTGCTGGAGGAGCGCGCCGGCACACTCCTCGGCGGCCTGATGGGCCTGCCGACGGACGCCCTGGCCGACGGAGGGGACGCCGTGGCCGTCCTAACGCGCCTGTGCGCGCGGCTGCAGGCCCGGCCGGGGCCGCTGCTGGGGCAGGTGACCCACACCATGACGCACCGCCGCGTGACCCTGTACGTCTACCGGGCCCACTCGGCCGCCGAGCGCACCTCCGTCGCCCAGGCCGCCCTGTCCCGCCTGGATCAGAAAGCGCTCGCCCTGGGCCGCGCCCGGCAGGACTCGCTGTTCGCGGAGGAGGTCGAGTGAACCTGACCCCTGACCTCCGTTCCACTGAAGAATGGAACGCGCTCCCTTATGAGTCCAAAGGGGGATGCGCGCCGGGCCAGAGGGGGTAGACTGACCCCGCTTATGACCAGGAACCCCGTGAAAGCAGCGGTTCGGACGCTGCAGAAGACGCGGACGGCGGCGCGCGGTGCCCTGCTGTGGGGCTACGAGCAGAGGCTGGCGCGCGAGGTGGCCGCGCACGGCAAGCTGCCCCGGCACCTGGGCCTGATCCTCGACGGCAACCGGCGGTACGCGCGCGCGGCGGGCATCCAGCGGGAACTCGGGCACTCCTTCGGGGCCGACAAGGCGCACGAGGTGCTCCAGTGGTGCCTGGAACTGGGCATCCCGGCCGCGACCATCTGGGTGCTGTCCACCGACAACGCCAGCCGCGATCCCGAGGAGATCACGCACATCCTCAGCCTGCTGGAAAAGGAGGCGCGCAACCTCGCCACGGATCCGCGCATCCATGCGAACGGGGTGCGCGTGCGGGCCATCGGGCAGCACGACCAGTTTCCGCCCACCGTCCTGGCCGCCCTGCGCGAGCTGGAGGAGAAGACCGCGCACTACCAGGGCATGCGGCTGAACATCGCGGTCGGGTACGGCGGGCGCGAGGAGATCGTGGACGCCGTGAAGGCGCACCTGCTGAGCGAGGTGCAGGCGGGCGCGTCGCTTGGCGAGGTCGCGCGGGCCCTGCAGCCGGAGCACATCAGCGCGCACCTGTACATGGCCGACACGCCGGACCCGGATTTCATCATCCGCACCAGCGGCGAGATCCGGCTCTCGGGCTTCATGCTGTGGCAGAGCGTGTACTCCGAGTACTACTTCTGCGACGTGTACTGGCCGGGCTTCCGCCGCGTGGATTTCCTGCGCGCCCTGCGGGACTTCCAGGGCCGCGACCGCCGCTTCGGCAAGTAGGCCAGTCCGTCGGCGCCGATCCTTCCCATTGGGTGGATGGATCGGCACTCTGATGAGTCCAGCCTTAAGCGGCCTTCATAAATGGCGGTCAAGCGCAGGGGCGCCCATCCCCCACCGGGGGCATCGGACGCCCCTGCTGCGGCGTGGCCTGCTCCACCAAATCCTGAATATCCCGACAATGTAAAGGATTTCATGATCGCCCACGGATGAGGGAACGGAGCCGGGTGCTGGCCAGCCGCCCGGACTTGCACCGGGTGTAAGCCGGTCGTAAGACGCGGATTTCTAGGCTCCTGGCGTGCACCCAGCCCGCCTCGCCCGTCTTCACGCGCGCCGCCCCGCTCTCCGGAGGTTCGATTCCCGATGAAACGCCGCATCCTTGCCCTTGCCCTGCTCTCCAGCGGCGCCCTTGCCCAGGGGACCGAGCCCCTGACCCTGAACCTCGTGATGTCACTGGTCAGGAGCGTCACCCTGAACGGCAAGGTCACCGAGCAGACCGTCGCGAATCCCCGCAGCGTGTTCCCCGGCGACGTGATCAGTCAGGTCATCACGGTGAAGAACAACACCGGCCGCGCGATCCAGAACGTGCCGGTGAAACTGCCGGTGCCCACCACCACCACGTACCTCACGGCCGAGCAGGGGCTGAACGTCGCCCGCACGGAGTACTCCATCGACGGCGGCAAGACCTTCGCGGCCGCCCCCCTGATGAAGACCGTGACCGTGACCGAGAACGGCAAGAGCGTCACCAGGCAGGTCGAGGTCAAACCCAGCGAGTACACCGCCGTGCGCTGGGTGCTGAGTGAACTGCCCGCCGGCCAGAGCATCAAGCTCGGCTACCGCGTGCAGGTCAAGTAACCAGCAGTCCGGCGCCAGACGAGCACTCCCACCGCGTTTCCGCCCCCACATGGGGCTGCACCTCCAGGAGGAACACCAAGTGAAAGCCACCCCCACCATTCTGGCCCTCATGACCGCGCTGGCCGTCGGTAGCGCCAGCGCCGCCACGACCAACACCACGGCCGGGCAGATCATCACCAACCAGGCGACCGCGACCTTCACGGATCCGACCTCCTCCACCGGCGCGGCGGCCACGCCCATCGTGTCGAACAAGGTCGAGACGGTCGTGCTGCCTAAGCCCAGCTTCGACATCCAGTACGCCGACGGCAGCGCCGACAACACCACCGCGACCACGCCCGCCGCCAGCTACGACAAGACCGGTGTGCTGCCCGGCGCGACCGTCACGACCGCCTACGTCGTCGTGAACACCGGCAACGTGAACGGCTACGTCGTGAATCTCGCCTCCGACAGCACCGGCGGCAACGCCCCGCAGCAGGTGAAGTACTACCTGGACGCCAACAACGACGGCGTGCCGGACTCCGGCACCCCCGTCACCTCGGTCACGCTCAGCGCCGACAACCCCGGGACGCCCGCCGACGAGGGCGTGGTCCGGATCCTGCAGGTCATCACCGTGGCCACTTCGGCCGCCACCGGCGCGCAGTACTCGGCCAGCCCGGCCGGCAGCGCCCCCGCCGGCAGCGTGTCCGTGACCGATTCGTCCGGCACCACCACCACCTACCCCTACGCGGCCCTGACCGAGGCGCAGGCCAACTCCGGTTCCAGCAACGGCGACCTGCAGTACACGCGCGTCACCGTGTTCACCCCCACCGTCACCGCCGGGCCCTACGACGCCGATCCCGCCACGGCCGGCCAGCAGGCTCCCACCAGCACCGTCGTGGTGCCGCCCTCGGCCAGCACCACCATCGACCCGAACAACCCCACCTCGGCCCCCGGAACGCCCAGCAGCCCCAGCGATCCCACGCAGCCCGGCTACACCGATCCGGCCGTGCCCGCCAGCACCGGCTCCACCGCCATCACCGTGGTCGGCAACGTGCAGACCGCGTACCCGCCCGCCGACACCAACGCGGCGCCGGACGTCGTGAACTTCAAGAACAGCGTGACCACGCCCAGCGGCGCACCCGCCGACACCGTGAACCTGTTCCCGCTCGACCCCAGCAAGAACGTCGGCGATGCCGGCTACGGCGCGCCCTACGGCACCAACAACGGCGACGGCTCCTTCACTCTGCCCGACGGCACCATCATGAAATTCCTGAACGCCGACGGCACCGCCGCCACCCTGGTCACCTCGCCCGTTGACGGCAAGGCCTACCCCGTCGTGACGGTCGCGGCGGGCGGCGGCACGGTCGGGTACATCACGCAGGTCACTTACCCCGACTCGAACAGCCTGGCGAACCCCACGCCGATCACGGTCGTGGTGGGCGTGGATTCCGGCAACGACTACAACCTGGTCGCCGATGCCAGCACCACCGACAGGATCCTGCCGCCCGCCCTGCAGTTCGGGGACAGCGACGGCACCCAGACGCCGCCCACCGCGAACGCCAGCGCGACCCCCACCGAGACCGTCACCCCCGGCACCGCCGCGAGCAGCGGCGCTCCCACCGCCGGGGTCACCACCGACTCCTCGGCCGTGTTCCCCATGGACGTCGCCAACCCCGGCGAGTACGCCGACACCTACACCCTGTCCGGCAGCGTGACGGTGCCGCTGTCCGACGGCACCAGCGCCACGGTCAGCGTCAAATACGTGACCGCCGCCGGCACCGCCCTGCCCAAGAACAGCGCCGGGCAGTACATCACCCCGGTCGTGGACGCCAACACCGAGTACAAGGTGTACGCGGTCGTCGATCTTCCCGCCAACGCCAAGCTCACGCTGCCCGGCTCGCCGCTGCTGGTGGCGCAGACCGCGACCAGCAACTACAGCAACATCACCCTGACCGACACCAACGACCGTATCCTGGTCGGCGCGATCGGCGGCATCACCGTGAACAAGTACCAGGCCGTGGGCGCCGCGCCCACGCAGAACGCCGCCGGCCAGACCACCAAGAGCGCCCTGCCCGGCGACACCATCTACTACGCGATCGTGGCCAGCAACTCGTACAACTCGGCCATCAAGAACTTCGTGCTGAGCGACGCGGCGGGCGGCAACACGAACGTGTACTCCTTCTCGACCTTCAAGGCGGCCAGCGTCACCCTGACCGGCTTCCCCGCCAGCGCCAAGGTCATGTACCGCCTGAACGGCACCGGCAGCTTCAGCATCAGCGTGCCCGCCGCCGGCAGCGTGACCAGCGGTGTGGAAGTCGCCATCGATACCGACGGGGACGGCCTGCTGGAACCCACCACGGACGACCTTTTCCCGTCCGGCGGCACCATCACCCTGAACATCCAGGCCCAGGTCAAGTAAGCCTCTTCCCGGCGCGCCCCGCACCAGTCGGGGCGCGCCGACCTCACCACTTCTTCCTGTTCGGCTTTTGCTTCTCCCACAACAACAGATTCTGTTTGTTTCTGCGCGTTTTCCCTCACCTCGCCCGGTTCCACCGTTCCAAGGAGTTCCCCGTGAGCCTGTTCCGCCTCCCCCTGCTGCGCACCGTCCTGGCCACCTTGGCGTTCCCGGCCCTGGCGGGCGCGCTGGGCACCCCGGCGGGCACCAGCATCAGCAACCAGGCCACCACGACCTTCACCGCGCCGCAGACCGAGCAGCCCATGCAGGTGAGCAGCAATGCGGTGGTCACGACCGTGCAGGCCGTGTGCGCCGTGAGCGTGTCTCCGGACGGGACGGTCGCGCAGCCGTCGCGGCTGGTGTCTGTGCGGGCCGGCGAGACCGCCCTCTTCCCGTACACGGTGGTGAACGCCGGGAACGCGGCGCAGACCTTCGCGCTGCGGGCCACGCTGGAGACTGGCAGCGTTGCCGCGCCCACCCTGCGCGCCGTGCTCGACCGCAACGGCAACGGGCAGGTCGATGCGGGTGAACCGGACGTCACAGCCGTCACCCTGGATGCGGACGCCAGCGCCGCCGTGCTGCTGGTCGCGGCGTCGGGCACCGTGCCGGGCGATGCCTGGGTGAACCTCAGCGCCGGGTGCCCTGGCGGACAGGCCGACGCGGACAACGTGGCGCAGCTGCACGTCGGGCCGCCCCCGGCGTTGAGCGTGAGCAAGACCTTCACGCCCGCCGTCCTGAGCCCCGGCCGCGAGACGGCTGTGGCGCTGCGCGCCGTGAACGGGGGCGCGGGCGACAGCCGGCCCCTGACCCTGAGTGACGACCTGAGCGCGCAGGCGGCGGCGGGCCTGATCTTCGTTCCGGGGAGCGCCAGCGCCAGCGGCGGCACGCTGGAATACAGCGCGGACGGCCAGACCTGGACAGCGGGTGAGCCCGGCCGGGTGCTGGGCGTGCGCGTGCGCGTGGACAGCCTCGCGGCGGGGGCCACGCTGCGGCTCGACTTCCGCATGCAGGCCCAGGACGCCGCCGAGAACCATGTGATTCCCAACACCGCCACCCTGGATGGCAAAGACGCCTCGCTGAGCGCCACCGCCAGTGCGGACGTGCACTACCTGCCGGGCGTGGCGCTCGGCCCGGTCGGGAACGCGGCCGCCCCGGAACTCGGCCCGGCGGACCAGCAGACGCGGCCGCTCGCGGCGGTCGGGCAGACCGTGTGCTTCGACCACACGCTGCTGAACACCGGCGACGTGCGCGACGCCTACACCCTGGGTGTGGCCGCCCCGAACGCAACCGCCATGCTGCTCACGGAGACCGGCGCACCCCTGGCGCAGCCGCTGTGGCTCGATCCCGGCCAGAGCGCGGCCGTGCGCGTGTGCTACGTCCTCACGCAGGCGGGCCCGCTGGAGGCCGTGGTCACCGCGACCGGCGCGCGCGGCCCGCAGAACGCCACCCGTGACGTCGTCGTGCGGGTCGAGGGCCAGTTGCCGGAGCTCGTGAAGTCGGCCGTGGCGACCACCACGGCCACTGATGGCACCCCCGTCACCATTCCCGAGGGCGGCACGGTCACGCTGGACGACACCATCACCTACACCCTCTCGGTGCACAACCCGTACGCGCAGACCCTGAACCAGGTGCTCATCCGTGACGCGGTGCCCGCCCACCTGGATGTCACCGACGCGGGCGGCGGCACCCTGAGCGGCATAGGCGGCCAGCAGGACATCACCTGGACGCTCCCCACGCTGGCCCCCGGCGAGACGCGCGCCGTGACCTTCGGCACCCGCGTGAGCGCGCGCGCCATCGACGGCGAGTCGCTGCTGAACACCTTCAGCTTCGCCAGCCAGGAACTGCCCGGCCCGCTGACCAGCAACGAGGTGCACACCGCCGTGTGGTCGGCGAAACTGGTGATCGGCAAGACCGTCAGCGCGAAGGAAGCCACCTACGGCGACCTGCTCACGTACACCCTGCAGATCACCAACGCCTCGACCACCACCGACATCCACGACGCCGTGATCACCGACGCGCCGGTGGCCGGGCTGGAGTACGTGCAGGGCAGCAGCGCGCTGGACAGTGCCGCACTGGCCGATCCGGATACCAGCGGCGGCACGCTGCGCTGGACCGCCTCGACCCTGAAGGCCGGTCAGACCGTGAGCCTCACCTACCGCATGCGCGTCACGCCCGCCGCCAAGGGCGACCTCGTGAACGTCGTGGAGGTCACGGGCACCGGGGGTGGCGGCACGGCCCGCGCGGTCGCCAGCAACCGGGCCACGGCGGTCACCAAGCTGAACCTGCTGCGCTTCGCGCCCCTCTCGGACATCACCGGCACTGTCTACGTGGACCGCAACCGCAATGGCCGCTACGATGCTTTGCTCGATACCCCGGTGCCCCGCGCCCGCATCCTGCTCGCCGGGGGGCGGCAGGCCATCACCGACGACCTGGGCCGTTATTCCTTCCTGAACGTCGCCAACGGCACTCAGGCCCTGCGCCTCGACCCGAACACCACGCCGTACCCGCCGCTGCACGTGCCGCGCGACGGCGGCCTGAGCGGTACGCAGACCGTGAACGTCGCGGGCCTGACCGGCGTGGACTTCCCGCTCGCCCCGCTGGGCGGCGACATCGCGGCGCTGCGCCGCACGACGCTGCGCATGGGCGACGTGAGCGTCGAGAAGACCGTGTACGCCACGGAGGGCGGCTACGTCGTGACCTTAAGACTCGTCACCCCTGATCCCCTGGTGGACGCGAAACTGCTCGATCCCCTCCCAGAGGGAGCCGCGCTGAAAGACGGTGGAAATACTTACGCCGGTACAGTGCCCGCGGGTGGAACCACCCTGACGTACTCGTTCACCTGGAGCGGTGATCCGCGCGCGGCCACCACCGACCCGACCCTGACCTGGAGCCCCTGACCCCGACATGACTGCCGATCCCGTCCGCCTCGCCACTGCCCTGACCGCCCTGCTGGCGGCCGGGGCCAGTGCCGGTGCCCAGGGCATCAGCGCGCAGGGAGCCGGCTCGACCACGCTGCCCCTGACCAGCGTCGGCAAGCCGCTGATGTGGTCGGTCGGCGACCAGCAACTGCGGCTGGACGTACCGGTGAGTGGGCGCGTGCGGCTGGAACTGTACTCGCCGCGCCTCGATCCGGCCGATTACCGCGCGGACACCTATTACGGCGACGAACGCTACCTGCCCGCCGAGACGGTCACGACGACCTTCACGCTGTACGACGGGCAGGATCACGAGGTGCTCTCGCAGACCTTCACGCCGGGCACGCAGGACTGGGAGACGCTGCTCGATCAGGCCCTCCCGGCCGGGCACTACCGCCTGCAGGCGACCACGCAGGGCCACGCGAAGAACACCTTCGCCGTGCGCCTGGGCGGTGTCAGTGCCGTGCTCAGCGCCGACACGCTCACCGTGAACGTCCACTCGCGCCAGTGGGTGCCCGCCCTGCAGGTCAGCCTGGACGGCCAGCCATACGTGCTGCGCATGTACGACGGCGACGGGCCCGAGGAACTCGAAGCCCGGCTGCGCGGCAGCGACGGCAAACTCTACCCCTTGCCGGTCAGCGCCGACCTGAACGAACTCGACCTGCCGCTGCCCATGCAGGCCGGCGGGTACACGCTCGAACTGCGGCAGCCGGCCGGCGCGCAGCAGTTCAGCAACACGGTCAGTTTCCGCCTGACCCGCGCCGGGCAGCCCACGCCCATCACCGTGGGCCGCGTGGACAGCCGGGGCACGCTGAAGGTCACGGCCCAGCTGGTGCTGCCGGACGGGGTGCAGCCCACCCGCGCGGACGTGCTGGTCGGGCAGGTGCCTACCCATGTGGACGCCTCCATGACGCAGGCGGTGCCCGCCGGCCACTACTCGCTGACGCCCGTGGCCGTGCCCGGCGCGCAGGTGGATCTGGCTCCCGGCGTGGATGTTCCCGAGGGCGGGCAGGGTGACGTGACCGTGCAGGTGCGGCCGCAGGTGCAGCTGAACCTCACGGCCGACAAGGCCCAGGTGTGTCCGGGCGACACGGTGACCGTCACCGCCCGCGCCGCTACCGACTTCCAGGGAGAGCTGCCACTCGACCTGAGGGTCGAGGCGCCCGGCCTGGACGTGCATACCACCCAGTCCGTCCAGGGCACCCTGAAGGCCGGTGCGCCGGGCGAGCTGGTCGTGACCGGTACCGCGAACCAGGCCGGGCCGCTGAAGGTCACGGCCGTCCTGGCCGGCTGGAACCAGACGCGGGAGGTGGCGGTCGAGGTGCGCCCCGACGTGACCAGCCTGCGCCTGCAGCGCACACCCCTGGGCACCGCGACGGTCGGCGACGTGGTGCCCGTCAGCGTGACCGTCACCAACACCGCCAGCACGCCCGTGCCCTTCCTGCTGCACGACCAGCCGGGCGCGGGCCTGGAGGCGCAGGGCGCCACCGACCTGGACGGCACGCTGGCGCCCGGTGAGACCCGCACCCTGAGCTACCCCGCGCGCGTGATGCAGCCGGGCGACCTGAGCGCCGAGGCGTCCCTGGTCAGCGAGGGCTGCGACGCCACCCAGACCGTCCACGCGACCCTGACCGCCCAGCCGGCGCCCCTCATACCACCCCCCGTTCCGGTCGCGCCTGCCCCAGCCCCCGATCCGGTGGAACCCGTGGCCGATCCCATCACGGTGGCTCTGCCCGCTCCCGCGCCCGCGCAGGCCCTGCCCGCCGTCGAGCGCGTGAGCAGCGTCACGCTGCCCTTCGACGCGCCGGGACAGGCCCGTGAGCTGGTGGTCGCGCAGGCCCTCCCCGACGGCGCGACGCTCGTGGCGGGCAGCAGCCGCCTGGACGGGCAGGTCATCGCGGATCCGGTGCGTGGCCCCAGCGGCGTGGCGTACTGGACGCTGCCGCAGCGCAGCGCTGCGAAGGCCACGGTGCGCGGCGCCGTCACCTACGATCTGCAGCACACCGGGGCGCTGGGCGCCCTGCCCGCGCCCGCCCTGCTGGCCCGCTATGCCGGAGACCGCAGCGAGGTGCTGATGGGCCACCTCGACGCGGACGACCTGAAGGCCGCGTCGCCCCAGGCCGCCGCCGAGACCGCCACGGAGAACAGCGGCGCCATCAAGCAGCCGCTGAGTGGCAGCCTGATCCGCGTGCGCGACCGCATCGCCGTAGTCGTCGAGCAGGGCGCGGGCCAGAACGCGGCCCTGACCATCAACGGCGTGGTCGTCGGCAGCGACCGCATCGGCGAGATCACCGAGGACGGCGTGCGCGGCGTGACCCGCGTCACCTACGTCGGCGTGCCCCTCAAACCCGGCCCGAACACCCTGCAACTCGGGACGGACATCGTCACCGTGAACCTCGCCGGGCCGACCGCCCAGTTGCAGGTCATGCCGGAGCAGCTCAGCGCGGACGGCAGCACGCCCCTGCGCGTGCGGTTCAAGGCGCTGGACGCCTACGGGAATTCCAGCGCGCAGACCAGCGTGAGCCTGCGCAGCAACCTCGACATCCTCTCGCCGGATGCGGCGCCCGGCGAGAGCGGCCACCAGCTCAAACTCGTGAACGGCGAGGGCGTGCTGGATCTCCAGCCGCAGGCCGGCCCCACCACCCTGAAACTCGATGTTCTGGAGGGCGGTAAGGTGCAGCCGTACAGCTTCGAGGTGCGCCCGGACGCCAGCCGTGTGGGCGTGGGCATGGCCAGCGTCACCGTGGGCTTCGACGGGCAGTTCAGCGTGGCCGACGACGTGAAATGGCAGGCCCGCGCCTCCTATGAAGGCCCGTTGGGCGTCGGCAAACTCTACGTGGCCGCCGACAAGGACGGCCTGCCCACGGACCGCGACACCCTGCAACGCAACGCCCTGTCCGGGGATCAGAGCGCCGAGAGCGTGCCCCTGCAGGGCCTCGATCCCGTGGCGCTCACCTACGACCACCCGGACTTCCGCGTGGACTACCGACAGAGCAGCGTGCCGGTCGACGTGCTGCCGGTAAATGAGCAGCTCACGGCCCTGACCGCCTCCAGCAAGGGCGACACGCGCGTGTCCGGCTTCGTGGCGATGGTGCCCGAGAACCGGATCACCGATCAGAAGCTCGTCCCGGAAGGCACCCGCCTGCTGAGGTTGCCCACCGGTGGCGTCGAGGATGGCAGCGAGACCCTGACCCTGCTCACCACCGAGCACGGCAGTGGCAAGGAACTGCGCCGCGCGACCCTGCGCCGCAACATCGATTACCTGCTCGACGTCCGCACCGGGATCATCACGCTGGCCCGCGCCCTCGACCCGGTCGACGCCGACCTGAACGACGTGGTGGTGGTCGTCAGTTACCGCCTGCAGAGCGCGCTGACCAACCGCAAACTGGCCGCCGGCGCGCAGGTGAAGTACACCGCCCGGCAGTACTCGGTCGGCGCGGCGGCTGTGCGCCTGGATGACACCGTGACCCTGGGCGCTCGGGCCACCTACGACGACGGCACGCTGCGCGCCGACGGCCTGATCGCGTATTCCGGGGGCCTGCAGGCCAGCCTGGATGCCGGGGCGAAACTCGGGGCGAGCAGCAGCGTGGCCGCCCGTATCCGCTACCAGGACGCCAGTTATCACGGCCTCGCCCCCCTCACGCCGGGTCTGACGGTCGGGGTGGACGCCACCAGCAAGGTCAGCGCGAACCTCACGGCCAGCGCGCAGGCCGAGTACCACGACACGGGCAGCGGCGCGGCCCGCGCCCAGGGGGGCAGCGTCACCGCCCATGCCGACTACCAGCTCGCGCCGTTCAGCGTCGGGGCCGGACTCAAGAGCGCCTTCGGGGATGACCACGGCCTGGCCGCCGTGGTCAGCGCCGGGTACCACCACGCGCCGATCGACGTGGACATCACGCACAGCCAGCCGCTGGGCGGGGCAGGCGGCACCCTCGATCCCACCACCACCGTCACCACCCGCTACGCCCTGACGGACAAGGTCACGCTGGGCCTCACGGATCAGCTGAACTGGCGCACCGGGAACACGGCCTCCCTGACGGTCGATTCCACGCTGGGCGCCACGAATTACGCCGCCGCGTACGACCTGCCGGGCAGCGGCGGACAGGGCAACCGCGCCCGGTTCGGCGTGACCACCACCCTGCCGCTGGGCGAGCGGCTCTCGGCGGGCCTGCGCGGCTCGGCCACCTACGACCTGAACCACCAGCAGGGTGAAGTGGGGGCGGGCGCCGACCTGCACTACAAGGCCGAGGGCGTGGTCGCCACCACTGGCACGGATCTCACCCTCGGCGCCAAGGGCTTCGGGGTGGTGCTGCGCGGCGGCGTGAGCGGCAGCCTGAGCGATCAGCTGACCCTGACGGCCGACGGCCTGGTGGAGTTCGGCGCGGGCAAGAACGGCGCGCGCGCGGCCCTGGGGTACGCCTACCGCAGCGCCACGTTCAACTCGCTGGGCACCGTGCGCTATGTCAGCGGCACCCTGGCGGGCGGCGCGCCGGAATTCAGCAGCACCCTCTCGGCCGAGTACCGGCAGGCGAACTGGGCGGTGCGCGGCGGTCTGGACACACGCACGCTGCTCAGCGATCCCGGCAGTTTCACCGTTCAGGGCAGCGTGGGCGGCACGTACTACGTCACCGATTACTTCGGCGTGGGCGCGTGGGGCCGCGCCATCACCCAGCCGGGCAGTGGGCAGAGCCAGTACGGCCTGGGCCTGGAAGCCAGCGTCCGTGCGCTGCCCGGCACCTGGGTCACGGCGGGCTACAACCCGGTGGGCTTCGACGGCCTGGGCAACACCTACACCCGGCGGGGTGCGTACCTGCGCGTGGACCTCACCCTGGACGACTCGCTGCTGGGCGGCAGTCCGGCCGAAGCGGGCCCCACCCACTGACCGCAGCACTCCGGTTCCCGGTGTCGCCCGTGCGCTCTGCACGGTCTTTTTTTTGCCGCCGTGTAAGCCCGGTGCAAGACGGCGCGGGGCACACTCGGAGCATGCTGTGCCCTGCCCGCCACCCCGCTCTGGAACGCGCCGGATGATCCTGCCCCGCGCCGTGGGGGCCGTCGTCCGGGGCCTGACGCTGGGCCTGCTGGGACTCGCCGGAACGGCGCTGGCGGACACGCCTCTGTCCAGCACACCCGTGTACAAGTTCCAGGGGCGCATCGACTACGTGACGACCGGGGCGACCTTCCGGACGAAGCGCAACTCGGCCACCCCCGCAGACTCCTGCGCGGTGGGCACCACGGCCACGTCGCAGGCGGTGAGCGGCGTGCCGGCCGGGGCGACGATCCGCAAGGCGCTGCTGTACTGGGCGGCGTCCTCCACGCGGACGGGAGACACCGACACGGTGCCGGGCACCATCGTGAACGACACGACCGTCACCTTCGACACCCAGGCCGTCACGGCCATGACGAGCTACACCGACAGCGTGCCAGTGCCGTCAGCCGCGGCCCCCACGTACTACAACAGCTTCTTCAGCAACGTCGCCGACGTCACGGCGTATATCGCCGGGCTGAGCAGCCCGAACAAGACCTACAGCATGACGGGCCTGACCATCCAGGCAGCCGATGTCGGTACCGCCAGCGCCACGAAACCCGCCCGCGCATCGCAGCACTGCTCCTACCAGACCGTGCTGGGCGGCTGGGGCCTGTACATCATCTACGACGATCCCACGACCACGTACAAGAACATGGTCATCTACGAGGGCTTCGACCGCAGCCAGAACTCGACGACCACCCGCACCATGACGGGCCTGCGCGTCCCGACAACCTTTGCGGCCAAGACCTCAATCCTGGCGTGGGAAGGCGACGAGACCCTGAACGTGAACACCAGCACCAACGTCGCCGAGGCCCTGAGCTTCGGCGCGGGCCAGACGCCCTCGGCCATCAACAACATCTTCAACGTGGGTGGCACCGGCAGCGGCGCGCGCCAGGGCATCTTCAACTCCACCATCAGCACCGGCCTGAGCAGCGGTGCCACCGCCACCGCGACCGGCCGTGACGACGCCTACGGCGTGGATTTCGATACCTTCGACGTGACCGCCAAGACGAGCAGCGGCGCGACCACCGCCACCATCAACATCGTCGGCAGCCAGGACCTGTTCTACCTGAGCAGCGTGCCGATCCTGGTGACCAGCGGCGTGGCCGACCTGTCGCTCACCAAGACCGTCAGCACCGCCACGCCCGTGATCGGCAGCGCCGTCACGTACCGCCTGACCCTCAGCAACGCTGGCCCTGACCCCGTATCGAGCGCGGTGGTTCCGCCGGAGAACGTCGTGGTCAGCGACCTGCTGCCGGCCGGGCTGACCTACGTGTCTTCCAGTGCCAACGCGGGCAGCTACGACGCCGCGACCGGGCAGTGGTCGGTTCCTGAACCGGTGGCGAACTCCTCGTCCACGCTGGACATCACCGCGACCGTCACCGGCACCGGCACGATCACCAACGTCACCGAGATCGCGTCCAGCCCGCAGCCGGACAGCGATTCCACGCCCGGCAACAGCGTGACCACCGAGGACGATTACGCCAGCGTGCCCCTCACGGTCGTGCGGCCCCTCACGGTCAGCAAGGCCTTCTCGCCAGCGACGGTCACGGCGGGCAGTCTCAGCGCCCTGAACATCACGGTCACGAACCCCAGTCCCTTGGCGACCAGCGCCTTGACCGTCACCGACGACCTCTCTGGCACCATGGGCCTGTCCAGGCCACTCCCGCTGCGCCTCACTGCCAATTCCTGCGGCGGCACTGTCAGCACGGGCGCCGGGACGGCCCTCCTGCTGGGCGGCGTGGCCAGCGAGAGCAGCGACGGCCTCCTGAAACTCGTCGGCGGCACAGTCGCGGCGGGGAGTTCCTGCGTCCTGACCTTGCAGGTCACCGTGCCCGACGCGGCCGTCACGACCCGCACGAACACCATTCCCGCCGCGAACGTCACGGCGAGCATCAGCGGCCAGGCCGTCACGGCCGCCGCCGATGCCAGCGCCACCCTGACTGTCACGGCCAGCAGCGCGGGGTCAGCCCTCACCTGCGACGCCCGCTTCTACCAGTTGCGGCAGGATCCGACCACGCTGCTCTCTAGCCTGTACGCGCTCGACCGCCGGAACCTCGCGGCGGGCGGCACGGCCCTGTGGGCCGGGGGCTTCGGGCCCGGCCTGAACGCTCTGGCTTTCAACAAGGCCGACGGTTACTTCTACGCCGTGAACATCACGCCCTTCACGAGCGGGACTCCGTTCCGGCTGTACCGCCTGGGCACCTCCGGCGCGGTCGAGGTCAGCTCTGCCACGCTGGGTCTGCCTGCCGGATCGAGCATCGCGGCCGCCACCATCGACGCGAGCGGCACGATGTACCTCAAGAAGCTGGCCAGCGACACCACGATCTACAGGTACGCCATCGGCTCTGGCGCGGCCAGCACGCTGACCGTGGGCGGTGGCAGCGGGATTACCCTGACGGATCTCGCCATGAACCCGGTGGACGGCTTTCTGTACGGCGTGTCCACTCCGGGCGGCGTGTACCGGATCAACGCCTCGACGGGCGCCACCACCCTGATCGGCACTCCGGCCGCCGCCGGAGACGGCTCGAACCAGTTCGGCAGCGCCTTCTTCGACGTGGCCGGGACGCTCTACGTGGTCCAGAACGGCGGCACCTACGGCGCCGTGAACCTGAGTACCGGGGCGTTCACGACCCTGGCGACCGGCAGCGCCGCCACCCAGGCGGACGGAGCGTCCTGCGTATACCCGGACAACCGCCTGGACGTGGTCAAGAGTGCGGGCGGCGTGACGGCGAACAGCGCCACCTCCTTCGACATTCCGTACACCGTGACCGTGAAGAACACGGGCACCGTCAGCGACCCGAACGTGCAGCTCACGGAGAACCTCGCCCAGACCTTCAGCGCGGGCAGTCCCACCCTCAGCCTCGTGGCTGGCCCCACCGTCACGGCGGGCTCGGCCACACTGAACGGCAGCTTCACTGGCACCGGCGACACGCGGCTGCTCTCGGGCACCACGGCGCTGGCCGCCGGCGCCGGCGTGACCGTGACCTTCACCGTGCGGGCTGTGTACCCGAACGCGGCGAGCGTTCCCGCCAGCACAACGACCCTGAACAACAGCGTGGTGGCCACCAGCACCAGCACGGCCCCCAATGACGGCTATGCGCTCAGCGGCGGAACGCTCCTGCCGCCCGTAGACCTGCTCGCCACCGATACGTCCACGAACGGCACGACCCCGCCCGCCAGCGCCAACGCGGATACGGCCGCGCCCACGCCCGTGACCCTACCGACCGTGGCCGACCTGACACTCACCAAAACGGACGGTGTGACCAGTGTGAACGCAGGTGGCACGACCACCTACACCATCACCCTGACGAATGCCGGCCCCGGCAGTGCGAACGGCACGGTGCTCACAGATCCGGCCGTTACGGGCCTCAGCAAGACCGGCGTGAGCTGCGCCGCCACTGGTGGAGCCGCCTGTCCGGCCCTCACGCCCGCCGGTCTGGAGAGCGGCGTGACCATCGCCTCCCTGCCGTCCGGCGGCTCCATCACCCTGACGGTGACCGCCGGCGTCACGGCCACCACGGGCTCGGTCAGCAACAGCGTCACGGCCACCCTGCCCGCCGGGACGGTCGATGTCACCCCGACCGGCACCGTGACCGACACCGACACGGTCACGCCCGTGACCGACGTGGCCATCAGCAAGGCGGTCAGCCGCGCCACCGCCGGTTCCGGCCAGAGCCTCACCTACACCGTGAAGGTCTGGAACAACGGCCCGAACGTCGCGGCCGGGGCCACCATCACGGACACGGTGCCCGCCCTCCTGACTGGCGTGACCTGGACGTGCGCGGCCACCGGCACCGCCACCTGTGGTGCGGCGAGCGGCAGCGGGAACGCCATCACGCTGAGCGCGGGCCTGCCCGTCGATTCCGGCCCGGCGACCACCGCCGACACTCACTACGTGACCCTCACGGTGACCGGCATGCTGGCGGCCACGGCGACCGGCACGGTCGGTAACACGGCCTCGGTCGCCCACGCCAGCGACACGACCAGCGGCAACAACAGCGCGACCGCCAGCACCGCCATCGTGGATGCCGTGAACGACAGCGCCGTCATCTTCGCCTACGGCGCGGGCGGCAGCGTGACCGTGCTCGGCAACGACACGGTGGGCGGCGCGGCGGCCACCACCGCGAACGCGGCCGTCACGATCAGCGCGAACGGTGGCCTGACGGGCCTGAGCGTGAACGCGGGCGGGCAGCTGGTGGTGCCGAACACCGCCACGGCCGGGACGTACACCGTCACGTACAGGCTGTGCGACACGGCCACTGGAACGGCCTGCGACACCGCCACGGTGGCGATCACGGTCGGCGCGGCGCAGGCCGACCTGAAGGTCACCAAGACCGGCCCCGCCTACGCCCAGCCCGCGCAGGACATCACCTACACCCTGACCGTGACGAACGCCGGCCCGGACGCGGCGACCACGGTCACGCTGACCGATACCCTGCCCGCCGGCCTGACCTACAAGAGCAGCAGCCCGGCGGCCGGCGTGAGCGGCCAGAACCTCAGCTGGACGGCCGCCTCGCTGGCGAACGGCGCCACCTGGACGGTCACGGTCACGGCCACCACGCCGGACACCGCGACGCTGGAGAGCACCGCCGCCATGCGGGCCCTGACCAACCAGGCGAGTGTGGGCAGCGCCACCGCCGACCCGGTGGCCTCGAACAACGCGGCCAGTGCCGGCACCGCCCTGGTGTACGGGAAGCTGAGCAAGAAAGTCCGCAATGTCACGGCGGGTGGGGCCTTCGGCACGTCCGGCCAGGGGCTGCCCGGCGAGGTGCTGGAGTACTGCATCGACTACGGCAACTACGGCGGGGTGGCGCTGCCGAACTTCGCCATCACCGATCAGGTGCCGGGCACCACCGCCGCCCTGACCACCGCCTACGACGCAGATGAGCCCAGCAGCGCCATTGGCTTCGGCGTAAAACTCCTGCGCGGCGCGGTCACGTCCTACCTGACGAGCGCGACCGATGCCGACAGCGGAGCGCTGAGCAGCGCGGGCGGCACGTACTCGCGGGGCACCATGGGCGCCGCCCTGGGCACCCTGGGCGTGGGCGAGAGTGGCAGCGCCTGCTTCCAGGTCACAATCCGCTGAGCCGTGCCCTGACCCGGCGGCTCGGTCCGGCCCTCTACAATCCCTGCGTGACCGCGCCGACTTCTTCCCCGACCGCCACCGGCGACCACCTGCGCGGCGTCCTGATGCTGATCCTGGTGACGGCCATCTGGGGCAGCACCTTCGCCGTCGTCAAGACGCTCGGCGAGACGATGAGCGCGCCGGGCCTGGTCGCGTGGCGCTTCGTGATCGCCACGCTGGCCCTCGCGCCGGTCGTGTGGAGCCGGGCGGCCCGGTCACGGCCCGCGTCGGCTGTGGCCGCAGCGTCAGGCCCGCCGCTGTGGCGGGACGGTCTGCTGCTGGGGGCGTGGCTGATCGCCAGTTACGGCACGCAGACCATCGCCCTGCAGACGACCACCGCGAACCGCGCCGCGTTCTTCACCGCCCTGAACGTCGTGATGGTGCCGGTGTGGCTCACCATCGCGCAGCGTCGCCGCCTGCCCCTGACGCTGTGGCTGGCGCTGCCCCTGGCCGTGCTGGGCCTCGCGCTGCTCTCCTGGGAGGGGGGCGCGCTGGTGATCGGCGACCTGTGGGCGGTGGCCTGCGCCATCACCTACGCGGGCTTCATCGTGGTGCTGGAACGCATGGCGCACCGGCACGCGGCGCTGCCCTTCACCATGGCGCAGCTCGTCGCGGTGAGCGCCCTGGGCATCGTGTGGCTGCTGCTCAGCGGAGCGCCGATCCTGCCGCCTGCGGGGAGCTGGGGGCCGCTGCTGTACCTGGGCGTGGCCGCCACCGCCGTCACCACCCTGCTCCAGACGGTCGGACAGCGGCGGGTCAGCGCGGCCGAGGCGAGCCTGATCTACGCGCTGGAACCCGTGACCGCCATGGTCTTCAGCTTCCTGCTGCTCGGAGAGCGTGTGGGGGCCAGAGGCGCGCTGGGCGGCGCGTTGGTGGTCGTCGCGACGCTGCTCAGCCAGCGCGGCGTCGAGGGCCGACCGCACGTGGAGACGCCCGCTCCACAGGCCGAGTAGGCGGGACGTGCGGACGCCGTGGCCTACAGGCCGCGCGCCTGATCCGGGATCAGCAGGGTCTTGAGGGTGGCGCCGGAGCCCCACACGCCCCGCAGGGCGTTCTGCACGGCGGAGTTCCGCACGGCGTCGTAGATGGCGGGCGGCAGGCTGGGCGACGGATAGGTGCCCTGCGGGCCGCGGGTGGTGACCTGCACGTCCAGCGGGAAGCTCAGGACGGCCGTGGCAATCAGCAGGCCGCCCAGCAGGAAGCCGCCCAGCGCGCCCGGGGCCATGTGCCAGGCCTGCGCCAGCGGCGCCGGGATCAGGCGGCCCAGGGCGATGGCCAGGCCCGCACTCAGCATTAGCGCGATCAGGGCAGCGGCCATAGGACTGCCGGAGAGCGAGTTGGCGAGGAAGCACAGCGCGACACCCCCCAGACCCCACGCGAGGCCGGACAGGCCGCGTCGGGCGCCCAGGGCCGTGAGGATCGCCCAGAACGTGATGAGCAGGGCGTCGAACCAGGTGATCACGCTGCCCAGTGTAAGCCCGCTCCCTTACAGTTTCCTGCCGGGTGGGCCTTTTGACCGCCGGGCCGCGCGTACACTGGGGGAATGATCCGCGTGCTGCTCGTCGATGACCATGCCCTCTTCCGCCAGGGCCTGCGCAGCCTGCTGGAGTCCGAGGGAATGCGGGTGATCGGTGAGGCTGCCAACGGCCGCGAGGCCCTGCGCTACGCCGCCGACACCCACCCGGACGTGATCCTGATGGACATCCAGATGCCGGAACTCGACGGTGTGAAGGCCACCCAGAGCATCCTGGAGATCGACCCACAGGCGAAGGTCATCATGATCACCATGTACCGCCAGGACCGCTACGTGTTCGAGGCCGTCAAGGCCGGAGCGCGCGGGTACATCCTGAAGGACGCCGACGCGACCACGCTGCTCGATGCGATCAAGCGCGTGGCGTCGGGCGAGGCGCTGCTCGACGCCGACATGGCCCAGAACGTCCTGGACGACTTCCGCGACAAGCGCGAGGAGCTGCCCAGCGAGAAGCACGCGGATCTGAACGAGCGCGAGACCATGATCCTCAAGCTGCTCGCGCAGGGCTTCTCGAACCAGGACATCGCGTTGCGCCTCGACATCAGCGAGAAGACCGTGCGCAACCGCCTCTCGGAGATCTTCACCAAGCTGCAGCTCAACAACCGCACGCAGGCGGCGCTGTATGCCATCCGCGAGGGCATCGCCAACCTTGAGTAGACCGGGTGTGAATCGGAAGGCACGCGGAACCGTCCCCGTGACCTTCCGGGCCGGCTGTCACCGGGAGTGGGTGGTCGTGACGGCCGAACCCGATCTGGCGTATACCGAGCAGGCCTTCCCGGAGTGCCCGACCTGCCCGCACCGGGTCGAGCCCGACGGCGCTGCGCCCTTCTGCACGCTGCGGCCGGTGGGCACGGCCCATCCTTTCGCCGTGCTGGCCGGCCTGGATCTGCCCGACTGAGCTCGTGAACGGAGTCGAGGCGTCCTTTCTGGCCGACCTGCGGGGGCGTGGGTTCACGGGCAGCGTCGGGCTGAGCGTCACGACGCTCGACGGCACGGTGCGGGTCGCCCTGAACGCAGACCAGGTGTTCCCGGCGGCCAGCACCATCAAGGTGCCGCTGCTGCTGCTGGCGCTGGAGCGGGCCCAAGCTGGGCAACTCGACCTGACCGCGCGGGTGGTCATGGACGCCAGCGACCGTGTGACCGGAGCGGGCGTCCTGCACGACCTGTCGGGAGGTCTGGCGCTGACCTGGCAGGACGTGCTGACCCTGATGATCATCGTGAGCGACAACACCGCCACGAACCTCGTGATCGGGCAACTGGAGGTGAACGCCGTGAACGCCTGGCTGGACGCCCACGGCTGCGGCGCCACCCGGCTGGTCGGCAAGCTGCAGCTGCCGCCGGAGCAGCGCAACGAGGCGCAGCAGCGGGGGGAGCGCAACCGCACCACGGCCCGCGAGCAGACGGAGCTGTTGGGCCGGCTGGTCAGGGGCGAGCTGCTGGACGCCGCGCACACGGCCCTGGCCCTGGACATCCTGTCTCGCCAGCAGCACCGCGACGTGATCGGGCGGCGCGTCCCTGTGCTGGACGATGGCCGCCCACGCTACCGGCTGTGCAGCAAGAGCGGTGAACTGGAGGGCGTCCACCACGACGTCGGGGTGCTGTACACGCCTGCGCCGCTGGTCGTGGCCCTGCTGTCCGAGGGCGGCACGGACCTGCGCGAGCACCCGGAGAACCGGGATGTGAGGTTGCTGGCCGACGCACTGTGGCCCCTGCTGGCGGCGCTGGGCGCGACCTGAACACGGCGCGGATGGGGGACATTTAACCGCACGGTCAGGCGCAGAATGCAGGGTGTCAGGATGCCCGGAAGTCCGTGTCAAGCGCTGCTGGAGCCGCCTGGAGTGCGTGCTATGCTGACCCGCATTAGTCCACTGTGAGCGGGATTTCGGACGCAAGTCCAGTCCAGGCGTGAGGGAGAGGGAACGTGGAAAGAAACGACGCTGTCATGCCGTGGGTCGCCATCGTGAGCGCGGCCATTATGTGGATCCTGCTGCTGTTCCTGTTCAACAAGGAGACCGCGCCCAAACCGGTGGTCGTCGACCCCACGGTCGTGGCGAACATCAGCAAGGAGTGGCCGACCGTGGGCAAGGCGACCTTCGCGTCGGCCGGCTGCGTCGGCTGTCACGGCGCGCAGGGGCAGGGTGTGGTCGGGCCGCGCCTGGCGGGCGACGCGAAGATCCTCAAGGATCCCGCCTACGTTTACACCATCGTGACGAACGGCAAGGGCGGCATGCCGGCCTTCGGCGGCAAGCTCAAGGACAACGAGATCTACGCCGTCGCGAACTACGTCCTGCACTCGTGGGGCAACAGCATTCCCGAGCCCCTGACGCCCGCCACCGTCGCTGCCGGCCAGAGCAAGATCGATCCGGCCGTGCTGAAAAACCGCAGCCGCTTCGTGCCCGAGGATCTGAAGCTCCCCGAGATCTTCCTGGCGACCTTCACCATGGTGCTGCTCACCTACGGCATCATCGGCCTGTACTCGGTGTGGGCCGAGGGCCTGGAACTGCACCCCGGCATTCACAAGGTGCGTTCGACGCCGCTCGCGGTGCTGGGCATGGTGGTCACGCTGGCCCTGACGGTGCTGTTCAGCGTGCTGTTCGAACGCCAGATGGTCACCGATTACGCCGGCTGGGCCGCCAAAGAACCGGTCATGCCGAACGTGACCGCCGAGGGCTTCTACGCCGCCATGATCGTGCTCACGCTGGCCGCCGCGATCGCGCTGTACAAGAAGTTCTTCATGGACGGCGAGGTGCTGGTCGAGGACGCCAGCGGCGAATTCCCCTGGTAAGGCCCCGGTCTGCCCCCACCCTTCAGAGAGGTTTGAACCATGACCCGCTACAAGAAACAGGATCCTGAACTCACCCGCCGGAAATTCATCAACGCGGCCATGGGCGGCGCGGCAGCCATCGGCACCCTCAGCCTCATCAGCACGCTGGGCGGCGCCAAGCCCGTCTTCCGTCTCACGCCGGCCCTGGCGCCGCCCATGGAAGGCGACGTCCTGGTACACGCCGATCCCAGCCGTTACGGCGAGCCGGTGAAGGTGTCGGATCTGGGGCTGCAACTCGTGCGCGCGTGGCCGCAGGGCAAGGACAAGAACGGCAGCCCCGTGATCCGCGACCAGGATCCCACCAGCGTCCTGGCGATCTTCAAGTACCCCGCCGGGCAGATCCAGGCCCCCACCAACATGGAAGGCACCATCGACGGCCAGATCGTCGCGTACGGCGACCGCTGCCAGCATGCCGGGTGCAATGTGGGCAACAACGACCAGAAGCCGGGCCTGATGAACTGCCCCTGCCACTCCGGTCAGTACGATCCCAAACTGGGGGGCAAGGTCATCGGCGGCCCGCCGCCCGCGCCGCTGGCCCAGCTGCCCATCAAGCTGGATGGGGACAAGATCGTCGCCACAGGCTTCTTCCTGAGTAAGCCCTACGGCTTCAACACGGAAGACGACTGGACGAAATACACCGCGCAGGTGAAGGAGCTACTGTCATGAACCAGTGGTTGGACGAGCGTCTGCACATCTCCCGCCTGAACGACAAGTTCCTGCGCAAAGCCTTCCCCGTGCATCACTCCTTCTTCCTAGGAGAGATCACGCTGTTCAGCTTGATCGTCCTGATCATCACCGGCATCCTGCTGGCGCTGTCGTACGAGCCGAGCAACTCACTGGTGGTGAATTCCTTCGATCCGGGTACGGCCGACAAGGTGAATTACATTCCGGCGGCGTATCACTCCGCTCTGAAGATCAACGCGATGCCCTTCGGCGACATGCTGCGCCGCGTCCACCACTGGATGGCCAACATCATGGTCGCGGCCGCCGTGATTCACATGATGCGCATCTACTTCACGGGCGCGTTCAAGAAGCCCCGCGAGATCAACTGGTGGATTGGCATGCTGCTGCTGATCTTCGCCGCGTTGACCGCCGTGACCGGCTACATCCTGCCGTACGACAACTACGCGTACCAGACGGTCGGCGTGGTGTACGCCATCACCAAGTCCGTGCCCTGGGTGGGCGACTGGGCATCGCAGGCGGCCTTCGCCGGGCAGTTCCCTGGTGCCGGGATCATTCCGCGGATCTACGGCTACCACATCATGCTGCTGCCGGGCATCCTGCTGGCCCTGACTGGCGCGCACCTGCTGATCATGATCAAGCAGAAGCACACGCAGCCGCAGTACGCCAAGCGCCTCGCGTACAAGAAGATCGTGGGCGTGCCGCTGCTGACCCAGCAGACGCCGATCATGCTGCTACTGGCGCTGCTGTTCACGGGTATCGTGCTGCTCTTCGCGGCCTTCATTCCGGTTCACCCGGTCGAGGTCTTCGGCGCGCCCAGTTCCACCCCGATCCCGAACATCAAGCCCGACTGGTACCTGCTGTGGGTGTTCGGCGCGCTGGCGATCATTCCCAGCTTCGACTTCCAGATCCTGGGCGGCACCATCGGCGCCGAGTTCGTGGGGGCCATGGTCTTCCCGGGCATCGTGATCGGCCTGATGTTCGCTGTGCCGATGCTGGACATCAGCAAGGAGAACAACTACTACGCCGAGAACCCCACGGATCATCCGGTGCGGCTGGCGGCAGGCACGGCCTTCATGGCGTTCATGCTGACGCTCTCACTGGCCGGGTACAAGCCGGATCTGATTCAGGGCGGCGTCCTGACCACCGCAAACGCGAACGCCGTGCTCTGGATCTTGGTGTTCGTGGTGCCGGCCCTCACCTACTTCGCCACCGTCGGTATCGTCCGGTTGATCCGCGCCCTGCGTGAAGCCGACGAACGCGACGCGGCCGCGCATTCGGCCCAGCTCAGCCACTCGGCGGCCGACGACTGAACGCCCCGTCCTGACTGCATGGCCCTGTCGTTAGAACAGGGCCATCGTCATTCGGGGTAGCCTGTGCCATGGATGATCTGGCCCTGGTGCTTGCCCAAACGGCCCGCGACCTTGGTCTAGATGGTCACGGCGTTGCAGACGCGCCAGACGAGCGGGTGCGGCGGTTCGCCCTAACCGTGCTCGAAGAGTTGCAGGCACGCGGGCTCCTCGACGGCCCTGCCGAGCTGGACTGGTGGGCGCAGCCGCGCAGTTCACTGTCCTGAGGCGGAAGGTCGCGCCAGGGCACGACGAAAACCGCCCCGGAATGGGGCGGCAGGGGATAGGCAGGGGAGGGTGGGTTCAGGCCTGGACGCCCCGGCTGGGCCGGAACGCGCTGGCCTGCTCCTCGTTCTGGCGGGCGCCGGCGGCGTAGCCGACCTGGGCACCAAACTGCCACGCGAGTTTCAGCATGAACTGGATAGCATCCTCGTCCCCGCTGCGGATCAGGGAGCGCAGGTGTTCGGGGAGGCCGTCGGGGAGAGGCATCTGGCCGAGCTGCTCGCCGTACTCCGCGCGGAGCTTCTCGAACCACTCGGCGTACGGGTTGTTCGTCGCGGGATTCGTCATGGTGTCATCTTAACATGACCACACTCAAGGAATGTAAGCCCAGGTTTGGGATTCTCTCAAGGCAGCGGCGGCGGCAGGCCTCCCAAAGCACCAGGGGCGCACAATTCCGTTTCCCGAATAGGAGTACGCTTCACACATGACGGCGACCTCCTTCCCCGAAACGAACACCGGCACTCCTGCTCCGGAGATCAGCATCAGCGAATTCGGCGCCCAGAAGGCCCTGGGCATCCTCCAGAACAGCGGCAAGGAAAACGCTGGCGTGCGCGTGTTCATCAAGAGCGGCGGCTGCAGTGGGTACCAGTACGGCATGGCCATTGACGACCGCGAACTGGAAGGGGACACCATCGTGTACGACCGCGGCGTGAAACTGCTGGTCGATCACATGAGCCTGCCCCTGCTGCGCGGCGGCGAAGTGGACTTCGTGGAGAACATGATGGGTGGCGGCTTCACCGTGCACAATCCAAATGCCACGTCCTCCTGCGGCTGTGGCCACTCCTTCCGCACAGACTCCTCGCAGGCGCCGGACGGCGAGGGCTCGGGCGGCTGCGCCAGCCACTGACCCTTCCCGCAATGTGTATGGGCCCTTCGGGGCCCTTTTTTATGCCCGCTCAGGGTGAGGAAACGGAAATTCTGCGATTCTATTGGCAAACTGTCCCTCGAGGCGAGCTGAGGCGCCTTTACGCTCTCGCTCATTACACGCAGATAGCGCCACGATCATCCAGCAACAGCCTTGTGATCGGCCTTTCACAGGAGCTGTTGACGATGTTCGACCTGTGCAACCCAAAACTTAGCCATCGCCAGCGAGATCAATACCTTCATGACTGCCGGCCACACCTGCCTCGACGACGAGGGAGATGTCCATCGGGAGATCGCGACCCGCACCCTCGCGAACGGCGACAAGATCATCGAGGCCGCTAAGGGCGGTGTGATCCTCGATGCCGTAGTACACCATCCGTAAGGACGCCAGGTGGAGCGCCGGTACACATGTCATCTCGGCCGACGTAGATTCCTGGCTGAACCCGAGAGCGACGACCGTGTGCCGGTGCCCTGCCGTGATCCGTAGAACGGCGCGAAGATCGCTTTGAACGGCGCCGACAACTTCACCGTTACCTTCAACCCCGTACTCTACGCGGCCACGCAGGATCGGAAAGGCTGCAAGGTCGTGCTGGAGCATCCGTTCGTGGCCTTCTGACCGGGGCTGGCGATCCTGGTCACCGTGCTGGCCTTCAATTTCCTGGGTGCCGGCCTGCGCGAGGTGTTGACCCGAAAAGTCGTCTATAACGGCCCTTTTCCCCGATTCCCCGCCCGTGCGGGGGTTTTTGCTGTGCTCCACGCAACCGACCTGTATGCTGGCGGCATGATCGTGCTTGGCATCGACCCTGGACTCGCGAACCTCGGCCTCGGCCTGGTCGAGGGCGACATCCGCCGGGCCCGGCACCTGTACCACGTCTGTCTGACCACCGAGAGCGCGTGGGTCATGCCCCGTCGCCTGCAGTACATCCACGAGGAAGTCAGCCGCCTGCTTGCCGAGTACCGTCCAGACGCCGTCGCCATTGAGGATCAGATCCTGCGCAAGCAGGCCGACGTGGCCTTCAAGGTCGGGCAGGCCTTCGGGGTGGTGCAGCTCGCGTGTGCACAGGCCGGCGTGCCCATCCACGCCTACGGTCCCATGCAGGTCAAGAAGTCGCTGGTCGGCACGGGCCGCGCCGAGAAGGAGCAGGTGATCTACATGGTCAAGGCTTCGCTGGGTGTGCGGGAACTCTTCAACAACCACGCTGCCGACGCCCTGGCCCTGGCCCTCACGCACCTCGCGCACGCACCCCTGCAGGCCCGCGCCGCGCAGCTGGTGACCTGACGCGGTGCTGCTGCCACTGCTCGTCTCGTTCACGCTGACCTTCGCGTGGCTGTGGTTTTTCGTGCGGCGCGACCGGCATCCCGAGCCCGCGTGGCTGCTGGCCCGCACCTTCGGCTGGGGCATGTTCGCGTGGCTGGTCGCCGCCGCCCTGGAAGCCAGCCTGGGCCGCCTCCTGAACTCCACCCTGCCGCTCGCGCTGCTGCTGGTCGCGCTGCTCACGGCGCTGGTCGAGGAAGGCAGCAAGTTCCTGGCGGCCAGCACCGCCATTTCCGAGGCGTCCTTCGATGAACCCATGGACGGACTGGTCTACGCCGTGACGGCCGCACTGGGGTTCGCCCTCATGGAGAATCTGACCTACTCGCTGGGGTTCGGCGCGCGTGCGGCGACCTGGCATGCGGTGGTGACCACACTCGCACACGCGCTGTTCAGTGCTCCACAGGGGTACGCGCTGGGCGGGCTGCACTGGCAGCGGGGGCGGTCGTGGGTGGTGCAGGGCGTGGTACTGAGCGTCACCCTGCACTTCGTGTTCAACAGCATCCTGGGCAGCGCGGCGGGCTGGCCGCTGCTGCTCGCCCTGGGACTGGTGGTCGCCCTGATGATCGTGCTGGCCGGACGGTACTACCTGACCTTCGAGGCCTTCGCCCGGCAGATCGGTGACCCACGCCAGGGCAGCCACCCGCCACCGCCCGAGCAGCAGAACCCTGTCGACCGGCCCGGTTGAGGCGTTTTAAGGAGGTCTGCGACTCAGAAAACGTCATGGTGACCGCACCATTTGGCATTTCGAATTCTGGCCCAGATGCGATGCCACCGGTCATCTCCTGGTGCGGTGGGGATCATTCGAGCGGTTGAGCAGACTGCCCTGTCGCTGAGATCGGACACACCGGTTCCTGGATTCTGAACCTAGAGGGTCGGGTGACCGGTATGCCCATCCACCCAGTGCTCGCCGTCCTCATCGGCCTCGTGTTTCCACACCGGGACATGCACCTTGAGGTACTCGATGATCTGATCGCAGGCTTCCAGGGCCGCGCGCCGGTGGGGGCTGGCCACGCCGATCAGGATGCTGGCCTCACCAGGGGCCAGTCTCCCCACCCGATGTTGCAGATAGATCCGCAATTCCCCATGACGGTCGCGGGCCGCCTGCGCCGCGCCCTGCATGACCTTCTCGGCCATCGGGCCGTAGCCCTCGTATTCGATGGATTCCACGATCCGGCCCTTGTTCGGACTGCGGACGGTGCCGACAAAGTACGCCTGGGCTCCGTATTCAGGTCTCACCAGATAGGCGTCGGCGGTCGCCAGTCGCAGGGGCTCGGCGGTCACCTCGCAATGCGTGCCCGCGTCTGCGTCGCTGCCTCCCGCCACTGGCGGCAGGAAGGCCACCTCGTCGCCCGGCCGTACCAGCTGTTCCGGCGTGGCATACGTCTCGTTGACCGCGACCATGCAGCCCTTCAGGCTTACCGGATGCTTCTGCTCGACCGCTGCCGCCACGGTGCGGACATCCGCGCCCTCTGGTACATCCAGCTCGAGCTGCTCTACACCCATTTCCCGCTTCAGGCGGGCAAAAAACACGACCTTCACGCGCATATGTCGGAGCGTAGCATGGGTACGGCTGGAAGGGGGTTGACAGGAGGTAAGGTCGCGAGTATTGTTTCTGAGCCTCTTCGGAGGCG